>NZ_JBJGYS010000018.1:0-107376 GCF_054050115.1 Geodermatophilus sp. SYSU D00708 | reverse complement strand
GCGATCTAGGGGTGGTCGAGGTTTTGGGCGGGAGGGGGGTGGCTGATCGCGATCGTCGCGGTGGGGGTGGTCACCGGGCGACCGGCGGGCGCCGCGGAGCCGGCGCCGGCTCCGCTGCCCGTCGAGGCGGACCTCGCGGCCGCCCGGTGACCTCGTCGGCGGCGGTGCGCGCAGGGGTCGTGCAGGCGGCCCGGGCTGGCACGATCCCACGCGTGCGCACCGCCGCCGGGCGCCCCCGGCTCGAGGACCGCAGGCGCCCGGGCGACACCGCCCGCGACGAGGTCCTCGACGCCGCGGGCGAGCTGTTCACCACCCGCGGGTACGCGGCCACCTCGACCCGACAGGTCGCCGAGGCCGTCGGGATCCGGCAGGCCTCGCTGTACCACTACTTCCGGACCAAGGACGACATCCTGGAGGCGCTGCTCAGCGGCACGGTGACCCGGCCGTTGGCCGCGTGCGCCCGGCTGGACCGGCTGCCGCTCCCGGCGGACGTCCGGCTGCACGCGCTCACGCTGCTCGACGCCCGGCAGCTGTGGGAGGGCGCGTGGAACCTGGGCATCCTGTACCTCCTGCCCGAGGTCCGAACCGATCGCTTCGCCCGCTTCCACCAGCAGCGCGACCTGCTGCGGCGGCGGTACCGGGAGCTCTCCCGCGCGGTGGTCGCCGACCTGCCGCCACCGGCCGCCGACGTCCTGCCGGCCGACCCGGAGGACGACCTCGTCTTCCGGCTGACCGAGACCCTGCCCGCGCTGCGCGCCGACGGCCTCGGGGCTCCCGACCAGCCGCTGCGCACCGCGGACCAGGGCCTGCACGTGCTGGGCTGGCGGGGCGACTGGGCACTCCTGCGCACGGCCTCCGCCACCGCGGCCGCCGGCGTCACGGATGGACCGGCCTGACGACGACCGCCTGCTCGGGGGCGCCTCGCGGAGCTTCGTCGCTGGGTCTCCAACCCGCCCGCTGGGACGCCCCGGACCTGGTCTCGGTCCTCGAGGAGCACGGCGGCGCGCGACGGTGCGGTCTGTTCGACACGGGCTCGCTCGCTCGCACGACGGGCCACCGTCGGCAGCGCCGGCTCAACAGGGGGGGGCTGCCGTGCACCGCACCGGTCTGGAGGCGCTCGCGCAGGACTGATGCCGCCGCGGTGAGAACGACGGCCGTCACGGCCGCCACTCCTCGCGGTAGTCCGCGTGCCCGGCGTAGAGCGACGCCAGCAGGCGGAGCACCTGCAGGTCCACCCGGCCGTCCTCGGAGCCGCGGTGCGGAGAGCCCGGCACGGTGTCCGTGGCCCGCGGCGAGCAGAGCTCGACCAGCCGGCGCTTGACCTCGATGGAGGTCCGCACCCGGGCGGGGTCGGACTGCGCTGCGGCGAACACCGCGCCGATGCCCTCCCGCACCCCGGGGTCGAGGTCGTCCGCGTCGGCGGTGGCGGTCGCCTTGGCCGACAGTCGGCCGAGGTCCTCCGCGGCGCGCTCCTCCTCGGCGATGCGGGCCAGGAGGAAGCCGACGAGGTCGCTCATGCGCTCATCCTGTCGACGTCATCGAGCTGGGGGCGATCCCTCCCGACAGTCGGGAGCCGGGTGTACGCCAGGTCACGTTCCGTCCGGGCCGTGTCCCTCGTCCTCGGGCCGCACTCGGGACGGCGGGGGGTCGGTGCGCTCGAGGCGCTGTCGGATCGCCGCGACGTTGAGCGCGAGGTCCTCGAGTGCCTCGACGGCGCGCGTCGCGAGGGCGAAGGTGAGGTTCTCGCGCTGCTCCCCGGGGCTGGGCTCGCGGTGGCCCTGGAGGACCTCGGAGCGCTCGCGCGGACGACGCGTGGCCTCGGCCCACGGCTCGTCGTCGCCACGCGGATCGCCGAAGAGCTCGCGCAGCATCCGCTGCGCCAGCTCGAGGAACTCACCCGGGTCGGGCCGGTTGTTCGCCATCCCTCGCCCCTCTCAGCTCGTGCGAGCACGCCGCGCGGACCGGCGGAGCGCCGTCCGCGACGGCGCGACCAACGTACGACCCACCGGCCCCCCGGGGTAGCCGCTGACGTCGGGCGACCTCAGGAGCTCGTGAGGACGACCAGGCGCTGGGTCGCGCGGGTCATCGCCACGTAGCGGTCGACCGCGCCCTCGATGCCGGTGCCGAACGCCTCCGGGTCCACGAGGACGACGAGGTCGAACTCCAGGCCCTTCGCCAGCGCCGGGGTCAGCGACCGGACGCGGGAGGTCGCCGCGAACGTGGGGTCGCCGATGACGCAGGCGGTCCCCTCGGCGTGCTCGGCGAGCCACGCGTCGAGGATCGAGCCGAGCTCCGAGGCGGACCCGTGCCGGACGGGGACGCCGCTCTGGCGGACGGAGGTCGGCACGTTCGCGTCCGGGAGGACGGCGCGGATGACCGGCTCGGCCTCCGCCATCACCTCCGCCGGCGTGCGGTAGTTGATCGTCAGCGACGCCACGGCGATCCGGTCCAGCCCCACCCGCTCGAGCCGCTCCTCCCACGACTCGGCGAAGCCGTGCCGGGCCTGGGCGCGGTCGCCGACGACGGTGAAGCTGCGGGACGGGCAGCGCAGCAGCAGCATCTGCCACTCCGCGTCGGTCAGCTCCTGCGCCTCGTCGACGACGACGTGCGCGAACGGCCCGGCCAGCCGGTCCGGCTCGGCGGCGGGCAGCGCGGCCTCGTCGACCAGGGCGTCGCGGAGGTCCTGGTGGCGCAGGCTGGTCATCAGCAGCAGCTCGGAGTCGTCAGCGGCGATCAGCTCGTCGATGACGCCGGCCATGCGCTCGCGCTCGGCGGCGACGACGACCTCCTGGCGGCGCCGGCGCCGGGACGCCTCCGGGTCGCCGAGCCGCTGCCGGGCGGCGTCCAGCAGCGGCAGGTCCGACACCGTCCACGCGGAGGCATCGGTGCGCTGCAGCGTCCGGACGTCGTCGGGACCCAGCCACGGCCCGCACCTGCGCAGGTACGCCGGCACCGACCACAGGTCGCCGACGACGTCGGTCGCCTCGAGCAGCGGCCACGCGCGGTGGAACGCCGCGACCAGCTCCCGGTCCTGCAGCAGCGTCTTGCGGAGCAGGTCGGCCGGGACGTCGTCCTCGTCGTGCGCGTCCGCCACGATCGCGAGCAGGGCCTCCCAGACCTGGTCGCGCGCCTCGTTGTGCGGAGTGCCGGGGTCCCGTGCGTCGAAGGCCTCGGCCCAGTCGTCGGCGTCCAGCCGGACGTCGGACCACGGGGTCGTCACGGTCATCGGCCTCGTGGGCGGCTCCTCGTAGAAGCGGACGGCCGCCTCCACCGCGTCGACCATGCGCGCGTCCGCCTTCAGCCGGGCCACCTCCGGATCGGGCTCGACCCCGGCCGCGGCGCCCTCGGGGACGAGGTCGCGCAGGGTGCAGGTCTGCACGCCCTCCTCGCCGAGGCTGGGCAGGACGTCGGACACGTAGGCCAGGTAGGGCTGGTGCGGGCCGACGAACAGCACCCCGCCGCGGGAGGAGCCGAGGCGGGGGTCGGCGTAGAGCAGGTAGGCGGAGCGGTGCAGCGCGACGACGGTCTTGCCCGTCCCCGGGCCGCCGTCGACGACGAGAGCGCCGTGCGACCCCGCGCGGATGATCGCGTCCTGGTCGGCCTGGATGGTCCCGAGCACGTCGCGCATGCGGGGCGACCGGCTGCTGCCCAGGCTGGCGATGAACGCGGACTGGTCGTCGAGCGAGACGGCGTGCCCCGCGAACCCGTCCGCGGCGAACACCTCGTCCCAGTAGTCGGTGATCCGGCCGCGGGTCCACCGGTACCGGCGGCGGGCGGCCAGGCCCATCGGCCGGGCGTGGGTGGCGCCGAAGAACGGCTCGGCCGCCGGCGAGCGCCAGTCGACGAGCAGCCGACGGCCGGCGCTGTCGGTGAGGCCGACCCGGCCGACGTACACCGGGTCGGTGCCGTCGGCGGGGTCCATGCGGCCGAGGCACAGGTCCAGCCCGAAGCGGCGCAGGGTGCGCAGCCGGGCGGTCAGCCGGTGCACCTCCAGGTCCCGGTCCAGCGCCTCCTGTCCCGTGCCGCCGGGGGCGCGGCGCTCGGCGTCCAGGCGGTGGGACAGGTCGGCGATCGTCTGCGCGAGGCTGTCGGCGACGGCGGCGAAGTGCGCCTCGTCGCCGGCGACGAGGGCGGGGTCGGCCTTGGCGGTGAGGTGGTCGGGGAGGTCGAAGGCGCTGGTGGTCAGCGGGGTCACGTCATCAGCTCCGATCCGGGCTCGCGCCTGTTTCCGCAGGTCACGGCCTCGGCCGGAGAGTGTGCGGCACCCCCGGGGCCTTGCCACAAGCCCCCGGGGGAGCTATACGTTGAGAGTGGCGGGGAGAGGGGACCCCTCCGGCCGGTCACCCGGTGAGCGCCGCGCAGCCCTGATCGAGGCTCCCGCTCGTCGCCCGCCTGCTGCTGATCCCCAGGTCACGCAGGATCGCGTCACCACGTCCTGCCCCGCGACGTCCTGCCCGCCGCGGAGGTAGACCACGACGCCCGGCTCGACACCGGAGCACCTCCGGTGCCGGGGCCGGCCGACCAGCGACCGGCCCCGGCACCGGGGTCAGCGCAGGTCGAACCGGTCGTTGTCCATGACACGGACCCACGCGGTCACGAAGTCACGCACGAACTTCTCCTGCGCGTCGCTCTGCGCGTAGACCTCCGAGATGGCCCGCAGTTGCGAGTGCGCCCCGAAGACCAGGTCGACGGCCGTCGCCGTCCACCGGACCTCGCCGGTGGCGCGGTCGCGGCCCTCGTACACGTTCTCCTCCGCGCCCTGCTTCCACTCCGTGGAGATGTCGAGCAGGTTGACGAAGAAGTCGTTGGTCAGCGTCCCCGGCCGGTCGGTGAAGACCCCGTGCCGGTTGCCACCGTGGTTGGCGCCCAGCACGCGCAGGCCGCCGGTCAGGACCGTCGCCTCCGGCGCGGTCAGGTCCAGCATGTAGGCGCGGTCGAGCCACCGGACCTCCGGCGGCAGCTTCTCGCCGGGCCGCGCGTAGTTGCGGAACCCGTCGGCGGTCCGCTCGAGCACCCGGAACGAGTCGACGTCGGTCTGCTCCTGCGTGGCGTCGGTCCGTCCCGGCGAGAACGGCACCGAGACGGCGACCCCGGCGTCCGCCGCCGCCTTCTCCACGGCCGCCGAGCCGGCCAGGACGATCAGGTCGGCCAGCGAGATCCGGGTGTTGCCGCTCTGCGCGGAGTTGAACTCCTGCTGGACCTGCTCGAGGACCGGGAGCACCTTGGCCAGCAGGGCCGGGTCGTTGGCCTCCCAGTTCCGCTGCGGCTCCAGCCGGATCCGCGCCCCGTTGGCCCCGCCGCGCATGTCGGTGGTGCGGTAGCTCGCGGCCGACGACCACGCGACCGAGACCAGGTCGGAGACCGACAGGCCCGAGTCGAGGACCCTGGCCTTGAGGTCGGCGATCTCCGCCTCGCCGACCAGGTCGTGGTCGACGGCCGGGACCGGGTCCTGCCACAGCTGCGGCTCGGGCACCCACGGGCCGAGGTACCGGGAGATCGGGCCCATGTCGCGGTGCAGCAGCTTGAACCAGGCCCGCGCGAAGGCGTCGGCGAACTCGTCGGGGTTCTCCAGGAACCGCCGTCCGATCTGCTCGTAGACCGGGTCGAACCGCAGCGCGAGGTCCGTCGTCAGCATCGTCGGCCTGCGCGTCTCCCGCCCCGTCTCCGGGTCCGGGATGACGTTGCCGACGTTCGTGGCGACCCACTGCTTGGCGCCGGCCGGGCTCTCGGTGAGCTCCCACTCGTAGCCGAACAGGTTCGCCAGGAACCAGTTGCTCCAGCGGGTGGGGGTCTGGCTCCAGGTGACCTCGAGCCCGCTGGTGATGGTGTCCCGGCCCTTGCCGCTGCCGAAGCGGTTCTCCCACCCGAGGCCCTGGGCCTCCAGCGGCGCACCCTCCGGCTCGGGGCCGACGTACTCCTCGGCGGGGGCGGCGCCGTGGGTCTTGCCGAACGTGTGGCCGCCGGCGATGAGCGCGAAGGTCTCCTCGTCGTTCATCGCCATCCGGCCGAAGGTCTCGCGGATGTCCCGGGCGGCGGCCAGCGGGTCGGGGTTGCCGTTGGGCCCCTCCGGGTTGACGTAGATCAGGCCCATCTGCACGGCGCCGAGCGGTCCGGAGAGCTCCCGGTCGCCGCTGTAGCGCTCGTCGCCGAGCCAGGCGTCCTCCGGGCCCCAGAAGACCTCCTCGGGCTCCCAGATGTCGGGCCGGCCGAAGCCGAAGCCGAAGGTCGTGAAGCCCATCGACTCCAGGGCGACGTTGCCGGCGAGGACCAGCAGGTCGGCCCAGGAGAGCTTCTGGCCGTACTTCTGCTTGATCGGCCACAGCAGCCGGCGGGCCTTGTCGAGGTTGGCGTTGTCCGGCCAGCTGTTGAGCGGGGCGAAGCGCTGCGCGCCCTGCCCGCCGCCGCCGCGGCCGTCCTCGATCCGGTAGGTGCCGGCGGCGTGCCAGCTCATCCGGATGAACAGCCCGCCGTAGTGGCCGTGGTCGGCCGGCCACCAGTCCTGCGAGTCGGTCATCAGCGCCACCAGGTCGCTCTTGAGCGCCTCGACGTCGAGGCCCTGGAAGGCCTGCTTGTAGTCGAAGCCGGCGTCGAGCGGGTTGGACCGGGACGAGTGGTGGTGCAGCACCGACAGGTCCAGCTGGTTGGGCCACCAGTCCCGGTTGGTCCTCGGCCGGTGTGCCGCCGGCTCGGGGGAGGGCATCCCCGGGTTCTCGCTCTCGCTCACGCTCGTGGTGCGGTTGCTCGGTTCGGTCACGTCGGGCCCTCCTCGTCCTCTGTTCTCCTCGGGCTGCCGGTCGGCGGGACGGCGGGCGTCTCTCCGACGGCGATCAGGTGCGCCACCGGGCGGGGCGTCGAGGGGCGCCGATCACCCGGCAGCCGCAGCACAGGCGGGACAGCGGCCCCACCAGATGACCTCGGCCTCGTCGATCTCGTAGCCCGTCCCGTCGGAAGCGGTCAGGCAGGGGCTGTCGCCGACGGCGCAGTCGACGTCGACGATCGCGCCGCACGACCGGCAGACCAGGTGGTGGTGGTTGTCCCCGACCCGGGCCTCGTAGCGGGCCACGGAGCCCATCGGCTGGATGCGCCGCACCAGCCCCGCGTCGGTCAGCGCGCCGAGGACGTCGTAGACGGCCTGGTGGGAGACCTCGCCGGATCTCTGCCGCGCGAGGCCGATGAGCGTGTCGGTGTCGGCGTGCGGATGAGCGTGCACCGCGGCCAGCACCGCCATCCGGGGCCTGGTCACCCGCAGGGAGGCCCCGCGAAGCATGCGCTCGAAGTCCGAAGTCGTCGGCACGCGCCGAGTCTGGCCCGGCCTCTGGAACAGCTCAAGCAAGTCGAGGGCGACCTGGCGTCCGGGCCGGACGCTTTCGCGCTCTCCCGCTCCGCCGTGCTCGGCCGGAGCGGGAGAGCGCGGTCGTCAGCGGACGGGGGCGGTGTTGATCCCGGGGAGGACCATGTGCCCGGCGTCCACGGGGATGGTCACGCCGGTGACCTCGGCGGCGAGGCCGGCCAGGACGACGTCGGCCGGTTCAGAGCTGGCCGCCGGCGTCCACCACGTGGGTGGTGCCGGTGACGTAGCGGCCGTCGTCGGAGACCAGGTAGAGGACGGCGTTGGAGATGTCGACCGCCTCGAGCGCCGGCACCGGCAGCGCGTTGAGGGTGAGCGCCGCCTCCTCGAAATCCGCCCGGGTCGGGTCCTCCAGGTCGGGACGGAAGAGCCGATATGTGGGCTCGTTGAGGATCATGTCCGTGGCCACCGTCGTCGGGTGGACGGTGTTCACCCGGATGCCGTGCGGTGCGAGCTCCTTGGCCATCACCTTCGCCAGCATCACCAGACCGGCCTTGGCCGCCGAGTAGTGCGCGGTGTTCGGGTTGGCGTAGATGGCCGCCAGCGAGCTCGTGATGACGACCGACCCGCCGCGTCCGCCGGCGACGACGTGCGGCACGGCGGCCCGGACGGTCTTCCACACGCCGGTGAGGTTGACGTCGATCATGGTCTGCCACGTCTCCTCGTCCATCTCCAGCGTGGGAGCGGGCGTGGAGATGCCGGCGTTGGCCAGCACGATGTCGAGCCGGCCGAGCTCGGCGACGCCGTCCTCGACCGCCTTCGTCAGCCCGGTGAGGTCGCGGACGTCGACCTCGGTCGCGATGATCCGCCGGTCGAGGGCCTCGACCTGGCGGACGGTCTCGGCCAGGTCGTCCGGGGTGGCGGTGGGGTAGGGCACCGTCTCGACCTGCTTGCAGACGTCGACGGCGATGATGTCGGCGCCCTCCTGGGCGAGGCGTACCGCGTGGCTGCGGCCCTGGCCGCGCGCCGCCCCGGTGATGAAGGCGACCTTGCCCTCGACCCGTCCCATGTGTGGTCCCCTCTCTCGCTCGCCGGCCCTGGTGGCCGGCTATGACGTGCGTCGCACGTTATGGCACTCGGTGTCACAAGGGGAAGGGGCGATCTCAGGACGGGTCGGGCAGGCTGCGGGGGTGACTTCGCGGGAGAGCGTGCCGTCGGGTGACCGGGGCGGGCGGCCGCCGGTCACGAGCGCCCACGAGCTCGCGGCGGTCGCCCAGCGGCTGTTCGTGGCCCGGGGCTTCGACGAGACCAGCGTCGACGACATCGCCGCGCAGGCCGGGATCAGTCGCCGGACCTTCTTCCGCTACTTCCCGACGAAGGCCGACGTGCTCTTCGTCGAGATCCCGCGGGAGATCGACCGGCTGCGGAGCGGCCTGGCCGGAGCGGCTCCCGGTGAGCCCTACCGCGCGGTGGTCCGGCGGGCGGTGGTCGACGCCCTGAGCTTCCCGGCGGGGGAACGGGAGTGGGCGTTGCACCGGGCGCAGCTGTTCACCACCGTCCCGGCGGTGCAGGCGCACGCCGTGCGGGTCTGGGCGCAGTGGCGGCAGCTCGCCGTCGACCACGCCCGCACCCTCGGCTCCCCGGACCCCCTCTTCCCGCTGGCCGTCGGGCACGCCGTCCTCGCCGCCACGCTCGCCGCGCACGAGCACTGGGTGAGCGCGCCCGACGAGGACCTCGGTCGCGTCCTGGCCGGCATGCTCGACCTGCTGCTCCCGCCCGAGCCGACGGCTTCCTGATCGGCCGGCCGGGGGCCGCCTTGTCTCTGTCACCCGGTGTCATTACCGTCCCGGTGTGATGCGGGTCGCAGGCGGGGGGCGGCCGCGATCGGCCCCGAGCAGTCCGCCCCCGCCGCCGTCGTCCGCGGGTCTGACCGACCGCGCGGTGCGTCCACACCGAGGGGAGAACCGCCGTGCCGGGACGGGTCGAGGGCAAGGTCGCCTTCATCACCGGAGCAGCTCGCAGCCAGGGGAGGAGTCACGCGGTCCGGCTGGCCCAGGAGGGCGCCGACATCGTCGCCGTGGACCTCTGCGGGCCCGTCGAGAGCATCGCGATGTACCCGCCGGCCACCGAGGACGACCTCGCCGAGACCGTCCGCCAGGTGGAGGCGCTGGACCGCCGGATCGTGGCCACGAAGGCCGACGTCCGCGACCCCGCGGCGCTGAGGGCGGCACTGGACGACGGGGTCGCCCAGCTCGGGCGGCTGGACGCGGTGCTGGCCAACGCCGGCGTGTTCGAGATCCAGCCGGCGCTGGACATCACCGACGACGCCTGGCGCGAGATGATCGACATCAACCTGACCGGCGTCTGGAACACCTGCAAGGTCGCCCTGCCGCACCTGGTCGACGGCGGGAACGGCGGCGCGATCGTCATCACCAGCTCCACCGCCGGGCTCAAGGGCGTCCCGAACACCATCCACTACACGGCGGCCAAGCACGGCGTCGTGGGCATCATGCGCACGCTGGCCAACGAGTTCGCCCCGCACCGGATCCGGGTCAACACCGTCCACCCCACCGGGGTCGACACCGTCATGATCCAGAACCCGAAGACCTGGGGGCTGTTCGACCCCGAGCAGCCGAACCCGAGCCGGGAGACGGCGGCGCCGGTCTTCGAGTCGACCAACGCGCTCCCGGTGCCGTGGGTGGACCCGGTCGACATCTCCAACGCCGTCCTGTTCCTGGTCTCCGACGAGGCGCGCTACATCACCGGCGTGACCCTCCCCGTGGACGCCGGGTTCACCGTCAAGTGAGTCCGCGCGCCGGCGGTCGGCCCGGCCGGCCCGCGCCCTCCCCGACCGAGGAGTCCGCCCTGAGACCGTCCGCCGACCCCGATCCCCGGCCCGTCGACGACGCGGTCGTCACCGGCTCCCGGGTGACCTCCGAGCCGGGGGCCTCCGTCCGGGAGGTCCGCCGGCGGGTGGCCCGCCACCTGGTCGGCCGCGACCGCGAGATCGACCTGCTGCTGGCCGCGGTCGCCGCCGGGCGGGACGTGCTGCTGGAGGGGCCGCCGGGGACGTCGAAGTCGACGCTGCTGCGCTCGATCACCGCCGAGTGGGGCGTGCCCCTGGTCTTCGTCGAGGGCAACGCCGACCTGACGCCGACCCGGCTGGTCGGCCACCACGACCCGGCGCGGGTGCTGCGCGAGGACTACACGCCGGAGAACTTCGTCGCCGGCCCGCTGGTCGAGGCCATGCGCTCGGGCGGGTTCCTCTACGTCGAGGAGTTCAACCGCGCTCCCGAGGACACCCTCAACACGCTGCTCACCGCGATGGCCGAGCGCCGGATCGCCGTCCCCCGGGTCGGCACGGTGCAGGCGCTGCCCACCTTCCGGGTCGTGGCCTCGATGAACCCCTACGACACCATCGGCACGACCCGGCTGTCCACCTCGGTGCACGACCGGCTGGTGCGCCTGGCGATCGGCTACCAGGACGCCGAGGCCGAGCGCGGCATCGTCGGCCGCCGCACCGGCGTGGAGTCGCCCCGGCTGGTCGCCGACGCCGTGGCGCTCACCCGCGCCACCCGGGAGCGGGACGACGTCCGCCAGGGCAGCAGCGTCCGCGGCGCGATCGACCTGGCCCTCGTCGCGGCCCAGTTGGCCGCGATGCGGGAGGTCCCGCTGCCCGACGAGCCCTCGGTCGAGCCGCCGCGCGGGCTGCCCGAGGCGTACACCGACGTCGTCCTGGACGCGCTGCTGCTGGCGCTGTCCGGGCGGGTCTTCCTCGACGAGACGGTGGAGACGACGCCGGAGGCGGTGCTCCGCGAGATCTGGACCGACCACTTCGTGCTCGCGCCCGCGGCGGCCCGGCCGGGTTGAAGGACGGTCGACGCCGACTCTCCGGTCACTCGCCGGCGCAACGCGACGGGCGCGCCGCGGGGCCTCCGGCCGCTGCGCCGCAGGCCCAAGCAGCTGACCGAGGCGCCCTCGCTCTACCGGCCGGCACCCGGCGGAGCCGGCCTGGCGCTCACCTCCGGGGACCGACGGCGCGCTCCGGCGGCCCAGCGCCCCGGCGGCAGCACTCCGGGGACGACCGACGAGCCGGCCGAGCTCATCCCGCTGGCGGACCTGGCCACCGACGGCGCCGCCGACCAGGAGACCCGCCGCCGGGCCCGCGCCATCGCCCGGCGGCTGTCCGTGCCGCGCCCGCCGCGGGACCGCCGCCCCCGCCGCGGCGTGGGGGAACTGGTCAGCCTGCCGTGGAGCGGGGGCTCCGACGACCTCGACCTGGAGCGGACGCTCGAGGCGCTGGCCGGCCGGCCGTTCCCCGAGGAGGGGGACGTCGTCGTCCGCGAGCGGGTGCGCCAGCGCCGCTCGGTGGTGCTCGTCGTCGACGTCTCGGGCTCCATGCGGGGCGAGCGCGTGCGCACCGCGGCGGCCGCGGTGGGGGCCCTCGCCGGCGAGCTGGCCCGCGACCGGCTCGCCGTCGTCGCCTTCTGGTCCGACGCCGCGGTCCTGGTCCGGCTGGGGGAGCAGGTCGCCCCGCTCGCCGTCCTGGACCTGCTCCTCCGGGTGCCCGCGCAGGGGCTGACCAACGTGACCTTCGCGCTGGAGACCGCGGCCCGGCAGTTGGCCGGCGTCCCCGCCCGCGACGCCCGGGTGCTGCTGCTCAGCGACTGCGTGCACAACGCCGGCCCCGACCCCCGGCTGACCGCCGCCCGCCTCCCTCGTCTCGACGTGCTGCTGGACGTCTCCGGCGAGCAGGACGTCGAGCTGGGCCGCGACCTCGCCCGGCTGGGCCGCGGCCGGGCGCGGCTGGTCCGCGACCACCGCGACGTGGCCGTCGCGCTCGGCGCCGTCTTCGCCGAGTGACGGTGCCCGCCGCGGGTCACCGCCCAGGGGGCGGCGCGGGTTCCTCCACCCGGTCCCAGCTGTGGTGGCTGAACACGACCTTGTGGATGCCGTCGTAGACGACGAGGTGCCCCGTGGCGGTGAAGCTGAAGCGAGCGTCATCGCCGTAGCGGATGACCTCACCGTCGGATCGGTAGAGATCGAAGCTCACGCGGGAGAGCCTGGCACGGCGGCAGCCGGGTTGCCGGTCCGGCGCGGTCGTCCCGGCGACCGGTACGGAGCGTGAGCCCGGCGGCACGGACACGGCAACCGGACTCGGCTCGACGCCGTCCCGGCGAGAAAGTCGCGCGCGCCTCCACCGCTCGCCATATCCCCCGTGACGCAATGGCGCGATGAGTCAGGACGAGGCTCCCCCCTACGGCTTGTGGGGGGTGCCGCCGAGGGCGGCGGCCGAGTGGCGCGTGCTGATCCGGTCACTCGCCGTGGCCCGCACCGTGGCGTGCGAGACCGGCGACCCGGCCGCCTGGTGGCCGGAGGCCCGCGAGGCGAACGCTCCCCCCGCGCGCGGAGCGCTCGAGGCCTGCCGGCGGTGCCCGGCGGCCAGGCCCTGCCTCGACTACGCCCTCGCCGCCGACGAGCGGTTCGGCATCTGGGGTGGCACCACCCCGGCCGACCGGCGGGCGATGCGGTGGAGGGCGGCGGAGCCGTGACCGGGCGGTGCCCGGCCCGTCGGTGCAGCCCAAGGTGCGGCACGTGGCAGCGTGACCCCCCGGACACGTCGACGGGACGGGAACGCAGCGGGGGTGCCGGGGGTGGGCAGCAGGGACGTCGCCGTGGAGCGGCCACCGGACCTGGGGCCGCGGCTGCTGGTCCCGCTCTGCCTCGGGGCGGTGCTGAACCCGGTCAACTCCACGATGATCGCGACCGCCCTGTCGCCGATCGGGCGGGAGTTCGCAGTGGGGGCCGCGGCGACGGCCTGGCTGATCTCCGCCATGTACCTGGCCAGCGCCATCGGGCAGCCGGTCGCCGGCCGGCTCGCCGACCAGTTCGGCCCGCGGCGGGTGTTCCTCGCCGGCGGGGTGCTGGTCGCCGTCGCCGGCCTGGTCGGTGCGCTCGGGCCGACCTTCGGGTGGATCGTGGCCGCCCGTGCCGTCGTCGGGGTCGGCACCGGCGCCCTCTACCCGGCCGCCGTCGCCATGGTCCGCGAGCAGGCCGACCGGGCAGGGGTGGCCGTCCCGGCGCGGGCCCTCGGCCTGCTCAACACCACCGGCCTGGTGACCCTCGCGGTCGGCCCCCCGCTGGGCGGCGTGCTGGTCGACACGGTGGGGTGGCGCGCGGTGTTCGCCGTCAACGTGCCCCTCGGACTGCTCGTGACGGCGTTGGCGCTGTGGCTCCTGCCGCGGTCCCGCCCGCGGGAGCGGGAGGTCGCCGCCTGGCGGCTGCTGGACCTGCCCGGCGTGCTGCTGTTCAGCGGCGCGGTGACGCTGCTGCTCCTCGTGCTCACCGGCGTGCCGCACCCCCGCTGGTACGTCGTCGCGGCGCTCGTGGCCTGCCTGGTCCTGTTCGTGGTGGCCGAGCGGCGGTCCCGGGTCCCCTTCCTCGACGTCCGGATGCTGGGCCGCAACCTGCCGCTGCTCGCGACGTACCTGCGGGTGGTCCTGACGTTCCTCGTCGTCTACGGCGTGCTCTTCGGGCTGACCCCGTGGCTGCAGGAGCGCCGGGGGCTGTCGGCCAGCGCGGCCGGCCTCGTGCTCCTGGGCATGTCTGCCGTCGGGGCGGTCGTGTCCCTGGCCGCGGCGCGCGGCGCGCGCCCGCTGTGGCCGCTGCTCGTCGCCGCCGCGGGCCTGCTGGTCGGGAGCATCGCGGTGACCGGCCTGACCCCGGCCACCCCGATCGCGGTCCTGGCCGGCGTGGCCGCGGTCTACGGCCTGCCCAACGGCATGGGGTTCGTCGCCAACCAGGTCATGGTCTACCGACTGGCGCCCGCGGAGCAGGTGGGCGCGGCCACCGGGCTCTCCCGCACCGCGCAGTACACCGGCGCCATGCTGGCCACGAGCGCCACCGGCGTCGCCTACGCCTCCGGGGTGGGGGACGCCGGCCTGCACGCGCTGGGCTGGCTCTTCACCGCGACCGGCGCCGTGCTGCTCGCCGTCACGCTCGCCGACCGGGCGCTGCGCACCCGCGCCGAGGTCAGCTGAAGACCGTGCCGCCGTCCACGACCAGGGTCTGGCCGGTGATGAACCCGCTGCTGCGCGAGCACAGGAAGGAGATCGCCGGGCAGAGGTCGTCGGCCTCCATGCGACGGGGGACCGCCCGCCGCCCGGCCGCGACCGCCAGGTAGTCGTCGTCGTTGAGCGAGCGCGTGGCCTCGGTCTCGACCAGGCCCGGGGCGATCGCGTTGACGGTGATGCCGTCGGCGCCGACCTCGCGGGCCACGCTGCGGGTGAGGGCGATGACCGCGCCCTTCGAGGCGGTGTAGTGCGCGAAGTACGGCACGCCCATGTGCACCGTGGACGAGGCGATGTTGACCACCCGGCCGTGGCCCTGCTCCTTCATGGCGGGGTGGACCGCCCGCATGCCCAGCCACACGCCGCGGGTGTTGACCGCCATCACCCGGTCCCACTCGTCGACGCCGATCTCGGTGAACGGGCGCTTGGCCCCGAGCCCCTGGTAGATCGCCGCGTTGTTGACCAGCGCGTCGACCCGGCCGTGCCGGTCCAGCGTCGTCGCCACGAGCCGCTCCCAGGAGCCCTCGTCGCTCACGTCGGCGTGCACGTGGGTGACCCCCTCGGCGTCCCACCCCGCGTCGGCGACGTCGGCTGCGACGACGAGCGCCCCCTCGCCGGCCAGGTGCCGGCTCACGGCCTCGCCGATGCCGTGCGCGGCGCCGGTGACGAGGACGACCGTCCCCGGCTCGACGCTGCCGTGCCCGTTCCCCTGCACGTTCTCCTCCGTCGCTCTCAGTCCTGCGGGAGCAGGGTGTCGAGGTCCGCCTGTCCCTCGAGGATCCCGTAGCGGACGCCGACCTCGGACATGTACTCGAAGGACCCCCGCTCGAGCTCCTCCGGCCAGCCGGCCAGCGTGATCGCGCCGGCCAGGTCCGGGCTGAGCTCGGTGAAGCTGCCCAGGATCCCGCGGGCCGCGTCGGGGTTCTCGGTGGCGTACGCGAAGGACTCCTGCAGTCCCTCCACGAAGGCGTCCACCAGCTCGGGGTCGGACTGCGCGGTCTCCGACGTCGTGAAGTAGGCGCCGATGAGCAGCGGGTCCTCCTGCGCCTCGGCGAAGACGTTCGACAAGCAGCGCGCGCCCTGCTGGAGCGCGATCGTCTTGAACGGCTCCACCGCCGTCGCGGCGTCGACCTGACCGCTGGCCACCGCCTGCGGGACGTCCGGGTGCGCGATCTCCAGGAACTCGATCGTCGAGGAGTCGGCGCCGGCACGGTCCACCACGTCGCGGATGACCGCGACGTTGATGTTGTTCAGGGTGTTCGTGCTGACCCGCTTCCCGGCCAGCTCGGCGACGGACTGCAGCGGGCTGCCCGCCGGCACGAGCACGCAGCCGAAGTCGTCGGCGGGGTCCCCGGTGGAGGAGTTCCCCGGTGCGACGACCTGGATCGGCAGGCCCGCCTCCTGCGCCACCAGCAGCGACAGGGTGTTGCTGAAGGCGAAGTCCTGCTCCCCGCTCACCACGGCGGGGACCAGCGCCGCGCCGCCCTGGCCGGTCACGACCTCGACGTCCAGCCCGCGCTCGGAGAAGAAGCCCTCCTCGACGCCGAGGTAGAGCGGGGCGACGTCGGCGATGGGGACGACGCCGACGGTCACGGGTCGGGGCGCGTCGCTCGACCCGGCGCCTGCCTGCTCGCCGTCCCCACCCCCGCCGCAGGCGGCGAGCAGCAGCACCGAGCAGGACAGGACGGCGGTCAGGCGCGGGCGGGGCATGGAGGGCCTCTCGACGATGAGGAGATCGCTGGACGGTGTGGCGGTGACGGCGGGTGCGCTCAGGCGGGGGCCGCAGCCGCGGGCGTGGACGGGCCGGGGGTCCGGGCCCGGACGGCCGGGACGACCTCGTCGCGGAACAGCCGCACCGAGGAGAGCACCGTCTCGACGTCGAGGGAGCCCCACGCGAAGGCGCCGGCGAGGTAGTTGATCTCCCCGACCGTCACCGCCTCGGTGACCTGGGCGGCCACGGTCTCGGGTGACCCGACGAACAGCTTGCGCTCGGCCACCAGGCGGTCGAAGTCGACCGGGCCCGTGAAGCGCTCGCTGCCGTGCAGCCGCCACAGGTGGGTGAAGCTCTCGTAGTGGGCGTCGAACGCCGGCCGGGCGAGAGCTGCGGCCTCCTCGTCGGTCGGGGCGACGAAGACGTGCCGCAGCATGCCGAAGCGCGGCGTCCGGCCCGGGAGGCTGTAGCGGACCCCGCCGCGCTCCGCGGACTCCCGGAAGTGCGTGAAGAACACCCGGCTCTGCTCGCGCACCACCTCCAGCGGCGGGGAGGCGAAGCCGAACCCGAACAGGACGTTGTAGCCCTCGTCGCCCAGCCGTGGGATCGAGGCGGCGTTCGACGTCGGGTACCACAGCGGCGGGTGCGGGCGCTGGAACACGGGCACGTGCAGCGGGACCTCCTCGCCGGCCGGTCCCTCGGCCCCCGGACGCCGGAACCGGCCGGTCTCCATCGCCTCGACGATGGCCGGGAACAGCTCCTCGAAGCGCTCGGCGGTGTCCGGCGGGGTCAGGCCGTACATGGCCGCCTCGATGGGGGAGGAGCCCTTGCCCACCCCGACGTCCAGCCGGCCGTGGCTGAGCTGGTCGAGCATGCAGATCTCCTGCACCAACCGGAGCGGGTCGTACAGGGGGACGATGAAGGTGGTCGGCGCCAGCCGGATGCGCCCGGTCACCCGGGCGGCCGCGGCGATGAACACCGACGGGGACGGCGCGAGCCCCAGCGGCGTGCCGTGGTGCTCGGCGATGTGGTACGTGGAGAACCCGCTCCGGTCGGCCTCGGTGAGCACCCGCAGCCGGGCGTCGTAGACATCGGCGGCCGTCATCCCGGGGTGCGCGTCGATCCAGTCGAACAGACCGAACTCGAGGTCGTGCGGGACGGCGTGCTCGGCCGGCTGTGCGGGCATCCGCTCTCCTGGGGTCCGATGGCGTGGGGCACGTCGAGCGGCGGGTCGGACGCCGCGGCCCGAGTCTAGGGAGCGCCGGCGGCCGACCCCGCCGGAACGGCCCACGACGAGAGCAGGTCGGCGCTGGGCACGACCGGCCCGATGGTGGCGGCGAACTCGGCGCAGGCGGTGGCCTGGGGGACCACCCCCACGGTCGCCGTCGCGTCGCCCACGAGCACCGCCCGGTGCCCCCGGGAGACCGCGTCGACGCCGGTCGCCCGGACGCACACGTCCGAGGTGAGCCCGGCCAGCACCAGCGTCGGGCGGGCCAGCGCGCTCAGGACCAGGTCCAGCGGGGTGAAGGCGAACGCGGAGTACCGGTGCTTGACGAAGGTGAAGTCCCCGTCGGCGACCAGGTCCCCGTACGGCTCGGCGCCCCAGGTCCCCGCGGCGACGATGGGGTCGGTCTCGGGCTCGATGGTCGTGCCGCCCTGCCCCCGGCGGCGCCACCCCGGGGTGTCGGTCCACCGCGAGTGCTGGGTGTGCACGTGCAGGACGGGGACGCCGGCGGCGCGGGCCACCGGCAGCAGCGCGCCGATCCGCTCCACGGCGGCGAGCGCCGACGCGCAGTCGACCCCGCGCCGCCCGAGCGTCCCCTCCGGGTGGCAGTAGTCGTTCTGGACGTCGACGACGAGGACGACGGCCTCGTCCGGGGGGATCGGTGCTGGGTGCATGTCGGTTCTCCGCTGTGCCAGGAGGACGGTCGTCGGGCAGCGTAGGGCCTGGCGGCGGGGGTCGCCGCCCGACTGCCCAGCGGCCCGCGGATCCTCCGATGGACAGGAAACCTGTGGATCTGCGAGGGTGGCCTGCATCACACGACCGGTGCCGGGCGTCGTCCGGCAGGAGTGGGGGTGCACGTGCACAGGTGGGGGACCCGACTGGCGGTGGTCGCAGGGACCGTCGCGCTCGTCGGTGGCGGAGCGTCGGTCACGGCGGCGAACGCCGCGCCGGCGCAGCAGCCGGACGTGCCGCCCGGGGAGTACCGCGGCGACCTGGACAGTGGCGCCCACTGGCTGGCCCACGTGCCGGCGGAGTGGAACGGGACCGTCGTCCTGTTCGCCCACGGCTTCGGGCCCCTGGTGGCCGAGGACGCCCCGGACGACGCGACCCGCGACGAGCTGCTGGCCCAGGGGTACGCCCTGGTGGGCTCGTCGTACTCGGGGACGTCGATGTGGGCGCTGGAGTCCGCCGTCGACGACCAGTTCGCCGCCCTGGACGCCTTCGAGGACCTGCTCGGGGTCGAGCCGGAGCGCACCATCGCCTTCGGCCGGTCGATGGGCGGCCTGGTGAGCGCCCGCCAGGCGGAGGACCCGCGAGGGCAGATCGACGGCGTCCTGACCACGTGCGGGCTGGTCGCCGGTGCGCTCAACCTCAACGACTACCAGCTCGACGGGGTCTACGCCCTGTCCCGCCTGCTGGCTCCCGAGGCGGACATCCCGCTGGTCCGGTACGAGAGCCCGGAGCAGGCGACCCGGGCGGCGGCGGGCCTCATCGCGGCGGTCACCGCGGCGCAGCAGACGCCGGAGGGCCGTGCGCGGATCGCGCTGGCGTCGGCGTACCTCAACATGGCGACCTGGTCCACCGCGGAGACCCCGCCGGCCCCGCGCGACTACGCGGCCCAGCAGGAGCAGCAGTTCGACGCCCTGGTCGCCGGCGGCGGTCTCGAGCGGTACGTGACCGGCCGGCAGCAGATCGAGCTGGCGGCCGGCGGCAACAGCGCCGCCAACGTCGGCGTCGACTACCGCGTGCTGCTCGACAGCAGCCCGCACGCCCGCCAGGTCCGGGCGCTCTACCGGGAGGCGGGGCTCGACCTGGACGCCGACCTGGCGACGCTGACCAGCGAGGCGGACGTCGAGGCCGACCCCGGGGCGGTGGCCGACCTGGCCGGTTCGTCGATGGTCACCGGCGAGCTGGGGGTCCCGGAGCTGGCCATCCACACCGTCGCCGACGAGCTCGTGCCGGTGGAGCACGAGGACTGGTACGCCGACCAGGTGCGCCGGGCCGGTGCCAACCGGTTGCTGCGCCAGGCCTACGTCGACGGCCCCGGGCACTGCGAGTTCCAGCCGGCCGAGCAGGTGGCCGCGCTGCACGCCCTCGAGCAACGGCTCGACACCGGCCGCTGGGGCGACGTGGCGACGCCGGCCCGGCTGAACGCCGCGGCCGACGCGCTCGACCTCGGAACGGCCGCGCGGTTCACGCGGTTCGAGCCCTCCCGGCTCGTCGGCGGCCTCGGCGAGCCCGGACGACGGGACCGGTAGGACCCGTCCGGGGAGGTGCCGGCCGGTGACCCGGCCGGCACCTCCTCAGCGGGACGGCTGGGTGTCCAGGGCGGCCCGGCAGAGCGCGACGTAGCAGCGCAGGTCCTCGGCCTGGGCCGGGGTCAGTGGCGCGACCATCCGCGACTCGACGCGGGTCACGTCGTCCCGGAAGCGATCGAGCAGCTCCTGCCCCTGCGGGGTGAGCCGGAGGACCCGGCGCCGCCGGTCGACCGGGTCGGGGATCCGCGACAACAGGCCGCGGTCCTCCAGGACGGCGACCATGTCTGCGGCGCTCTGGTCGGTGACGAACGAGTTCCGCGCCAGCTCCGCGGTGCTCAGGTCCGCGTGCCGCTCCAGCACGGTCAGCGCGGTGTACTGCAGCGGCGTGATGGCCGCCGGGCGGAGGACCTCGTCCAGCCGGGCGCGCACCGCCTGCTCCAGCTGCTTGACCAGGTACAGCGTGGACGGCCGCGACTCGCGGGCCTCGACCGGGCGGGCAGGCGTGGACACCCCGTCATCTTGTCCCAGGGGCCGCGCCTGGAGGCCCGCACGACACCGGGCCCGCGGCCCCCTGATGAGGGGAGCCGCGGGCCCGGCCGTCCGCAGTGGGGCTGTCAGGAGGGCTTGACCGCCAGCACCGGCCGGTCGGCGTCCAGCAGGATCCGCTGCTCGGTGCTGCCCATGAGCAGCTTCCCGACGGGGGAGCGGCGGCGCAGCCCGATCACGATCACCGACGCGTCGGCCTCGTCGGCCACCCGGACCACCTCGTCGGACAGGTCGCCGCTGTGCGCCGACTGGCGGAGGTCGAGGGCGACCCCCGCCGCCCGCGCCCGGTCGGTCAGGTCGGCCACCAGCTCGGGCGGGGCGACGTCGGCGCTCACCGGGGCGCCGCTGCGGGGGGAGTTGAGGACGATCAGGTCCTCGCCGCGGCGCCGGGCCTCGGCCAGGCCGGCGGCGAAGGCGGCCTGGCCTTCGGCGGTCGGCAGGAATCCGACGAGGACGGTCACACGAGCTCCTTGGTGTCGGTGGTGTCGGCGGCGCGCCGGCGGTGGCGGAGGGCCTGGACGGCGGGGAGGAGGGCCACCAGCAGGAAGAGCACGAACAGCGTCCCCGAGATCGGCCGGGTGAAGAAGCCGGTCGGGTCGCCCTCGAAGATCAGCAGCGACCGCCGCAGCGACTCCTCCAGCAGCGAGCCGAGGACGAAGGCGAGCACCAGCGGGCCGGGGTCGAAGCCGAGCTTCTTCATCAGGTAGCCCACGGCGCCGAAGGCGATGACCAGCACGATGTCGAAGACGTTGTTGCGGACCGTGTAGACGCCGACCAGCGTGATGAGCACGGTGATCGGCGCCAGCACCGTGGCCCGCACCCGCAGGATCCGCACGAAGACGCCGACCAGCGGGATGCTCATGATCAGCAACAGGATGTTGCCGATGTACATGGAGTTGACCACGCCCCAGAAGAGGTCGGGGTCCTCGCTCACCAGCTGCGGGCCGGGGGTCACCCCCTGGATGAGCAGAGCGCCGAAGATGACCGCCATGGTCGCGTTGGCCGGGATGCCCAGCGTCAGCAGCGGGATGAACGACGACGTCGCGGCCGCGTTGTTCGCCGTCTCCGGGGCGGCGACCCCCTCGACCGCGCCCTGCCCGAACCGCTCGGGCGTCTTCGAGCGCCGCTTCTCCAGCGCGTAGGCGGCCAGCGAGGACAGCGTCGCGCCACCGCCGGGCAGGATGCCGAGCAGGAAGCCGAGCACCGAGCCGCGGCCGATCGCGCCGGAGGACTGGCGCAGGTCCTTCCGCGAGGGCCACACGTTGGCGACCTTCGCCGGCGCCTGGACGGCGCGGTGCCGCTCCTCGAGGTTGTAGAGGATCTCGCCGAGCCCGAACAGACCCATGGCGATCGGCACGAAGTCCAGGCCGTCGGCGAGGTCGAGGCTGCCGAAGGTGAACCGCTCGGCGCCGGTGAAGCCGTCACGGCCGACGGTGGCCAGGAGCAGCCCCACCGCGGCGGCGATGACCGCCTTGAGCCGGTCGCCGCCGCTGACCGTCGAGACCAGCAGGATGCCCAGCAGTGCCAGGGCCGTGTACTCCGGCGGGCCGAAGTCGAGGGCGAACCCGGCGACCACCGGCGCGACGATCGACAGGGCGATGATGGACACCGTCCCGCCGACGAACGAGCCGATCGCGGCGATGCCGAGCGCGGTGCCGGCCTTGCCCTGCCGCGCCAGCGCGTGGCCGTCGAAGACGGTCACCACCGACGATGCCTCCCCGGGCAGCCGGAGCAGCACCGAGGTGATGGTCCCGCCGTACTGGGCGCCGTAGAAGATGCCGGCCAGCATGATGATCGCGGTGACCGGCTCGATGCCGAAGGTCAGCGGCAACAGGATGGCGATGGTCGCCGCCGGGCCGAGGCCGGGCAGCACGCCGATGAGCATGCCGATGACGACGCCGAGCAGGCAGTACAGCAGGTTGGTGGGCTCGAGGACGACGGAGAAGCCGTCGAGCACGGGGGAGAGGTCCACGGCTGCCTCCTAGAACAGGTGCGGGATCGGGACCGAGAGGGCGGCGACGAAGAGCAGGTAGAACCCGACGACGACGGCCAGACTCGTGATGACGGAGAGGCGCCAGCTCTCGTGTCCGAGGAAGCGCAGCCACACGAACACCAGCAGTGCGGCCGGGATCTCGAAGCCGATGACGCTGATGAGCGCGACGAAGACCAGCATCGAGGCCAGCCCGAGCAGCACGAGCCAGCTGGCGCGGGTGAAGCGCTCGGCGTCGTGCGTGCGGCGGGCGAGGGGAACCAGCGCCAGGCCGAGGACGACGAGCACTCCGCCGATCAGCAGCGGCCACATCCCCGCCGCCGGGGTCGCCGCGCTGCCGACGTCCAGGCTCAGGGCACCGGCGACGGTCGCGGCCCCGAGGGCCACCACCGCCGCCGCGACGACGAGGTTGGTGACCGGGCCGGCCGGCGGCGGCCGGTCCTCGTCCTCGATCTCGTGCAGCGCGTCCTCGAGCTCGTGCACGGTCTCGGCCACCCCGTGGTGCTCGGGCCCGTGGCGTTTGCGCCCGTGGTGCTCGGGCCCGTGGTGCCCGTGGGAGGGCGGGCCCCCGGCGGCGGCAGTGCCGCCGGGGACCGCCGGGCCGTTGCCCTGGGCCGAGCTCACTGCCCGCCGCCGAGGTCGATGGCGTACTCCTCGACCAGGGACCGGTAGTTCTCCAGGTTCTCGGTCCACTGCTGCTGCAGCTCCTCGCCGCCGACCTCGTTGGGCGTGAGCAGCCGCTCCTCGTTGAAGTTCTGGTACTCCTCGCTGGCGAAGGCGGCCTGGAAGGCCTCCTCCAGCTGCGTGACGACCTCGTCCGGGGTGCCCTGGGGCGCGGCGATGGCCCGCGACTGCTGCACTGGCACGTCGTAGCCGGCCTCGACGGCGGTCGGGGTGTCCGGCAGGTACTGCGGGCGCTCCTCGGCGAAGGTCACGATCGGCACCAGCTCACCGGCCTCGATCTGCGCGGCGGCCTCGCCCAGCTGCACCGAGCCGACGTCGACCTGGCCGCCGAGCACCGCGGTCAGGGTGGGGGAGCCGCCGTCGAACGGGACGGCGGTGGCCTCGATGCCGGTCTGGGCGAACAGCAGCTCCTGCGACAGCTGGCTGCCGGTGCCCACGCCCGTGGTCCCGAAGGTGATCGGCCGGCCGGCGTTGACGATGTCGTCGATGGTCGTGAAGCCGGTCTGCGGGCTGGTGACGAGCACGTAGTCGTCCTGGGAGATGCCCGTGACGACGGTGTAGTCGTTGATGTCGACCGCCTCGTCCTCGCTCACCGCCAGCGGGGTGATGTAAGCGAGGCTGCCGACGAAGGTCATCAGCGTCTGGCCGTCGGCCTCGGCGCCGGCCAGCTCCTGGGCGGCCACCGCGCCGTTGGCGCCGGGCCGGTTCTCGACGGTGATCGGGACGCCGAGCTCCTCGGACGCCTGGTCGGCCAGGGCCCGGGCGATGAGGTCGGTGCTGCCGCCGGCGTCCTGGCCGACCAGCAGGGTGATGGGGCCGTCGGGGAAGGACGCGGCGGCGTCCGCGCTGTCCCCGCCGCCCAGGTTGCCGCCGCAGGCGGCCAGCGAGAGGGCGGTCGCGAGACCGAGCCCGGCGGTCAGGCCGCGGCGGATCCGGGAGGTGCTGGTCATGTCGCGCTCCTGTGCGAAGGGGGTTGTCTCGGGGCCCGCGGCTGTGAGCACGGTCACCCGGAAGCGGTCGCGGCGGAGCGTAGGCAGGCCGCTTCATGCCTGTCCAAGTTCACTCGTGCATCGATTGATACCGTCAAGGCATGGCCTACACGTTGGAGCAGTTGAGGGGCTTCGTGGCCGTGGCCGACGAGCTGCACTTCGGCCGGGCGGCCGAGCGGCTGAAGATGACCCAACCCCCGCTGAGCCGCCAGATCCAGAAGCTCGAGCGCAGCGTCGGGGCGCAACTGCTGGAGCGGGACAACCGCCGGGTCGCCCTGACCGCTGCCGGTGAGGTGTTCCTCGTGGAGGCCCGCCGGCTGCTGGCCCTCGCCGACGCCGCTCCGGAGGTGGCCCGGCGGGTGTCCTCCGGCTCCAGCGGCCTGGTGCGGATCGGCTTCACCGCCGCCTCCACCTACGGCACGCTCGGCCGGCTGCTCAACGAGGTCGCCCGCGAGCTGCCCGACGTCGACGTCGACCTCGCCGAGATGGTCACCCGCGAGCAGGTCGGCGCGCTGCTCAACGAGGAGGTCGACCTGGGCCTGGCCCGGCCGCCCTTCGACGCCGAGACCTTCGGCTCCCGGCTGCTGCACCGCGAGGCGATGCTGGTCGCCGTCCCCGCCGGGCACCGGCTGGCCGGGCTGGGCCGGCCCGTCGTCGCCGACGATTTGGCCGGCGAGCCGGTGGTCATGCACTCGCCGACCAAGGCGCGCTACTTCTACGACCTCGTCGTGGGCCTGGTGCCGGTCGCGCACGAGAACGTCGTCCACACCGTCAGCCAGGTGCTGACCATGCTGTGGCTGGTGGCCGCGAGTCGCGGGGTCGCCTTCGTCCCGGAGTCGGCCACCCGGTTGCACATCGACGGCGTCGAGTTCGTGCCGCTCGCGACGCCGGTCGCCGAGCCGGTGGAGCTGCACCTGCTCTGGATGCGGCAGTCGCGCAACCCGGCCCTCTGGCGGGTGCTCGACGTGCTGGAGCGGGCCTTCCCGACGTCCTGACGATGCCCTCACGGCATCGGGCGATGCGAAACCAATCTTGGACACGCATCGTCGGCCGTTCTTACGGTGGCGCCGACCACTCCGGACCCGCCCTCTGGCGGACGACCCCGGACCCGTCGGACCCGAGGACGACCCCGTGACCCTGCTGCCGCCCGCCGAGCTCGCCACCCGGTTGAAGTCCGGCCTGCTCTCCTTCCCGGTGACCCACTTCGACGCCGACCTGCAGTTCGACGAGGCGCGCTACCGCCAGCACCTGGCGTGGCAGTCGAGCTTCGACGTCGCCGGCCTGTTCGCCGCCGGCGGCACGGGCGAGGGCTTCTCGCTCACCCACGAGGAGATCGACCGCGTCGTGCGCGTCGCCGTGGACGAGGTGGCCGGCCGCGTGCCGGTGCTCGCCCCCGCGACCGGCGGCACGGCGCAGTCGGTCGCCCAGGCCCGCGCCGCGCAGGAGGCCGGCGCCGACGGCATCCTGCTGTTCCCGCCGTACCTGACCGAGGCCAGCCAGGCCGGCCTCGTCGAGCACATCAGCGCGGTGTGCCGGGCCACCGACCTCGGCGTCATCGTCTACAGCCGGGCCAACGCCGTCCTGCGGGACGTCACCGTCGCCGAGGTCGCCGACCGCAACCCGAACCTCATCGGGCTCAAGGACGGCATCGGCGACATCGAGCAGATGACCCGCACCTACGCCAAGGTCGGCGACCGGCTGATCTACGTCGGCGGCCTGCCCACCGCCGAGACCTTCGCGCTGCCGCTGCTGCAGCTGGGCGTGAGCACCTACTCCTCGGCCCTGTACAACTTCCTGCCGGAGTTCGCGCTGCGCTTCTACGCGGCCGTGCGCGCCCAGGACCGCGCGGCGGTCTACGGGATGCTCAACGACTTCGTCATCCCCTACGCCGACATCCGCGACCGGCGGAAGGGGTACGCCGTCTCCATCGTCAAGGCCGGCCTGACCGCGGTCGGGCGCGACGGCGGGCGCGTGCGGCCGCCGCTGACCGACCTGACCGAGGCCGAGCTCGACGAGCTGACCGCGCTGGTCGGCAAGGTCTCCTGACCACCCCGCTCCCCTGGAGGACGGCATGAGCCGCACGCCCACCGTCGCCCGCGTCGAGGTGGTCCCCGTCGCCGGGCGCGACAGCATGCTGCTGAACCTCAGCGGCGCGCACGGCCCCTTCTTCACCCGCAACATCGCCGTCCTCACCGACAGCGAGGGCCGGACCGGTGTGGGGGAGGTGCCCGGCGGGGAGGCGATCCGCCGCACCATCGAGGACGCTGCCGAGCTGCTCGTCGGCCGGCCCGTGGCCCAGTACGGCCGGCTGCTGCGGGCGGTGTCGGCCGCCTTCGCCGACCGGGACGCCGGCGGCCGCGGGCTGCAGACCTTCGACCTGCGGACGACGATCCACGCCGTCACCGCGCTGGAGTCGGCGCTGCTGGACCTGCTCGGCCAGCACCTCGGCGTCCCGGTGGCCGAGCTGCTCGGCGACGGCCAGCAGCGCGACAGCGTCCCGATGCTCGGCTACCTGTTCTACGTCGGCGACCGGCGGGCCACCGACCTGCCCTACCTCGCCGAGAGCGACCCGGCCGACGACTGGGAGCGGCTGCGTCGCGAGCCCGCGCTCACCCCGGAGGCGGTCGTCGCCCTGGCCGAGGCGGCGCAGGCCCGGTACGGGTTCAGCGACTTCAAGCTGAAGGGCGGCGTGCTGGCCGGCGAGCGGGAGGTCGCCGCCGTCCGGGCGCTGGCGCAGCGCTTCCCGGACGCACGGGTCACCCTCGACCCCAACGGCGGCTGGCTGCTGGCCGACGCCGTCGAGCTCTGCCGCGACCTGCACGGCGTGCTCGCCTACGCCGAGGACCCGGTCGGCGCGGAGGGCGGCTTCTCCGGCCGGGAGGTCATGGCCGAGTTCCGCCGGGCCACCGGCCTGCCGACCGCGACCAACATGGTCGCCACCGACTGGCGGCAGATGGCCCACGCCGTCCGGTCCAACGCGGTCGACATCCCGCTGGCCGACCCGCACTTCTGGACGATGCGCGGCTCGGTGCGAGTGGCCCAGCTCTGCCACGAGTTCGGCCTGACCTGGGGCTCACACTCGAACAACCACTTCGACGTCTCCCTGGCGATGTTCACCCACGTCGGGGCGGCCGCCCCGGGGGAGATCACCGCCCTGGACACGCATTGGATCTGGCAGGACGGGCAGGCGCTCACCCGCGAGCCGCTGCAGATCCGCGACGGCGCCATCGAGGTCCCGACCGCGCCCGGGCTCGGCGTCGAGCTCGACCCCGACGCCCTCAAGGCCGCCCACGAGCTCTACCTCGAGCACGGCCTCGGCGCCCGGGACGACGCGGTCGCCATGCAGTACCTCGTCCCCGGCTGGCAGTTCGACCCGAAGCGCCCCTGCCTGGTCCGCTGAGCCCCTTGGAGACCGCGATGACGACGACCGTGCCTGCCCCGTTCCTCTCCACCGCGCCGGCGGTCCTCGACCGGATCGAGTCGGTGACGCTCTCCTCGGTCACCCTGCCGCTGCCGAACCCGATCAGCGACGCCAAGGTGTTCACCGGCCGGCAGCGGCCGATGACCGAGGTCGCCTTCCTGTTCGCCGAGATCCGCACCGAGGGCGGGCACGGGGGGGTCGGCTTCAGCTACTCCAAGCGGGCCGGCGGCCCGGCGCAGTTCGCGCACGCCCGCGAGATCGCCCCCGACCTGATCGGCGAGGACCCCAGCGACATCGCCCGGCTGTGGACCAAGCTGGTCTGGGCCGGCGCGTCGGTGGGCCGCAGCGGCGCCTCGACGCAGGCCATCGCCGCCATCGACGTCGCCCTGTGGGACCTCAAGGCCAAGCGCGCCGGCCTGCCGCTGGCCAAGCTGCTCGGCGCCCACCGCGACTCGGTGCGCTGCTACAACACCTCGGGCGGCTTCCTGCACGAGTCCATCGAGCAGGTCAAGGACAACGCCACCCGCACCCTGGAGTCCGGCGTCGGCGGCATCAAGATCAAGGTCGGGCTGCCCGACTCGGCCGAGGACCTGCGCCGGGTGCGCGCCGTCCGCGAGCACCTCGGCGACGGCGTCCCGTTCATGGTCGACGCCAACCAGCAGTGGGACCGGCCCACCGCCATGCGGGTCAGCCGCCGGCTGGAGGAGTTCGACCTGGTCTGGATCGAGGAGCCGCTGGACGCCTACGACGCCGGGGGCCACGCGCAGCTCGCCCGCACGCTGGACACCGCGATCGCCACCGGCGAGATGCTGACCAGCGTCGCCGAGCACGCCGAGCTCATCCGGCACGGCTCGGTGGACGTTCTCCAGCCCGACGCCCCGCGGATCGGCGGCATCACCCAGTTCCTCAAGCTCGCCACCCTCGCCGACGTCGCGAACCTGCAGCTGGCGCCGCACTTCGCCATGGAGATCCACGTCCACCTGGCCGCCGCCTACCCGCGCGAGCCGTGGGTGGAGCACTTCGACTGGCTGTACCCGCTGTTCAACGAGCGCCTGGAGACCCGGGACGGCCGGATGTACATCTCCGACCGGCCCGGCCTCGGCGTCACCCTCAGCGACCAGGCCCGCGCCTGGACCGTGGACCGCGTGCACGTCGCCACGGCCCGCTGACCCCGCAACTCCCTGGAGGACGAACCCATGACCGACGTCGTCAGCGTCGACCCGCGCACCGGTGAGGCCGTCGAGGCCGTCGCGCCGGAGACCCCGACCGCGGAGGTCGACCGCCTCTGCACCGCCGCGCTGGCCGCCGCGCCCGCCCTGGAGGAGCTGGGCCGGGCCGGCCGCGCGACGCTGCTCCGCGCGCTGGCCGACGCCCTGGAGTCCCGCCGGGACGACGTCGTGGCCGTCGCCGACCGGGAGACCGCGCTCGGCACCACCCGGCTCAACGGCGAGCTGACCCGCACCTGCTACCAGCTGCGGGTCTTCGCCGAGGTGCTCGACGAGGGCAGCTACCTGGAGGCGGCGATCGACCCGGCCGGGGACACGCCGATGGGCCCGCGGCCGGACCTGCGCCGGATGCTGGTGCCGATCGGCCCGGTCGCGGTGTTCGGTGCGAGCAACTTCCCGCTGGCCTTCTCGGTGCCCGGCGGGGACACCGCCTCGGCGCTGGCCGCCGGCTGCCCGGTGGTGGTCAAGGCGCACAGCTCGCACCCTGCGACGTCGCGGCTGGTCTTCGACGTCCTGGTGCAGGCCGCCGGCGAGGCCGGCGCGCCCGCGGGCACCCTCGGGATCGTCTTCGGCCAGCAGGCCGGCGCCGACCTGGTCGCCCACCCGGCGATCCGCGCGGTGGGCTTCACCGGGTCGCTGACCGGCGGGCAGGCGCTGCAGCGGATCATCGACTCCCGCTCCGACCCCATCCCGTTCTACGGGGAGCTCTCCAGCCTCAACCCCGTCGTCGTCACCCCGGCCGCGGCCGCCGAGCGCGGCGACCGCATCGGCGGCGAGCTGGTCGGCTCGTTCACCCTCGGCGGCGGCCAGTTCTGCACCAAGCCCGGTCTCGCGTTCGTGCCGGCGGGACCGGACGGCGACGCGCTGGTCGACGCCATGGCCGAGGCGGTGCGCGGCGCGGCCGCCCCGGTGCTGCTCAACGCCGGCATCGCCGCCTCCTACGGCCGCATCTCCGACGGCCTGGCCGCCGCGCCCGGCGTCGAGGAGCTCGCGCGCGGCGAGGAGCCCGCGGGCCCCGGGTTCACCGCCGTGCCCCGACTGCTGTCGACGACCGCAGCCGACCTGCCGTCCGAGGTGACCGAGGAGTGCTTCGGGCCGGTGTCGGTGGTGGCGCGCTACGACGGCGAGAAGGAGCTGTTCGCCGCGCTGGACGCCATGCCCTCCTCGCTGACGGCGACCGTGCTGCGGGGCGAGGGCGAGACCGAGCTGCCGCTGGCGGTCTCCCAGCAGCTGCGCACCCGCGCCGGCCGGCTGGTCTACGACGCCTACCCGACCGGGGTCGCGGTGTCCTGGGCCCAGCACCACGGCGGGCCGTGGCCCTCGACCAACTCCCAGCACACCTCGGTGGGCACCACCGCGATCCGGCGCTTCCTGCGCCCGGTCACGTGGCAGGGCGCGCCGCAGGAGGTCCTGCCCGAGGAGCTCACCGACGGCTACCACGGCATCCCGCGGCGGGTGGACGGCGTGCTGGAGCTGCCGAGGTGACCGCGCGGGTCGCGCTGGTGAGCTCCGAGCGCGGCCTGCGGGTCGACCCCGACCTGCCGATCGCGGCCCCGGCCCTGCGGGCGGCCGGCGTCGCGGTCGACCTCGTCCGGTGGGACGACCCGGCGGTGGACTGGTCCGCGATCGACCTGGCCGTCGTCCGCTCGTGCTGGGACTACTCCTGGCGCCGGGCGGAGTTCCTGGCCTGGGCGGAGTCGGTGCCGCGGCTGCGCAACGACCCGGCCGTGCTGCGGTGGAACACCGACAAGACCTACCTGCGCGACCTCGACCGCGCAGGCCTGCCGGTCGTCCCCACGGTCTGGGACCCGGTCGACGCCGGGGACCTGCCCGACGCCGCCGAGTGGGTGGTGAAGCCGTCGGTCTCCGCCGGGTCCCGGGACACCGCCCGGTGGGCCGACCCAGGCTCGGCGCTGGCGCACGCCGCGCAGCTCCGGGCGGCCGGGCGGACGGCGATGCTGCAGCCCTACCTGTCCAGCGTGGACCAGGCGGGGGAGACGGCGGTGCTGTTCCTCGGCGGCCGGTTCTCCCACGCCGTCCGCAAGGGGCCGCTGCTGGCGCCCCGCGAGGGCGTCCGGCAGGACCGGGACAGCCGCGGGGACCTGCGGCCGGTCGCGTGCACCGCCGCGCAGCGCGAGGTGGCGCAGGCGGTGTTCGACGCCGTGCCCGGCCTGGTCCCCGGGTCGGCCCCGCTGTACGCGCGGATCGACCTCGTGGCCGACCCCTCCGGCCGGCCCGTGCTGCTCGAGCTGGAGCTGGCCGAGCCGAGCCTCTTCCTGCCCCAGGCCCCCGCCGCCGTCGACCGGTTCGTCGAGGCGGTGCGGGCCGCGCTGCCGTGACCCGGTGAACGGCGTCCTCGGCGGCTTCGCCGCGCTGGGCGCGGTCATCGCCGTGGGCTGGCTCGCCGGCCGGACCGGCACGCTCGGGGCCGGCGCCTCGGAGGTGCTGTCCCGGCTGGCCTTCTTCGTGGCGACGCCGGCGCTGCTGTTCCTGACCCTCGTCGAGGCCGACCCCGCTGTGCTGGTCTCGCCCGCCCTGGTCGCCACAGCCGGCAGCGCGGTGGCGTGCGCCCTCCTGTTCGTCGTCCTCGACCGGTGGCGACGGCGCGTGCCCGCGGCCGACCTGGCGACCGGCGCGCTCGCCTCCTCCTACGTCAACGCGGGCAACCTCGGCGTCCCCGTCGCCGTGTACGTCCTGGGCGACGCGTCGCACGTCGCGCCGGTGCTGCTGTTCCAGGTGCTGGTCATGGCGCCGATCGGCCTCGCCGTCCTCGGCGGGCGGGACCGCGGGGGGACGTCGCGGTGGCGGGTGCTGACCGCGCCGGTCCGGACGCCGGTGGTCGTCGGCTGCGGGCTCGGGCTGCTGGTCGCGGCCACAGGTCTCCAGCTCCCCGCGGTGGTGCTGCGCCCGGTCGAGCTGGTCGCGGGGCTCGCCGTCCCGGCCGCTCTGCTCGCCTACGGCATGAGCCTGCACGGTGCGCCGCGGCCGGGGTCGGGCAGCGAGGCGGGGCGGGTGTGGCTCGCCGTGGCGCTCAAGACGCTGGGGCAGCCGCTGCTGGCCTACGCCCTCGGGCGGTGGGTGGCCGATCTCGACGGGGTGGAGCTGCTCGCGGTCACGGTCACCTCCGCGCTGCCCACGGCGCAGAACGTGTTCGTCTACGCGGCCGCCTCCGGCCGCTCCACGGTGCTGGCCCGGGACGTCGTCCTGCTCACCACGGTGCTGTCCGTGCCGGTCCTGGTGGGGGTCGCGTTGCTGCTGGGCTGAGGCGCCACGAACGACGAGGAGCCGGCCACCACGGGGGCGGCCGGCTCCTCGTGTCTCGTGGCTCAGGCGGAGGTGCGGGCCTCGGCCGGCTCCCGCTCGGCGGCCGGCACCTGGTCGTCGGCCGGCACCTGCTCCGCCGGCACCGGGGCGCGGCGACCGCGGAAGGTGGTGAGCACCGTGAGCGCGGCCAGCAGTGAGGCGGCGGCAAGCGCGTAGAGGCCGAGGGTGACCTCGCCGGTGGCCTCCTTGACCAGGCCGAAGCCGAACGGCGCGACGAAGCCGCCCAGGTTGCCCAGCGAGTTGACCAGCGCCACGGCCGGGGCCAGCACCACGGGGTTGAGCGAGCCCTGCGGGAAGGACCAGAACAGCGGGCTGGCGCTCTTGAAGCCCATCGCCGCGAGGCACAGGAAGACCAGCGCGAGCACCGGGGAGGCGACGGCGGCCAGGTAGGTGCCGACGGCGGCGGTGAGCAGCGCGCCGACCAGCAGCGGCTTGCGGTTTCCGCTGCGGTCTCCGGCCCGGCCGGTCACGTACATGGCGACGACGGCACAGATCCAGGGCAGGGAGGACAGCAGGCCGACCGTGACGTCGTTCGTGCCGTCGATGCGGCGGACGATCGACGGCAGCCAGAAGGTGTTGGCGTAGATCGACAGCTGGATGGCGAAGTAGACCCCGCAGAACAGCAGTACCTGGCGGTCGACGAGCATCCGCCAGCGCGAGCGGCCATTGGCGCGGTGGGCGGCGGCCTGCTCGGCGTCCTCGGCCGCGATCCGCCCGCCGAGGGCGTCCTTCTCCGCCGCGGTGAGCCAGCGGGCGTCGGAGACCTTGGAGTCGAGCATGCCGAAGGCGACGAGGCCGACGACGACGGAGAGCAGGCCCTCCAGGAGGAACAGCCACTGCCAGCCGTGGTGGCCCAGCACGCCGTCGAGCGACAGCAGCGGCCCGGACATCGGCCCGGACACCGCCGCGGCGATCGAGGAGCCGGCGATGAAGAGGGCGGTGGCCCGGCCGCGGTGGCTGTCGGGCAGCCAGCGGGTCAGGTAGAAGATCACCGCCGGGAAGAAGCCCGCCTCGGCCGCGCCCAGCAGGAAGCGCAGGACGTAGAACATCGTCGGGCCGGTCACGAACGCCATCGCCGCGGAGACCAGACCCCAGGTGACCATGATCCGGGTCAGCCAGACGCGCGCGCCGAACCGCTCCATGAGCACGTTGCTCGGCAGTTCGAAGATTGCGTACGCGATGAAGAACAGCCCGGCGCCGAAGCCGTAGGCCGCCGCCCCGATGCCGACGTCGGCCTCCAGGTGCGCCTCGGCGTAGCCGATGTTCGACCTGTTCAGCTGGTTGCAGATCAGCATGACGATGAACAGGGGGACCACGCGGCGGAAGAACTTGCCGACCGCACTGCTGAGCGCGGCGTCGCGCTCGGGGGTGGAGACCGTCACCAAGGGCTCTCTCTCCGTCGGGCCGGGCCCCGCCGCACCGCTGCGCCCGGGGGCGGCGGTGGCGCGGGCCACATCGAGGACCCGCCGACGCTATGCAGCCGCTCCGATGCGCGTCCAAGCCCCTTTGGGCATCGATCCATGCCGCGGGGGCATCGGGCGGAGGACAGGCAACCGCCCGCCCGTCGGGCGGGGGTCAGCCCTGTCCCGCCCGCGCGTCGGCCACGACGCTGAACCAGGCGGTGGTGCTCGGCTCGGCCTCCAGCTCGGTCAGCCGGGTGCGCTGGTCGAGGAAGGCGGGGTCCTCGTGCCAGGCCGCCCAGTCCTCCCGGCTGCGCCACGTGCCGACGATGACGCGGGTGTGCTCCTCGTTCTCGGGGGTCAGCAGCTGGCCGGAGATCCAGCCCGGCCGGCCGTGCGCGGACTCGAACCGGTCGCGGACCACCGAGTCCCAGTCCCGCTCTGCTCCCGGGCGCAGCCTGGTCGTCGTCACCACGGTCATCATCAGTGCGTCTCCCCTCGGAGGATCCCGGTCGTGCCGTCGAGTGTCGGCCGTCGAGGTGTCTCCCGGCACGCCGGCTTCCGGCGGCGGCGCGCTCGACCCCGTACACCCGGCCGTCGGCCCGGCCGGCTCGACCCGCAGGTCACCTCGTCGTGTGACCTGGGTCTCCGCGTGGTAGGCAGCAGACACGGCCGAGAACGGGAGGCGACGTGCAGGCGGTGGTCATCGAGCGCACCGGCGGACCCGAGGTGCTGATGGTGCGCGACGGCCCCGATCCCGAGCCCGGCGACGGGCAGGTGCTGGTCGACGTCGAGGCCGTGGGCGTCAACTTCCGCGACGTGTACGAGCGCGAGGGCCGGCCACCCTACGGCCCCGACCTCCCCGCGGTCGTCGGTGCGGAGGGCGCGGGCACCGTCGTCGGCACCGGCGAGCGGGTCGCCTGGCTCGACGTCCCGGCCAGCTACGCCGCCCGGGTCGTCGCACCCCGGGACAAGCTGGTCCCGGTGCCCGACGGGGTGGCCGCGGACGTCGCCGCCGCCGTCATGCTGCAGGGCTGCACCGCCCAGTACCTGACCGCCGACTCCTACCCCGTCGCCGAGGGCGACTGGGCCGTCGTGCACAGCGCGGCCGGGGGCGTGGGCCTGCTGCTCACCCAGCTGGTGCGGGCCCGCGGCGGCCACGTGCTGGCCACGACGTCGACCGAGGAGAAGGCCGAGCTGGCCCGCGCGGCGGGCGCCGACGACGTCGTCGTCGGCTACGACGGCTTCCCCGAGCGGGTCCGCGAGCTCACCGGCGGCGAGGGCGCGGCGGTCGTCTACGACGGCGTCGGCCGGACGACGTTCGCCGCGGGGCTGACCGCGCTGCGGCCCACCGGGCGGATGATCCTGTACGGCGCCGCCAGTGGGCAGCCCGAGCCGCTGGTGCTGCAGCAGCTGGCCGGGCACGGCTCGCTGTACGTGCAGCGGCCGACGCTGGCCACCTACACGCGCACCCCGCAGATGCTGCGCGAGCGGGCCGGCGCGGTCCTCGACATGGTCGCCGCCGGCCGGCTCGACGTCCGCATCGGCGGCAGGTACCCACTGGCCGAGGCCCGGCGGGCGCACGAGGACCTCGAGGGACGGCGGACGACCGGCAAGCTGCTCTTGATCCCCTGACGCCGGCCGGGCCCGTCGTCGCGGGCGCTGGCCGACTCGTCCGCACCCCGCGTGCAGATTCCTGACCTGCGGCTTCGCCCTTCCAGGCCTTGCCGATGGGATGACTCGAACATATGATCGAACACATGGGCGGCGGGGTGGCGATCGAGGCGGCAGGGTCCTCGGCGCCCGGGTGCACCTCCGGGACCGCGTCGACGGCGTGGCCGGCCTCTGGCCCGCCAGTGGCGCTGTCGGGTGGTCCGCTGGGCGTGGTCCAGGCGGCGGATCGCGAGATCTCCCGACTGGTCGCTCTGCGGGCTCGTGCGGTCGCCGAGTTCGCCGCGTCCCGGCTGGCGTCGCTCGACCGCCAGCAGGGTGAGCGCGGGGCGATGAGCCCGGAGCGGTGGGCGGCCCGGCCGGAGGTGCTGCGGCCGGTGAGCGAGTGGGCCACGGCGGAGCTGTCGGTGGCACTGGCCTACACCCAGCGGTCGGCGCAGAACCTGCTCGAGCGGTCGCTCACGCTGGTGACCCGGCTGCCGGCGGCGCTGGCGGCGACGGAGGCCGGTGCGCTGCACGCCGACCACCTGTGGCCTCTGCTGGACCTCGTGGCCCCGATCGGCGACGACCGGCTGCGCGCCGAGATCGAGGCGGCGTTGCTGGGGTGGGTGGCCGACCGCGCGGCGCGGGGCGAGATCACGACGCCGGCGCAGCTCCGCGACAAGGCCCGCCGCGAGACGCTGCGGCGGGGCGCCCGCGACGCGGCCGACCGGCTCGCGAAGGCGGTCAGGGAGCGCGGGGTCCACCTCCGTGGAGAGCGCACCGAGGGGATGGCTGCTGTCACCTCGGTGCTCACGCTGCCAGAGGCGCAGGCGCTGTACGGCGCGCTGGGTGCGTACGCCGACGCGCTGCCGAGCGAACCGGGCGACACCCGTACGCGGGGGCAGAAGATGGCCGACTGTCTGATGGACCTGGTGCTGCGGCCGGGGGAGTCGGATCGACCTCCGGTGCAGGTCGCCCTCACCCTGGTCGCCGCGGTCAGCACGGTGCTCGGTGGCGACGAGCCGGGGGAGCTGAACGGGCAGGTGGTGCCGGCCGAGGTGGTCCGCCAGTTGCTCCGGCTGCTCACCGGCGCCGATCCGGCCCCCGGGCCCGGCGGTCCCTCCGCCGCAGCCGCGTCTGCCGCCCCGTCCGACGCCGCCGCGTCCGGTGCTCCCTCCGACGGCCCCGTGGCCGACTCCGCCGTGTCCGACGGCGATCCGGCCGCGGCCGGCGGCGGTGCTGACGGGGACCGCGTCGGCACGCCGGCCACCGGCGACTGGGCGAGGGGCGACGGCGAGACGTGGCACGGGGACGTCGACATCGACCCGTCCCTCGAACGAGCTCTGCTGGAGGCCGAGGAGCGCTGGTGGGCGGACGTCGAACGCGGGCTGGTGGCCGATCCCGATCCGCCGGACGAACGGTGGGCGTCCGCGGCTCCGGGGCTGACGGCACCACCCGTCGGCGGACCGCCGGCCCATGGCGCGCCGGACCACGGCTGGTGGGCGGCGGCCGACCGGGCGGTGGACGACGCCTCCCAGGCCGCGTACCGCGCTCAGCTCGCGCTCGCGCACGCGCGGCGGCTGGTGCGCACCGCTGAGACCGCAGCATCCGCCGACGAGGCTGCCTGGCGGGCGAGCCCGACCGGGCGGGTCGACGCCGCCGCCGACGCGCTCGCGGCGCTCACGGTGGCGGCCGAGGCCGACCAGCAGTCGCTGACGGACCTGCTCGCCCGCACGGCCGGGGGCGGGCTGGCCGACCGGCCCCGCATCGCCCTGGTCGACGCCCTCACCGGGGCGCTGGTGTCGCTCACCGACCTGCCCGAGATCCGCCGGGCCGCCTGCTGCGGCGCCGATGGGTGCCGCCGCGACCCGGCGAGCTGCACCCACGACCTCACCGGCCGGCCCGGCCTCGGGGCGCCCGGCCCGACCGACGGCTACCGGCCCGCGGCCGCGCTGGACCGCTTCCTCCGGGCCCGCGACCGTCGCTGCCGGTTCCCCGGGTGCCGCCGCCCCGTGGCGACCGGGGAACTGGACCACCGGGTCCGCTACCCCGACGGGCCGACCGCGGTCGTGAACCTCGCCGGGCTCTGCGTCGGTGACCACCGCGGCAAGCACCAGGCTCCGGGCTGGTCGCACGACCTCGCCCCCGACGGCACGCTGACCGTCACCACCCCCACCGGCCTGACCGTCACCACGGCGCCCCCTCCGTTCTGAGGGACCGGCCGCGACCGACCGGCCGGCACCGGAGCTGGCGCGGCGCGGCTGCGCCGTCAGCCGATCGCGGCGACCCGCTCCGCGACCAGGTCGGCGAGCTGGTCCGGGCGGGTGGCGGCGGGGCTGTGCCCGGAGGGCCACTCCACGGTGCGGGTGGCGCGCTGCGCCATCGCCCGCTGCAGCTCCGGGTGCACCGCCTCGTCGGCCGTGCACACCACGTAGGTCGACGGCACCGTCCGCCAGGCGATCGCCTCCGGGACGCCGCGGAAGACGGTGCGGTGGACGGGGCGGAACCGGGCGGCGGCCGCCTCGGCCACGTCGGCCGGCGCGTCGCCGTACAGCAGGCGGAGCCCGAGGGAGCGGTCGAGGCCGACCTCGTCGCCGGAGACGCGCATCGCCTCGGCCAGCCGGGTGTCGGGGAGCCCCTGTCCGGCGCGGGTCCGGCTGACCGACTCTCCGTCGTCCAGCTGGAACGCCGCCACGTAGACGAGCTCGCGCACCAGTGGGTGGGTGCCGGCTCCGGTGACCACCGCCCCGCCGTAGGAGTGCCCGACGAGCACCGCCGGCCGCCCGAAGCGGGCGAGCGCCTCCCGCGTCACCCGGGTGTCCTCGGCCAGGCCGGTGAGCGGCAGGTCGACGGCGACGCTGTCGACGCCCCGCTCGTCCAGCGCGGCGCGGACGGCGTCCCAGCACCACGAGCCGTGCCACAGCCCGTGCACCAGCACGGCGCCCGGCGTCGTCGACGTCTCCACCGGCCCAGTCTGCCGGGCCGGCAGAGCGCCCCGGCGGCTGTTGCCGTCGGGGCGGTTCGCGGCGGATGCTGACCCGGTCCCGATCTGCCGCAGCGCCCGCCGGTCCTCCCGCGAGTGGCCAGCCCCGCCGCCCCGGACGCCCGGCGTCTCCGTGCCGTACCGATCGCCGCACGAGGGGGACGAGATGCGCCGTCGTCATCTGCTCGCCACGCCGGCCGCCGTGCTGGCCGGGGTCCTCGTCGCCGTGGGGGCGCCGGCCGGCACGGCAGCCCTGGCGGCACCCCAGTCGGACGACCCGCCCGTCGTCGACACGGAGCAGGGCGCGGTGCGCGGGATCCGCGCCGAGGGGGTGGAGAGCTTTCTCGGCATCCCGTACGCCGCCCCGCCGGTCGGGGACCTGCGGTGGACCCCGCCGCAGCCGGCCGCGCCGTGGGACGGCGTCCGGCCGGCCGAGCAGTTCGGCAACCGCTGCTCCGCGGCCGAGAGCACCAACGGGCCGCGCTCGGAGACCGAGGACTGCCTGTTCGTCAACGTGCAGCGCCCCACCGGGACCTCGGTCGACGACGGCCTGCCGGTCTACGTGTTCATCCACGGCGGCGGCTTCCTCAACGGCAGCTCCAACCAGCACGACATGACCGAGATCGTCGAGGCGACCGGCGTCCTCGGCGTGACGCTGAACTACCGGCTCGGGGCGCTCGGCTTCCTCGGCCACCCCGCGTTGACCGCGGAGCAGGGCGAGTCGGGCAACTACGGGCTGATGGACCAGCAGGCGGCCCTGCGCTGGGTCCGGGACAACGTCGCCGCGTTCGGCGGCGACCCCGCCCGGGTGACCGTCGGCGGCGAGTCGGCCGGCGGCTTCTCCGTCTGCACGCACCTGGTCGCCCCCGGGTCCCGCGACCTGCTCGCCGCCGCGATGCTCCAGAGCGGGTCGTGCCCGAGCCGCACCCAGCAGGACGCGGACGCCGGCGGCGAGGAGATCGCCGCAGCCGTGGGGTGCGCCGACCCCGCGACCGCGGCGGCCTGCCTGCGGAGCGCCCCGGTGGCCGCGCTCATCGACGCCCCGATGCCCGTCGTGCCCCCGGTCCGCGGCACGCCGTTCCTGCCCGCCGACCCGCGCGTCGCCGTCACCGAGGGAGACCTCGCGCAGGTCCCGGTGGTCATCGGGGCCAACCTCGACGAGGGCCGGACCTTCGCGGCCGACAGCATCGGCTGGACGCGGGAGCAGTACGAGGCGTGGGTGCGCGAGACCTTCCCCGAGGCCGCCGACGAGGTGCTGGCCCGCTATCCGTGGCCGGCCGACGCGGACCAGTTCACCCCGGCGTACCTCGCCGGCGCCGTCTGGACCGATGCCGGACTCGCCGCCGGCATCGGCGGCTGCCCCAACCGGGCGCTCACCCGCGACCTCGCCGCCCACGTGCCGACGTGGGCGTACGAGTTCGCCGCCCGCACCGGGCCCGGCCTGCGGCCGGTCCCCGGCTACGAGTGGGGCGCCGGGCACGCCGCCGAGCTGGCGTACCTGTGGCCCAGCTTCGACAACGGCACGCCCATCGCCCCGACCTTCGACGCGGCCGAGCAGCAGTTGGCCGCCGAGATGAAGCAGTACTGGGGTGCCTTCGTGCGGTCCGGGGACCCCGCCGTCGCCGGTCAGACGGCCTGGCCGGAGTACGGCTCGGGCGAGGGCGTGCTGTCCCTGCAGCCCGGCGGCGCGAGCACCGTGCTGCCCGACGCCGCCCTGGCCGACGAGCACCGGTGCGCGTTCTGGGACGCACAGCCCACCGGCTGACGCGGTCGGACGGACCCGGTGGTCCGCCCGACCGCGCAGCGGCGGTCAGAACGGCTGGTCGCCGGCGGTGGGTTCCGGGGTGCCGGTGAGGTGCTCGGCGAAGGCCGGCAGGTCCAGCTGCCCGTTGCCGGACAGCCCGAGGACCAGCACCCCCTCCTCGCCGGTGGCCGCGCGACGGCGGGCCTCGGCGATCGTGCCGGCGATGGCGTGGCAGGACTCCGGCGCCGGGACCAGCCCCTCGGTGCGGGCGAACAGCACCCCGGCGTCGAACGCCTCGCGCTGGTCGACCGCCTGCGCGGTGATCAGCCCCAGCTCGACGGCGTGGCTGACCATCGGGGCCATCCCGTGGTAGCGCAGCCCGCCGGCGTGGATCGGGTCGGGCACGAAGTCCCGCCCCAGCGTGTGCATCTTCATCAGCGGGGTGAGCCCCGCGACGTCGCCGTGGTCGTACTCGTACCGCCCCCGGGTGAGCGACGGGCACGCCGTCGGCTCGACGGCCACCACCCGGGTGCCGGTGCGCCCGGCCAGCTTCCCGCGCAGGAAGGGGAAGGCCAGCCCGGCCAGGTTCGACCCGCCACCGGCGCAGCCGAAGACGACGTCGGCCTGTTCCTCCCCGAACAGCTCCAGCTGCCGCAGCGCCTCCTCGCCGATGACGGTCTGGTGCAGGAGCACGTGGTTGAGCACGCTGCCCAGCGCATAGCGGGCCTCGGGGTCGGGCGCCGCCGACTCCACCGCCTCGCTCACTGCCATGCCCAGGCTGCCAGTCGTGCCGGGGAAGCGCTGGAGGAAGCCGCGGCCGGCCTCGGTCAGCTCCGAGGGGCTGGGGTGGACGACGCCGCCGAAGGTCTGCATGAGCATCCGCCGGTAGGGCTTGCTGTCGAAGGAGGCGCGCACCTGCCACACCTCGCACTCCATCCCGAACAGCGAGCAGGCGAACGACAGCGCGCTGCCCCACTGGCCGGCTCCGGTCTCGGTGGTCAGTCGCCGCACGCCCTCGGCCGCGTTGTAGTACGCCTGCGCGACCGCGGTGTTCGGCTTGTGGCTGCCGACGGGGCTGACGCCCTCGTACTTGTAGTAGATCCGCGCCGGGGTCCCCAGGGCCTGCTCCAGGCGGTGCGCCCGGTAGAGCGGCGAGGGCCGCCACAGCCGGTACACCTCCCGCACCGGCTCGGGGATCGGCACGAACCGCTCGCCGGTCATCTCCTGCTCGATCAGCGCGGCCGGGAACAGCGGCGCCATGTCGTCGGGCGCCAGGGGCTCCCCGGTGCCGGGGTGCAGGTACGGCGGCATCGGCGCGGGGAGGTCGGCGGCCAGGTTGTACCAGTGCGTGGGCAGGTCCGCCTCGGCCAGCACGGCCTTGGTCAGCGGACGGACGGCGCGGTCCAGGTCACCGACGTCGGTGCTCGTCATCGGGTGCTCTCCTCCAGGGAACGGCCCACCGGCCGACCGAAGGGGAGGACCTCGGACCGTCCGGCGGGGGGACGGTCCGGGCGCGCGTCAGCGGGCCGGGGTCGTCCTCGACGACCACGCCCACCAGTGCGTGCAACGGCTCACGCCCGCCACCGTAGCGGGGCAACCGCAGCCGTCGTCAACCTCACGGCTTCTCATTGGATGAGAGTCGGGTGGGATGCGGTGGTGAGCGCGGTCACCCTGGTCTGCGTGTCCCGGGCCGCCTGCCCCCGTCTCGTCCTCGACCTCTGAGCCCCAGGAGAACCCCGATGACCGTCGACAGCCTGCCCGCCACCGACGTCCCCGTGCTGGACGACGACCCGTTCGGCACCGAGGTGCTGACCGACCCCTACGACTTCCACCGCCGGCTGCGCGACGCCGGGCCGGTGGTGTTCCTGCCCCGCTACGGCATCTACGCGATGGGCCGGTTCGACGAGGTCTCCGCGTCGCTGCGGGACTGGGAGACCTTCGTCTCCAGCCGCGGCGCCGGCCTGGCCGACTTCGCCAAGGAGAAGCCCTGGCGGCCGCCGAGCCTGCTGCTGGAGGCCGACCCGCCGGACCACACCGTCGTCCGGACGGCGATGAACGGCGTGATCTCCCCGCGGAGCATGCGGGCGCTGCGCGAGCGGTTCGCCGCCCCCGCGGCCGAGATCGCCGAGCGGCTGGTCGAGCAGGGCACCTTCGACGCGGTGACCGACCTGGCCGAGGTCTACCCGCTGCGGGTCTTCCCGGACGCCATGGGCCTGCCCGAGGAGGGCCGGGAGAACCTGCTGCCCTACGGCGGGCTGGCGTTCAACGCCTTCGGTCCCGACAACGAGCTCCGCCGCAACGCCCTGGCCACCGCGGCCCCGGTGCAGGCCTGGATCTGGGAGCAGTGCCAGCGGGAGAACCTGGCGCCCGACGGGTTCGGCGCGCAGATCTGGGCCGCCGCCGACCGCGGCGAGATCACCCACGAGCAGGCGCCGATGCTGGTCCGCTCGCTGCTGACCGCCGGGGTGGACACCACCGTCTACGGCATCGCCAACACCGTCTACGGGCTGTCGCGGCACCCCGAGCAGTGGGCGCAGCTGCACGCGCAGCCGGCCAAGGCCAAGTTCGCCTACGACGAGGCGCTGCGCTGGGAGTCGCCGGTGCAGACCTTCTTCCGCACCACCTCCCGCGACGTCGAGGTCGCCGGCACGCACATCCCCGAGGGCACCAAGGTGCTGCTGTTCCTCGGCTCGGCCAACCGCGACCCCCGCCACTGGGGCGAGGACTCCGAGGTGCTCGACCTCAACCGCCGGACCGCCGGGCACGTCGCCTTCGGCATGGGCATCCACCAGTGCGTCGGCCAGCCGGTCGCCCGCCTGGAGACCGAGCTGGTGCTGACCGCGCTGGCGCAGCGCGCCCGCACCCTCGAGCCGGCCGGCGAGCCCACGCCGAAGCTGAACAACACGCTCAAGGGCTGGGCGAGCGTGCCGGTGACCGTCACCCGGGCCTGACCGGCGACCAGGCCCCTGCGCGCGGCCGGCACCCCCGCCGGCCGCGCGCAGCCGCTCGACCGCGTGCTGGTCGCGGCCGGGCCGGGATCACGGCCGCTGACCCAGGTCGCGGGCCACCTCCGGGTGCTCGCGCAGGTACTGCTCGTGGGCCTCGGTCACCCGCAGGTTGTTGCCCCGGGTCTCCCCGGCGACGGTCACCGCGACCAGCGAGACGACGCAGAGCGCCATGATGTAGATCCCGATCGACCCCGACCAGCCGGTGGTCTGGATGAGCAGCTCGGCGATCATCGGGGCGAAGGCGCCGCCGAGGATCGCGCCGAGGGCGTAGCCGATGGAGATCCCCGAGTACCGGACGGCGACCGGGAACATCTCCGCGTACATGGCCGACATCGGGCCGTACGACAGGCCCAGCCCGACGGTCAGCACCAGCAGCGCGACGCCGTAGAGCCAGATGTCGCCGGTGTCGATGAGCAGGAACAGCGGGATCATCCAGACGAACACCAGGGCGTAGCCGATCTGGAAGGTGCGCACCCGGCCGATCCGGTCGGAGAGGGCGCCGCCGTAGAGCGTGAAGACCAGCCAGCCGAACGAGGCGAGCGTGGTCGCCAGCAGCACCGAGGTGCGCGCCATCCCCAGCGCCGTGGTGGCGTAGGCGATGAAGAAGGCGATCAGCAGGTACCCCGCGGCGTTGTTCGCGACGAAGATCAGCGCGGTGAGGACGACCTGCTTGGTGTTCCTCCGGAACAGGTCGCGCAGCGGCGCCGACGACTCCTTCTTCCGCAGCCGCATCTCCTGGAAGACCGGGCTCTCGTCGACGGCCCGACGGATCAGGTAGCCGATGACGATCAGCGCGACCGACAGCAGGAACGGGATGCGCCAGCCCCAGGACGCGAACTGCTCGGGGGTCGTGACGGTGGAGATGAGGTAGAGCACGCCGGTCGCCAGGATCATCCCGATCGGGACGCCGATCTGCGGGTAGGCGCCGAACAGGCCGCGCCGGTTGACCGGGGCGTGCTCCACCGACATCAGCGCCGCGCCGCCCCACTCGCCGCCGGCGGAGAAGCCCTGCAGCACTCGCAGCAGGATCAGGATCGCCGGCGCGGCCAGGCCGATCTGCTCGTAGGTGGGCAGCAGCCCGATCAGCGCCGTGGAGGCGCCCATCAGCAGCAGCGTGAAGACCAGCATCCGCTTGCGGCCCAGCCGGTCGCCGAACCGGCCGGCGACGATCGCCCCGAGCGGGCGGAACAGGAAGCTGATGCCGATGGTGGCCAGCGAGAGGACCGTGGCCAGGCCCGGGGAGTCCTCGCTGACCGGGGAGAGGAACAGCGGCGCCAGGACCAGCCCGGCGGCCTGGGCGTAGATGAAGAAGTCGTACCACTCGATGGTGGTGCCGGCGAGGGTGCCCGCGAGGACCTTGCGCTCCTCGGTGGTCAGCCGTTCGCGCGGTCGCCGTGCCGTGTCGGTCGTGGCCATCCGTCGTCCCCCTGGGGCTCGATACTGACCGAGCGGTCAGTTATTACCGGCGGAACTGTAGCGGGGGTGTGGTCCGGGACACAACGATGCGTGCCCGAACTAACGGTCCCCGGCCGCCCGGGCCGCGGCCTGCTCGCCGATGCGCGCCGCCAGCGCCTCCTCGGGGAGCACCACCTGGACGGTCGTGCCACGGCCGAGCTCGTGGCCGCCGGCGTCGACGGCGGTGCACTCGCAGGTCAGCCGGTTGCCGCGCACCTCGACGCAGCGGGCCGTCACCCGGATCGGGTCGCCGACCCAGGCCGGGGCCAGGTGCTCGACCGACACCGACCGCCCGATCCCGGCCTCGCCCGGCTCGAGGTGGCGCAGCAGGAGCTTGCGCCCGGCCTCCTCGAAGTGCTTGGCCATCGTGTAGGTCGCGTAGACCGGGTGCACCGGGCCGAGCTCGTCGAACCGGACAATCATCTCCGGCGTCACGACGACGTCGAGGTCCGCGGCGGCCCCGACGGCGACGGGTCTCACGCCGGCACCCAGCGCGCGGGGCGCTTCTCGCGGAAGGCGGCGATGCCCTCCTGGCCCTCCTCGCTGGCGAAGAACCGCGCGGACAGCGCCAGCAGCTCGGGGAACCGCTCGCCCAGCGGACCTGATCGGGCACGCAGCAGGCGCTTGGTCTCGGCCAGGGCAGACGGCGCGCCGCGGCCCAGGGCGTCGACCTGCGCGGCCACGCAGGCGTCCACCTCGCCGTCCGGGACGGCCAGGTCCACCAGGCCGCCGGCCAGCGCTGCCGGGGCCTCGAACACCTCGCCGGTCAGCATCAGCCGGTGGGCCACGTTCGGCAGCATCCGCGGCAGGCAGACCGCGGAGATGACCGCCGGCACCACGCCCACCCGGACCTCGGTGAACGCGAAGGTCGCCGAGGTCGCGGCGACCACCACGTCGCAGGTGGCCAGCAGGCCCACGCCGCCGGCCCGGGCGGGCCCGCGGACGGCCGCCACCACGGGCTTGGGGAAGTCCCAGATCGTCTCCAGCAGCGCCGGGAACTCGTTGACCCCCTGGTCCTCCGCGGCCCCGCCGGCGGCCTCGGCCAGGTCCATGCCCGAGCAGAAGACCCGGCCGGTGTGGTCGAGGACGACCACGCGGACCGCGTCGTCGGCCCGCGCGGCGGCCAGGGCGTCGCGCAGCTGGGCGCGCATCGTCCGGGAGAGGGCGTTGCGGTTGGCGGGGGAGTCGAGGGTGAGGGTGGCGACGCCGCTGCGCAGCCCGACCCGCAGGACCGGCTCGGTGCTCACGCGTCGAAGTCCACGGTCACGTCGTCGGTCACCGGCACCGACTGGCAGGTCAGCACGTAGCCCGCCTCGACCTCCCTCGGCTCGAGGGCGTAGTTGCGCCGCATCTCCACCTCACCCGCGGTCACCCGCGCCCGGCAGGTGCCGCAGACCCCGCCCTTGCAGGCGAAGGGGAGGTCGCCGCGCACCCGCTGTGCGGAGTCGAGGACCGGCACGTCGCGCGGCAGCGTCATGGTGGTCGTGCGGCCGTCGAGGACGACGGTGACCTCGCTGCTCGGCCCGGTCACGGTCGCGTCGTCCCCGCGGACCGGCTGTGGCGGGACGTCGTCGACGTAGAACAGCTCCTGGTGCACCTTCTCGGCCGGGACGCCGAGCTCGGCCAGCAGCGCGCGAGCGTCGCCGACCATCCCGTGCGGGCCGCACAGCCACCAGTGGTCGACGTGCTCGGCGTCGACCAGGTTGTCGATCAGTGTGCGCAGTCGGGCGCCGTCGAGCCGGCCGCTGGTCACCTCGGCGTCCCGCGGCTCGCGGGAGAGGACGTGCACCAGCTGCAGCCGGGTGCCGTAGCGGTCCTTCAGGTCGGCCAGCTCGTCGGCGAACATGACGGTGTTGGTGCGCCGGTTGCCGTAGAAGACGGTGACCGTCGACTCCCCGTCGCGCAGCACGCTGGCGGCCAGCGACAACGCCGGGGTGATGCCGGAGCCGGCGACGACGAACACGTGGTCGGCGGGAACCGACAGGTCGGCGGTGAAGGTCCCCGACGGCGGCAGCACCTCGATCTCGTCGCCCGGGCGCACCGAGTGCACCAGGTAGGAGGAGAAGAACCCGCCGGGCACCTCGCGGACGCCGACCCGAGGCGCGGCGCCCACCGGCGCGCAGATCGAGTACGAGCGGCGCTCGTCGCGATCGCCGTCCACTCGGCGCAGGGTGAGCGCCTGGCCGGGCTTGAAGACGTAGTCCTCGGCCAGCTCGGGCGGGACGTCGAAGGTCACCGCGACGGCGTCGTCGGTGAGCTGCTCGACGCGGGCCACCTTCAGCGGGTGGAACTGCGGCCGGCGGCGGGTGCTCGCGGTCACGGGTCAGATCTCCTTGACGTGCTCGAAGGGCTCCCGGCAGCTGCGGCAGCGGCGCAGGGCCTTGCAGGCGGTGGCGCTGAACTCGCTGAGCTCCTCGGTGTCGGGCGAGCCGCACACCGGGCAGGCCGCGGTGCGGCGGGTCGGTCCCAGCTGCAGCGGCACCGGGCCGGCGGGGCGGACGGGCGCCTTCCCCGGCGGGGCGATGCCACCGGCGGCGAGCTTGCGGCGGCCCTCCTCGCTGATCCAGTCGGTGCTCCAGGCGGGGGAGAGCACGGTGCGCACCTCGACGTCGGCGAACCCCGCGCGGTGCAGGGCGTGCAGCAGGTCGGCCCGCATGACCCCCATCGCCGGGCAGCCCGAGTAGGTCGGGGTGATGTCGACGACGACCGTGCCGTCCTCGACCCGGACGTCGCGGAGGACGCCGAGGTCGGCGAGGGTCAGCATCGGCAGCTCGGGGTCGGTGACCGTCTCGGCCACGTCCCGCGGGTCCGTGAGGGCAGAAATGGCCATTTCTGCCGTCACCAGGTGGCCGCCGGGTGCTGCCGGGCCAGGCCCTGCAGGGTGGCCAGCAGCTCGGTCAGCTCGGCCGTGTGCTCGCCGGTGCGGCCGCGCGGCGCGGCGTCGGCCGGCCAGGCGGGGACCCGCAGCGTGGCCCGCTCGAGGACCTGCGTGAGCACCGAGACGACCTCCTCGCGGACGTCGGCCGGGTCGACGGCGACGCCGGCCGCGGTGAGCCGCGTCTCGACCTCGGTGGCGGTGAAGACGTCGTCCAGCAGCGGCCAGACGGCGTCGGCGCCGGCCTGCGCACGCCGGTGCGACTCCTCGGTGCCGTCGCCCAGCCGGAGGACCCAGCGGGCGGCGTGGTCGCGGTGGTAGGCCAGCTCGTTGACGCCCTTGGCGGCGATGGCGGCGACCACCGGGTCGCGCGACTCCCGCAGCCGGGCGAACACCGCGAGCCGCACGGTGGCGGCCACCAGCAGCCGGACGATCGTCTGCGCGAAGTCGCCGCCCTGGGCCTCGACCAGGCCGGTGTTGCGGAACTCGTCGGGGTCGCGGAAGTAGGCCAGGGCGTCCTCGTCGGGGATGCTCTCCGTCGCCCGTTCCCGCGAGCGGCCGAGCACGCCCACCGACCCGGCGCGGGCCAGCAGCAGCCGGGCCTGGCCGAGCAGGTCCAGTGCGACGTTGGCGATCGCCACCTCCTCCTCGAGCTCCGGCGCGGCGGTGATCCACTGGGTCAGCCGCTGGGCCAGCACGAGGGCGTCGTCGCCCAGCATCAGGCAGTACTCGCCGAGGTCGGCCGGGTCGATGCCGTCGGGGACGGTCGTGTCGACCCCGGCCAGCGGCTCGTCGAACCCGGTGCCGAACGCCCAGTGCCCCTCGCCCCCGTGGGCGTGGTCCAGCGCCTCGTACACGGTCTCTTCGTGCGCCACGCAACGGCTCCTTGCCTGGATGACGGCTGGCGGTCCCCTCCCAGGGCCCCGCCGCCGCGAGCAACGAGCGGTGGTGGGGAGGGAGGGGGCCCTTCACATGTGGGGGACGTTCTCCGGGATCTCGTAGAACGTCGGGTGGCGGTAGACCTTGTCGCCGCTCGGGGCGAACATCGGGTCCTTCTCGTCGGGGCTGGACGCGGTGATGTCGGCGGCCTTGACCACCCAGATGCTCACGCCCTCGTTGCGGCGGGTGTAGAGGTCGCGCGCCGCGTGCACGGCCATCTCGTCGTCCGGGGCGTGCAGCGACCCCACGTGCACGTGGTTGATGCCGCGCTTGCCGCGCACGAAGACCTCGTAGAGCGGCCAGTCCCGCCGGCTCGCGGCCGGCTTGGGCTCGACCGGCACCTCGGGCCCGGTGGGGACCGCGCCGTGGCCGCCCTCGCTGGTGAGGCTCATGCCCGCACTCCCGCGTACTTCTCGGCGTACGCGGTGGCCGCCTCGGTCACCCAGGCGTTGTCGTCGCGGGCGGCCCGGCGGCGGGCGATCCGGACGTCGTTCATCGGGCCGCCGCCGGAGATGACCCGCTTGAACTCCTCCCAGTCGATCCGGCCGAACCGGTGCTGGCCGGTCTCCGGGTCCAGGGACAGCTCGGGGTCGGGCAGGGTGACGCCGAGGAACTCCGCCTGCGGCACGGTCATGTCGACGAAGCGCTGCCGCAGTTCGTCGTTGCTGTGCCGCTTGATGCCCCACGCCATCGACTGCGCCGAGTTCGGGCTGTCGTCGTCCGGGGGGCCGAACATCATCAGCGACGGCCACCACCAGCGGTCGACGGCGTCCTGCACCATCGCCCGCTGCTCGGGGGTGCCGCGCATCATCGTCATCAGCAGCTCGTAGCCCTGCCGCTGGTGGAACGACTCCTCCTTGCAGATCCGGATCATCGCCCGGGCGTAGGGCCCGTAGGAGGAGCGGCACAGCGGCACCTGGTTGCAGATCGCCGCGCCGTCGACCAGCCAGCCGATGACGCCGACGTCGGCGTAGGTGAGCGTCGGGTAGTTGAAGATCGAGCTGTACTTCTGCTTGCGCTCGATCAGCTTGTCGGTGAGGTCGGCACGGTCGGCGCCGAGGGTCTCGGCCGCGGAGTAGAGGTACATGCCGTGGCCGGCCTCGTCCTGCACCTTGGCCAGCAGGATCGCCTTGCGCCGCAGGCTCGGCGCGGCCAGCAACCAGTCGCCCTCGGGCTGCATCCCGATGATCTCGGAGTGCGCGTGCTGCGCGATCTGCCGGATGAGCGTCTTGCGGTAGGCCTCGGGCATCCAGTCGCGCGGCTCGATGCGGTGCTCGGCGGTGATCGTGGCGTCGAAGTGTTCCTGCAGGGCGGCCTCGTCGGCCGGCCGTTCCAGGGTGGGCGCTGACATCTCGTTCCCTCGTTCGCGACGGCGGGAGGTCATTTACTGACCGGACGGTCGGTAATGAGTTTGCACGACCGCGACGGGGCGCACAACCCCGCGCCGGGAAGTTCCTCGCGGGGCTTGACAGTGTGCGCGCCGAGGAGTTGATTACCTGACCATCCGGTCGGTATTTCGCTGTCCGGTGCCGACCGATCGACCGTCCGGCGACGACGCCCAGGACCACGGAGGCCCCCGCCATGACCGCCACGACCAGCGAGACGTCCCGACGCCTGGGGTCGGCGCCCGACCCGGGCCTGCTCGACCCCGCGGAGCGGATGGGGGTCGACGAGCTGCGCGCCCTGCAGCTGGAGCGGCTGCGCTGGACGCTGCGGCACGCCTACGAGAACGTGCCGCACTACCGGCGGGCCTTCGACGAGGCCGGGGTGCACCCCGACGACTGCCGCGAGCTGGCCGACCTGGCGAGGTTCCCGACCACCAGCAAGGCCGACCTCCGCGAGAACTACCCCTTCGGCATGTTCGCCGTCCCCCAGGAGCAGGTCCGGCGGGTGCACGCCTCCTCGGGCACCACCGGCCGGCCCACCGTCGTCGGCTACACCGAGGCCGACATCGACACCTGGGCCACGGTCATGGCCCGCTCGATCCGGGCAGCCGGCGGGCGTCCGGGGGACAAGCTGCACAACGCCTACGGCTACGGCCTGTTCACCGGCGGGCTCGGCGCCCACTACGGCGCGGAGAAGCTGGGCTGCACCGTCATCCCGGTCTCGGGCGGCATGACCCCGCGCCAGGTGCAGCTGATCCGCGACTTCGAGCCGCGGGTGATCATGGTGACGCCCTCCTACATGCTCACCGTCATCGACGAGTTCGAGAAGCAGGGCGTGGACCCGCGGGAGAGCTCCCTGGAGATCGGCATCTTCGGTGCCGAGCCCTGGACCGAGCAGATGCGCCGCGAGATGGAGGAGCGCGCCGGCATCCACGCCGTCGACATCTACGGCCTGTCCGAGGTCATGGGGCCGGGCGTGGCCCAGGAGTGCGTGGAGACCAAGGACGGCCTGCACGTCTGGGAGGACCACTTCTACCCGGAGGTCATCGACCCGCTGACCGGTGAGGTGCTGCCCGAGGGCGAGCAGGGCGAGCTGGTGTTCACCTCGCTGACCAAGCAGGCCATGCCGGTCATCCGCTACCGGACCCGCGACCTCACCCGGCTGCTGCCCGGCACCGCCCGTCCCGGCATGCGCCGGATGGAGAAGATCACCGGCCGCACCGACGACATGATCATCCTGCGCGGGGTGAACCTCTTCCCGACCCAGATCGAGGAGATCGTGCTGCGCACCCCGGGGCTGTCGCCGCACTTCGCCCTGGAGCTCGTCACGCGCGGCCGGATGGACCACCTGATCTGCCGGATCGAGGCGCGGCCCGACTGTCCACCCGAGCGGCGGGAGGCGGCCGGCGCGGAGGTGGCGCAGGGCGTCAAGGACGTCGTCGGCTGCAGCATCGAGGTGCTCGTCGTCGACCCGGAGACCCTCGCCCGGTCCGTCGGGAAGCTGAAGCGGCTGTACGACAACCGGGAGCGGACAGGGGCGTGAGCATCGCAGTGAGGAACGAACGAGGAGCGGAGCGCCCCGCGGGAGTGACCCGATCAGAGGAGTGCGTGCGTGACCTCGACGGCTGATCCGGCCCGGGTGCGGCGCGGCCGGCCCGGGCACTCGCTCGACACGCTGCTCGACACCGCCGTCGCCGTGTTCAACGAACGCGGCTACGACGCCACGAGCATGGACGAGCTCGCCACGCGGCTGGGCATCACGAAGTCGGCGATCTACCACCACGTCTCGAGCAAGGTCGAGCTGCTCCGGCTCGCCCTCGACCGGGCCCTGGACGCGCTGTTCGCCGTCACCGAGGAGCCCGGCGCGACGACCGGTGCGGCCATCGACCGGCTCGAGCACGTCGTCCGCGGGTCGGTCCACGTCCTCGCGGCGGAGCTGCCGTTCGTCACCCTGCTGCTGCGGGTGCGCGGCAACTCCCCGGTCGAGGAGGCCGCGCTCGCCCGGCGCCGCGAGTTCGACCGCATCGTCACCGACCTGGTGCGGGCCGCCGAGGACGAGGGCGACGTGCGCCCCGACGTCGACCCCGCCGTCACCAGCCGCCTGCTGTTCGGCACCGTCAACTCCCTCACCGAGTGGTACCGGCCCGACGGCGGCCTGACGCCCGACGCCCTCGCCGACGCCCTCGTCACCACGACCTTCCAGGGCCTGCGCGCCCGGCCGTCCTGAAGCACCCCCGGGAGATCCGCCATGACCGCACCTCTGCTCGAGAGCTACGTCGCCGGCCGGTGGTACGCCGCCCCCGACGAGGGCACGCCGATCGCCGACGCCGTCACCGGGGAGACCGTCGTCCGGGTCAGCAGCACCGGCCTCGACGTCCCCGCGATGCTGGACCACGCCCGCACCGTCGGCGGGCCGGCGCTGCGCGAGCTGACCTTCCACCAGCGGGCCGGCCTGCTCAAGCAGCTGGGCCTCAAGCTCATGGCCGGCAAGGACGAGGTCTACGCGCTGTCCCGCCGCACCGGTGCCACCGACCGGGACAGCGCGGTCGACGTCGACGGCGGGTTCGGCACGCTGCTGTCCTACGCGTCCAAGGGCCGCCGCGAGCTGCCCGACGACACCGTCGTCCTCGACGGGCCGGTCGAGCCGCTGGGCAGGCGCGGCACCTTCGCCGGTCAGCACCTCTACACCCCGCTGCGCGGGGTCGCGGTGCAGGTCAACGCCTTCAACTTCCCGGTGTGGGGCTTCCTGGAGAAGCTGGCGCCCGCCTTCCTCGCCGGTGTCCCGACCGTCGTCAAGCCGGCCAGCCAGACCGCCTACGTCACCGCTGCGGTGGTCCGGGAGATCGTCGAGTCCGGCCTGCTGCCCGAGGGCTCGGTCCAGCTGCTCGCCGGCAGCGCCGCCGGGCTCCTCGACGGCCTGGCCGGTCAGGACCTGGTGTCCTTCACCGGCTCGGCCGCGACCGCCCGCAAGCTGCGCAGCTCCCCGGCGGTGGTCGCGCACTCGGTGCGGTTCAACGCCGAGGCGGACTCGCTCAACTGCTCGGTGCTCGGCCCCGACGCCGGCCCGGGCACCCCGGAGTTCGAGCTGTTCGTGGCGCAGCTGGTCACCGAGATGACGGTGAAGGCCGGCCAGAAGTGCACCGCGATCCGCCGGGCGTTCGTGCCGCGCGACATGGTGGACGACGTCGTCGAGGCCACCCGCGAGCGGCTGGCGCAGGTGGTCGTCGGTGCACCTGGCGCCGAGGGAGTGCAGATGGGCGCGCTGGCCAGCCTCGACCAGCGCGAGGAGGTGCTCCGCTCGCTCAAGGCGCTGCGCGGCGTCGCCGAGCTGGTCGCCGGCGACCCGGAGCACTTCGAGGTGGTCGGCGCCGACCGCGACCGCGGCGCGTTCCTGCCACCGATGCTGCTGCGCTGCGACGACCCGGCCGCCGCCGAGCCGCACGACGTGGAGGCGTTCGGCCCGGTCAGCACCGTCCTGCCCTACGACGGTGTGGCGCAGGCGGTGGAGCTGGCCGCCCGCGGGCAGGGCAGCCTGGTCGGTTCGGTCGTCACCCACGACGAGCAGTTCGCGCGGGAGTTCGTGCTGGGCGCCGCGCACGCGCACGGCCGGATCCTGGTGCTCGACCGCGACGACGCGGAGGAGAACACCGGCCACGGGTCGCCGCTGCCGGTGCTCGTGCACGGCGGGCCCGGCCGCGCCGGTGGCGGCGAGGAGCTCGGCGGCATCCGCGGCGTGCTCCACCACATGCAGCGCACCGCCGTCCAGGCCTCGCCGGACATGCTGACCGCGGTCGGCGGCCGCTGGGTGACCGGCGCCCGGCGGACCGACGACGGCGTCCACCCGTTCCGGAAGTCGCTGGCCGAGCTGCGGATCGGGGACTCGGTGACCGCCGGCCCGCGGGCGGTGACGCTGGAGGACATCGAGCACTTCGCCGAGTTCACCGGCGACACCTTCTACGCGCACACGGACGAGGCGGCCGCCGCGGCCAACCCGCTCTTCGGCGGGCGGGTGGCGCACGGCTACCTCATCGTGTCCTGGGCCGCGGGGCTGTTCGTCGACCCGGCGCCCGGTCCGGTGCTGGCCAACTACGGGGTCGACAACCTGCGCTTCCTCACCCCGGTCAAGCCGGGGGAGGAGCTCACGGTGACGCTCACCTGCAAGCAGATCACCCCACGCGGCGGCGCCGACCACGGCGAGGTCCGCTGGGACGCCGTCGTCGTCGACACCGCGGGCGCGCCGGTGGCGACCTACGACGTCCTCACGATGGTGGCCAAGACGTGGCCGCCGACCGCCTGACCGGGCCGCTCAGCCGCGCAGCCGGGCGTTGAGCCGGGCGGCCTGGCGGGTGAGGTGGTCCCGTTCGGGCAGGTTGGGCGCCGACCGGGCGGCCTCGGCGTAGAGCCGTGCCGCGGTCGCCGGGTCGCCGGCGCGCTCGTGCAGGTACGCGGCGACCGCGGTGTGGCGGGGCAGGGCGGGGTCGAGCCCGGCCAGGGCGGCCAGGCCGGCCCGCGGGCCGTCGGCCTCGCCGACCGCGACGGCCCGGTTGAGGCGGGCGACCGGGCTGTCGGTGAGCCGCACCAGCTCGTCGTACCACTCGACGATCTGCACCCAGTCGGTCTCCTGGGCCGTGCGGGCGTCGGCGTGGAGGGCGGCGATGGCGGCCTGGGCCTGGAACTCGCCCAGGCGGTCGCGGGCGAGCGCGGTCTGGAGCACGTCGACGCCCTCGGCGATGAGGCGGGTGTCCCACCGGCTGCGGTCCTGCTCGGCGAGGGGCACGAGGCTGCCGTCCGGGCGGGTCCGGGCCGGGCGCCGGGCGTGGTGCAGCAGCATCAGCGCCAGCAGTCCCGCCACCTCCTCGGAGTCGATCCGGGCCGCCAGCTGGCGGGTGAGCCGGATCGCCTCGGCGGCGAGGTCGACGTCGCCCGAGTAGCCCTCGTTGAAGACCAGGTAGAGCACCCGCAGCACCGTGCCGACGTCGCCCGGCCGGTCGAGGCGGACACCGGAGACGATGCGCTTGGCCCGGCTGATCCGCTGGGCCATGGTCGCCTCCGGCACGAGGTAGGCCTGCGCGATCTGCCGCGTGGTCAGCCCGCCGACCGCGCGCAGCGTGAGCGCGACCGCCGAGGCCGGGGTCAGGGACGGGTGGGCGCACAGGAAGTAGAGCCGGAGCGTGTCGTCCACCTCCTCGCCCGGACCGGGCGCCGGCTCGCTGTCGACGCGGACCTCGCGCTGCCGCCGGGAGGCGTCGGCGCGGGTGGCGTCGAGGAACCTGCGCCAGGCCACGGTGACCAGCCAGCCCCTCGGGTCCCGCGGCGGGTCGTCCGGCCACACCCGCACGGCCTCGAGCAGGGCGTCCTGGACGGCGTCCTCGGCCGCCGCGAAGTCGGCTCCGCGGCGGCCGAGGATCCCGATCACGGTGGGGATGAGGGCCCGCAGCAGGGCGTCATCCACCGCGCGTCACTCCGTGATGGTCGGCGGCGCGGCCAGGAACGGGCGCACCTCGAGCCACTCGTGGATCGGCTTCCCGCCGGCGCCCGGGGCCGCGGACAGCTCGCCGGCCAGCTCGACCGCCCGCTCGCGGGTCTCGACGTCGATCACCATCCAGCCGGCGATGAGGTCCTTGGTCTCGGCGAACGGACCGTCGGTGACCGGCGGCCGTCCCTCGCCGTCGGAGCGGACCCACATGCCGTCCGGGGAGAGCGCCTGACCGTCGACGAACTCGCCGGTGCTCTCCAGCCGGGCGGCGAAGTCGTGCATGTACTGCACATGCGCCGTGACCTCCTCCGGCGTCCACTGGTCCATCGGCACGTCGTTCACCGCCGCCGGCGCGCCGCGGTAGTGCTTGAGCAGCAGGTACTTGGCCATCGCGTTCTCCTCGGTGGGGTACGGCCCATCGTGGCCGTGTGCACCCGGGGGACGGAGCCGCGCGCGGGTTCTCGACATCCCCCGGCGACTTTTCTCGAGCGGAGTGTGGAGAGCGAGGAATCCTCGCCGGCCGCACTCCGCTAGGTGGCGGTCCAGCGGATCGGCAGGCGCTTGACGCCACGCTGGAAGTTCGACCGCAGCAGCGCCGGCGGACCGTCGAGGTCGAGCGTGGTCGTGCGGCGCAGCAGCTCGCCGAACAGCGCCCGCATCTGCACGCGGGCCAGTTGGCCGCCGAGGCAGAAGTGCGGGCCGTGCCCGAAGGACAGGTGCGGGTTGGGGGAGCGGCGGACGTCGAAGGTGTCCGGCTCGGCGAACACCGCCTCGTCCCGGTTGGCCGAGGTGAACGACACGACCACCTTGTCCCCGGCGCGGATGCGGGCGCCGGCGAGGTCGACGTCGCGCGTCGCGGTGCGGCGGAACACCATCACCGGCGTCCACCAGCGCAGCATCTCGTCGACCGCGCCGGGCAGCAGGGACGGGTCGGCGCGCAGCGCGGCCAGCGCCTCCGGGTGCTGGAGCAGCGCGATCAGCCCGCCCGGCAGGCCGTTGCGCAGTGTCTCGTTCCCGGCGACGGCGAACAGCCAGAACGTGTTCTCGAACTCCGCGTCGCTGACCGAGCCGCCCTCGTCGTCGACCTGGGCGAGCAGGATCGACATGACGTCGGTGCCGGGGGAGCGGCGCTTCTCCTCGGCCAGCAGCCGGGCGTACTCGTAGAGGTCGGGCATGCCGGCACGGGTGCGCGGGTCCGGCATCCGTCCGTCCGGTCCGGGCACCGGGCGCAGCGCGACGGCCGCCCGGGCCATCGCCGTCCCGCCGGTGCCGTCGAAGTGCGACGACGTGGCGTAGTCGGGGTCCTGCCAGCCAATGACCCGGTTGGACCAGTCGAACATCAGCCAGCGGTCCTCGGCCGGCACCCCGAGGACGTCGGCGAGGGTGAGCAACGGGAGGTCCGCGGCGACGTCCTTGGTGAAGTCGCACCGGCCCTCGGTCGCGCCGTCCACCATCCGGTCGACCAGGCCCGCCGCCGTCGCCTGGATGGCCTCGCCCACTGCCGCCACGGCCCGTGGCGTGAAGGAGCGGGTGAGCAGCCGCCGGAGCCGGGAGTGGTCCGGCGGGTCCATGTTGAGCATCATCCGGCGCACCCAGGCGAGGTCCGCGGCGTCGCGCACCTGGGTGGCGCCCAGCCACGAGGAGAACGTCGCCGGGTCGCGGAGCACCCGCTCGACGTCGGCGTGCCGCAGCACCAGCCAGAACCCCGGACCGGCCGGCTGACCGTGCAGCGCGGGCTCCTCGACCCAGGTCACCGGCGTCTCGGCCCGCAGCCGGCGCAGCAGCTCGAACGGCGGCCCCTCCTCGTAGGTCGCCGGGTCGACGAGGACGGCGGGGTGCAGCGCCGCTGACGCCATGTCCGCTCCTGGGGGTCGGCTCCTGGAGGGTCAGGAGTAGGTGTGGAAGCCCTTGCCGGTCTTGCGGCCGAGCTCGCCGGCCGCGACCTTGTCCCGCAGCAGCTGCGGCGGGGCGAACCGCTCGCCCAGGGTCCGGTGCAGGTACTCGGCGATCGCCAGCCGGACGTCGAGGCCGACCAGGTCGGTCGAGCGCAGCGGGCCCATCGGGTGCCGGTAGCCCAGCTCCATCGCGGTGTCGATCGCCTCGGCGTCGGCCACGCCTTCCTCCAGCATCCGGATCGCCTCCAGGCCCAGCAGGACGCCGAGCCGGGAGGAGGCGAAGCCGGGGGAGTCCTTGACCACGACGTCGGTCTTGCCCAGCGCCCGCACCCAGCCGCGGGCGGCGTCGACCACCACCGGGTCGGTCTCCGGCACGACGACGACCTCCACCAGCTTCGACGCGGGCACCGGGTTGAAGAAGTGCAGGCCGAGGAAGCGCGCCGGGCGCTCCAGCGCCGCGGCGAGCTCGGTCACCGACAGCGAGCTTGTGTTGGTCGCCAGCACGGCGGCGGGACCGGCGGCCGCCGCCGCCGCGCCCAGCACCTCGGCCTTGAGGTCGGCCCGCTCGGGAACGGCCTCGATCACCAGGTCGGTGTCCCGACCGAGGTCGGCGGGGGAGTCCAGCAGGGTCAGCCGGCCGAGGACGGCCGCGACGTCGTCGGCGAGCTTGCCGCGCCGAGCCGCCTCCTCCAGCCCCTCGGCCACGCGCCCGCGGGCGGCCGCCGCGGCCTCCTCGCCGGCCTCGACCACGGCGACCTGCGCGCCGGCGGCGAGGAACGCCTGCGCGATGCCGGCACCCATGCGGCCGCCGCCGACGACGCCCACCCGGGCGGGGACGCTGCTCATGTGTCCTCCTCGCGGCGCCGCACGCCGAGTTCCCGACCAATCGTTCAGTAATTCGTCCCGGGAAGTCTCGCGCACGGTCGGGGCTCCGGGCAACCCCCGGCTCAGCCGGCGCGCAGCCGCGCCAGGGAGTCGTCGAGCATCCGCAGCTGGGTGTCGGCGGCGGTGGGACCGGCGGGCAGCAGGGCGAGGACCTGCAGTCCCATGGCCATGGCCAGCAGCTGCTCGGCGAGGACGTCGTCCGGCGTGGCGACCGTGACGTCGCCGTCCTCCCGGCCCTGGGCGAGCAGGGCACACAGGTCGCGGCGCCAGGTCTGCATGGCGGCGTCGCTGATGCCGGCGAGGCGGTCGTCGGTGACGGTGCGGCTCCAGAACGGCAGCACGATCCGGGCCTCGAGTCGGGTGAGCTCGGTCGTCGGCAGGACCTCGACGAGGAAGGCGCGCAGGGCCGCCACGCCGCGCTCGCCCTCGACCGCCGCCCGGATCCGCTCGTTGGTGCGGTCGAAGACGTAGCCGTACGCGGCCTCGATCAACTCGTTCTTGTTGGCGAAGTAGTAGGCCAGCGCGCCGTTGGCGTACCCCGCGGCGCGGGCGATCTCCCGCATGGTGGCGGCGTCGGCCCCCTGCGTGGCCATGAGCCGCCAGGTCACCTCGAGGATCTCGCGGCGCTTGGCCTCGTGGTCCACCAGCTTCGGCACCGGGCTCCCGTCCTCTCGTCGGCGACGTCCGAGTCTGACCGATGGGACGGCGAGAGCCCGGCGCCGGGCGTCAGCGGTCGGCGGCCGCGGTCTGCTGCGGCCGGCGCACCAGCGCGACGACCACGCCGGCGGCGAACGCGGCGGCGATGACGGCCAGCAGCACCGTGGCCAGGACGGCGTCCCCACTGATGAGCGTGGTGAAGTTGGCCAGCACGAGGCCGACGATGCCCAGCAGGCCGAGGGTGCCGAGCACGGGGGCCACGCGGGTGTGCCACAGGCGGCTGTCCACCCGGCTGTGCGCGAAGAACGCCAGCACCGCCACGCTGGTCAGCACCATGAGCAGCAGGACGCTCACCGTCGCCAGGCCCGACATCCAGGTGAACAGCTGCAGCACCGGGTCCGACCCGGCCACGGCGAAGACCGCCACGACCACGAACGCGGTCGCCGTCTGCACCAGCGAGCCGACGTGCGGCGAGGCGTGCCGGGCGTGCGTGCGGCCGAGCCCACCCGGCGCGACGCCCTGCCGGCCCAGCGCGAACAGGTACCGCGAGATGGCGTTGTGGAACGCGAGCAGGGCGGCGAACAGGCTGGTCAGCAGCAGCACGACCATGGCGTCGGCGACGGCCGGGCTCAGGTAGTCGGCGGTCGCGCTGAACACCAGCCCCGCGGTGTCGGCCTGGGCCGCCGCGACCACGCCGTCGGTGCCGAACGCCAGCACGATCGCCCAGCTGGCCAGCGCGTAGAACCCGCCGATGAGGACCACGGCGACGTACGTCGCCAGGGGCACCGTCCGGCGCGGGTTGCGGGCCTCCTCGCCGTAGATGGCGGTCGCCTCGAACCCGATGAACGACGCGATCGCGAACACGATGCTGATGCCCGGCGCGCCGGAGAAGAACTCCGAGGGCGCGAACGACCGCACGTCGATCCCGTCGGCACCGCCCTGCGCCAGCACCGCGACGGCCACCACGGCGATGACGCCGATCTCCAGGGTGAGCAGGACGCCGAGGACCTTGGCGCCCACGTCGATGTTCCGGTAGCCCAGCAGGCCGACGACCGCCATGAGCACCAGCGACCAGACCCACCACGGCAGGTCCGGGCCGCCGTACCGGACGACCAGGCCCTCCGCGGTGGCGCCGGCCAGGCCGTAGATCGCCGCCTGGATGGCGGTGTAGGTGAGCAGCGCCAGGCCCGCGGCACCGACGCCGGTGGACCTGCCGAGCCCCTTGCTGACGTAGGCGTAGAAGGCGCCGGCGTCGACGACGTGCCGGCTCATCGCCGCGTAGCCGACGCTGAACAGCAGCAGGACGACGGCGGCGACGACGTAGGCCATCGGGCTGCCGGGGCCGTTGCCGATCGCGAGCATGACCGGCAGCGCGCCGCCGATCGAGGTGAGCGGTGCGGCCGCCGCGACGACCAGGAAGACGATGCCGACGACGCCGATCGAGCCGCGCAGGCCGCGACCGCCCGCGGGTTCCTCGGGAGCGGGCGTGGGAGCCGGCGCGGTGGAGGAGAGCTCACTCATGGCAGGAACCGCCCTCGGTCGAGCCGCCGGTGGACCGGGAGCGGCAGTGGGCACTGGCGTTGGGCGGGACGTCGAGGGTGGGGTTGCGGTCGAAGAAGCCGACCGGCTTGAGCCGGAAACCCGTGTGGTCGACGGGCATGATCGGCCAGTCCTCGGGCCGCGGCACGTGGGTCAGCCCGAAGGTGTGCCAGACGACCAGGTCGGTGCCCTCGATCTCCCGGTCGGCCCCGACGTACTCGGGGAGACCGGCCCCGCCGGGGTGCTGGTTGACGAAGTCGCCGGCCGCGTAGCGCTCGGCGGGGTCGTAGGCGGTCACCCACAGGTGCTTGGTGGCGAAGGTCGCGCGTCGGGCGATCGGGCTGTCCGGGTCGGCCAGCAGCGGCGGCTGGCCCTCGGGCAGCAGCGCGTAGGCGACCGGCTCACCGAGGCGGTTGCGGCTGTTCGGGTTGCTGATGTGCCACACCCGGCCCGCCGACTGGTCGGCCATCCGCTGCGCCTCGGACTCGCGGCGCAGCGCCGTCCGCCGCTGGGCGAAGGCGTTGCCCCGCGGGTTGTCCGGGCCCATCGGGACCCGGACGAAGTCCAGTTCCTCCACGGTGTTCGTCGGGCCGTCGACGGCCATGTCCAGCCGGGCGCTGAACAGGTGCTGGTGGAACGGGGCGCCGAGACCGGGTGCGATCTCCGAGGCGTACGGGTAGCCGGCGCCGGGGTGGGCGGAGGTGAAGACGATCCCGGTGGCCTTGACCTCGAACCCGATGGTGCCGTCGAGGTAGAGGTACCAGTAGAAGCCGTAGTCGTAGTTGCCGATCGTGGTGAAGAAGCTGATCACCATGCGGCGCTGGCGGCGGGTCTCCGACGAGCCGGCCCACAGGTCGGTGTGCTTCCAGAGGATCCCGACGTCCTCCTCGTGCATGCAGATCGCGTTGCGCAGCACCTGCGGGTTGCCGCGCTCGTCGGCGATCACGGCGTCCAGGTAGGTGATGTCGCCGAGGCAGTCGCAGCCGAGCTCGAGGGCGTTGGCGTACCGGCCGACCAGGTACTCGCCGGTGTCGAAGTAGTTCTGCCAGGACCGCACGGGGGAGGGGTCGGCGTAGGGGACGACCATCTCGGCGATCGAGGCGCGGTGGACGACCGGCCGCAGCCGGCCGCCGTCCGCGAAGCCGATCTGGTGCAGGGTCAGCCCCTCGCGGGCGTCGAAGCCGACCCGCAGCTGCCACTTCTCCCAGGTGAGCAGGTTGCCGTCGAGGGTGAAGCTCGGCCCCTCGGGCTGGGTGATCTCGATCGGCTTCTGCGTCGTGCGCAGCGGACCGGTGAGGGACGGGTCGGTGAAGTTGCCGTGCTCCTCGGGGACCGGCACCGGGCCGAGGTCGACGACCTGGTCGACGGTCCGGTGCATGACGTCGACGTAGGCGACCAGCCCGTCGATCGGGTGCGCCCAGGGGTGGTCCTCGGGGAAGTCCTGGCGGAAGGCCAGGCCGCGCAGGATGCGCCGGCCGGTCTCCTCCGGGTACTCGAAGACGCCGGCCGACAGCGGCGCCACGCGCACGTCGGCGACGTCGAGACCGCGCGCGGCCAGGGCGGCCAGCCAGCGCTCGTCGGTGGCGAGGACCTCCTCCACGAGGGCGAACTCCTCGTCGAGCACCGGCAGCTGCCCGTCGGTGGCGGCGTCGAGCGCGCGGTCGGAGACGACCTCGCGGCAGGTCACCGAGACGACGACGTCGTGGGCGTCGGGCCGCGACACGTCGTGCAGCAGCACCCGGACCCGGCGGTCGACGGGCGCGCCCGCGGACAGCGCCGCCTTGTCCGGCTCCTCGAGGCCGACGTAGACGAAGCGGGTCGTGTCGGCGACCAGCCCGGCGTCGGTCAGGACCTCGCGGGCGGTGGCGACCTCGTCGGCGGTGAGCTGCTCGAGGGGGTGGGTCGCGGTGGACGGCACGGCGGGTGCGGCCATGGGGGCTCCCTGTTTTGGTTCTACGGGTGTAGAAAGACTGCGTGACCCAAGTTACAGCCGGTGTCTCGATATGTGAAGCCCGTGTTCCACATACGAAGACAAGTCGGTGGTCGGCTCCGCTGCGCTGGTGCGCGGTCCTGGTGGCGATGGCCTCCGCAGCGGTGCACGTGCTCGCCCTGGCCACCGGAGGAACGCCGTCGTCGGTGCAGGTGGTGGTGCTGCTCGGCATGGGCGCGGCCTGCCTGCCGTGTGCCGTGCACCTCGCGCTGCTGCCCTGCCGGCGGGCGTGGCTGCAGACCGCCGTCGTGTCCGCGGCCATGCTCGGCGCCCACCCGCTGGTGCCGGCCGGTCACCACGGCGCGGGGCACGGGTCGGTGGGCGTCGCGCTGGTCGTCGTCCCCGCCGCCGGGCTGGCGCTGGCCGCGTGGGCGCTGGTGCTGGGTCCCCGGGCGCGGCGGGTGGTGACCTGACCGGGCGCGTCGGGTGGTGACCTGACCGGTCGCGGCCGGCGGCGCGCCTGGCCGCCGGTGCGGCGAGGGCGGTCCATCGGGGAGTCGGCCCATCCGGTACAGAGGAGGGCCGGGGTCCGAGCACGGGGGTGGAGCGGTGGCGCGTCGGTCGAGCAGGTCGACGTCGGCGGCGGCGGTCGCGGAGCGGAGCGCCGGGGACGGGACGCGCTGGGCGGCCGTGCTGAGCCTGATGGCCGCCGGGGTGGTCGCCGCGGCCCAGATCGGCAAGGCGTCCGCCGCGCTGCCCGTCCTGCAGGACGAGTTCGGCCTCAGCCCGGCCGCAGCGGCGTGGTTCCTCTCCGTGGTCAGCGCGATCGGCGCGGTGGTGGGCGCCGTCCTGGGGTGGCTCGGGCAGGCGCTCGGGTTCCGCCGTCAGGTGCTGCTCGGGTTGCTCGCGATCCTGCTCGCCAGCGCCGGAGGAGCACTCGTCCCGTCGAGCGGGTGGCTGCTGGCCGCCCGGGCCGCCGAGGGCCTGGGGCTGGTGCTCGTCGTCCTCGCCGCTCCCGCGCTGCTCCCGGAGGTCTCCGCGCCGGTGCACCGCCGGCTGGTCGTCGGCGCCTGGGGCGCCTACATGCCGGTCGGTGCCGGCCTGGCCACGCTGCTGGTGCCCGGTGGGGTCGCGCTCGTGGGCTGGCGGGGCACCTGGCTGGTCGACGCGGGCCTGGCTGCGTGCGTCCTGCTGGCCGTGGTCCGGTGGGTGCCCGCGACCCGGGCCCGTCAGCCGGCGCGCGGCGGTCTGGCGCGGGCTCTCCGGTCGCCGGGGGTCCTCTGCCTCGCGGCGGTCTTCGGGCTCTACGCCGGGCAGTACCTCGCCGTCGTCGGGCTGCTGCCCGCCGTGCTCGTCGACGACGGCGGGCTGTCGCTGGCCTCCGCGGGCCTGGTCAGCGCCCTGGTCTTCCTGGTCAACGCCCCCGGCAACGTGCTCGGTGCGGTCCTCCTCCACCGGGGGGTGCCGCGCGGCCGGCTGCTCGTGGCCGGCAGCGCCTGCATGGGGGTGACCGTGTGGGGGGTGCTGGACGCCGGACTGCCGCTCGGTGTGCGCATCGCCTCGGCCCTGGTGTTCTCCGCGACGGCCGGCCTGGTCCCGGCCGCCGCCTTCAGCGGGGTGGCCGCGATCTCCGCCGGCACCGCGTCGGCGGGGGCGTCCGTGGGCCTGCTGATGCAGGGCTCGAGCACCGGCCAGCTCGGAGGACCGCCCCTCGCGGTCGCGGTCGACGCGGCGGTGGCCTCGTGGGCGGGCCGTCCGGCGGCGCTGTGCTGTCTCGCCGCCCTGGCCGTGCTGGGGGGCCTGGCGTACCGGCGGCTGGAGAGACCGCTCGGCCCCCCGGGGGATCGCGTGCCGGGCTCGGCGGGCCTGTGACCCGGCGGGGTGCCCGGGCAGTCAGCCGACGTCGTCCCGGTCGCCGGTGGCGCGCAGCCGGGACGCGAGCACGGCGCTGCGCTTGAGCGACTCCACGACGACCGAGACCTCCAGGGCCGCCACGGAGGCCGACCAGGGGGAGGTCGTGATCAGCTCCCGCAGGGCCGCCTTGTCCGGGGCGGCCACGTCGACGAGGAAGGACCACTCGCCGGCGAGCTCCGCCGCGTACCGGACCGACGACGCCGCGGCGAGCGCCCGGCCCAGCTCGTCGACCCGGCCGGGAGCGGTGCGCAGCCACACCAGGGCCTCGACCGGCAGCCCCAGCAGCGCGGGCTCGACGACGGCGCGGAAGTAGACGACGCCGTCGGAGCGCAGGGCCTCGATCCGCCGCCGCACCGTCGCCTCGGACACCGCGCACAGCCGCGACAGCTCGTCGCTGGTCCGCCGCCCGTCCTCCGCGAGCGCCCGCAGCAGCAGCCGGTCCACGCCGCTCAGCGCCACCCTCGGGGCGGCGCCGGAGAGGGGGATGTCGGGGACGTCGCGGGCGAGCGCCGCCCGCTCGTCCGGGGCCAGCAGGTCCGGCATCCAGTCGTGCACGGTCCGGTGGTAGCGCAGCACGGGCGCGCTGCTCACCCGCCCCAGCCCCGGGACGGCGGGCAGCTCCTCCAGGGTGAGCGCGGCGACGTGCTCGTCGCGGCAGACCACCTCGGCCACGACGTCGGACGTGCCGGTCACGAGGTAGGTGAAGATCGAGTCCCGCCGCCGCGCCAGCGCCCCGGCCGCCAGCCGCGCCGTCCCCGGCGCGCACTGCGCCCGCAGGACCCACGGGTCACCCGCGCCGATCCGCGTCCGCGCCGGCAGCGCGGTGACCACCACCCAGCCCTCCTCGACCAGCCGGGCCCCGCGGCGGGCCACGGTGCGCTCGGGCTCGCCCAGCACCGCGGCGATCTGCCGCCAGGACGCCCGCCCGTCGACCTGCAGCGCGCCGACGATGCGCCGGTCCAGCGGCGTGAGCGGCCCCGGAGGCGTCGTCATGAGCCAGGAGCGTGGCCGATTCCGTCAGTCGCGACAAGAGCGTTGCCGATCTTCGTGGTCCGGCCGGACTCTGTGACCCAGTTCGCACTCAGGTCGTCCCCAGGAGGAGTCATGGCCGCACCCGCCGCCGTCGGGACCGGGGGTCCCCGGCACCCGGCCGACCCGCCGGCCCGCTCGTCGAGCCGTCGCCGCGTCCTCGCCGCCACCGGCATCGGCAACGCCCTGGAGTGGTACGACTGGAGCGTCTACGCGATCTTCGCGCCGTTCTTCGCCGCGCAGTTCTTCGCGCCCACCGACCCCGTCTCGGCGCTGCTGTCCACGCTGGGCGTCTTCGCCGTCGGGTTCCTCATGCGGCCTCTCGGCGGGTTCCTCTTCGGCTGGCTCGCCGACCGGCGCGGGCGGAAGACGGCCATGGCCCACGCCATGGTGCTGTGCGCCGCAGGCAGCCTGGTCATCGGCCTGGCCCCGACCCACGAGGCCATCGGCGTCGCGGCGCCGGCGCTGCTGCTCCTGGCCCGCTGCGTGCAGGGCCTGGCGCACGGCGGCGAGATCGGCTCGTCGCACACGTACCTGGCCGAGATGGCGCCGGCCCGCCGCCGCGGACTGTGGGCCTCGACGATGTACGTGGCGATCACCACCGGCACGCTGGCGGCCACGCTGATCGGTGCGGTGCTGACAAGCACGGTGTCGCCGGAGGCGATGACGTCGTGGGGCTGGCGCATCCCGTTCCTCGTCGGGGCCGCGCTGGGCGGCTACGCCCTCTGGCTGCGCCGCTCACTGGCCGAGACCGACGCCTTCCGGCAGGAGCGCGCCCGGACCGCGGTCCCCGCCGAGGCGTCGTCCCCGTCACTGCTCACCGGCGTGTGGGCGCACCGCTGGGCGGCCCTGCGGGTGATCGGCCTGACCGTCGGCGGGACGGTCTTCTACTACACGTGGGCGGTCGCGGCCCCCGCCTACGCCATCGGCGTGAAGGGCATCGACCCCGGCAAGGCGCTGTGGGCCGGGGTGGTGGCCAACGTCGTCTTCCTCGCCGTCCTCCCGCTGTGGGGCGCGCTGTCCGACCGGTGGGGACGCCGGCCCAACGGGTTCGTCTTCGGGATCGGCACCGTCGTCCTGGCCTTCCCGCTGACCGCGCTGATCCAGGACGAGGCCTGGCAGCTGGGCGTCGCGATGTCGCTGGCCCTCGTCGTCCTGGCGTCCAGCGCCTCGATGGTGCCCGCGTGGTTCGCCGAGCTGTTCCCGACGCGGGTCCGGGCGTCGGGCATGGCGATCCCGTACTCGATCGCCGTCGCGCTGACCGGCGGGACGGCGCCCTACCTGCAGACGTGGCTGGGCAGCCGCGGGCAGGAGGACCTGTTCACCGGCTACGTCGTCGTCCTCGGGGTGGTCACGCTGCTGACCGTCTGGCGTACCCGCGAGACCCGCGGCACCGAGCTGTCCTGAGCCGGACCGATCGAGAGGAGGACCGACCGTGTCCGAGGAGCTGTGCACCCTGTCCGCCGTCGCGCAGGCAGCCCTGGTCCGCCGCCGCGAGGTCTCGGCCGTCGAGCTGCTGGAGGCGCACCTGGCGCGGATCGACCGGCTCGACCCGCTGGTCAACGCCATCGTGACCCGGGACGACGACGCGGCCCGCGCCGCGGCACGGGAGGCCGACCGGCGGCTCGCCGCGGGCGGACCGGTCGGGCCGCTGCACGGCCTGCCGGTGGCGCACAAGGACACCCACGCCACCGCGGGGATGCGGACGACGTGGGGATCGCCGCTGATGGCCGACTCCGTGCCGACCGAGGACGAGCTGGTCGTCGCGCGCATCCGGGACGCCGGCGCGGTCCGGGTCGGCAAGACCAACGTCCCGGAGTGGGCCGCAGGCTCGCACACCACCAACCCGCTGTTCGGGCCCACGCGCAACCCCTACGACCTGCGGCGCAGCGCCGGCGGGTCGAGCGGGGGAGCGGCCGCCGCGCTCGCCGCGGGGATGGTGCCGCTAGCCGAGGGCAGCGACATGGGCGGTTCGCTGCGCAACCCCGCGGCCTTCTGCAACGTCGTCGGGCTGCGGCCCACCCCGGGGCGGGTGCCGATGGTGCCGACCGGGCTGGGCTGGCAGACCCTCGGCGTCCAGGGCCCGATGGGCCGCACCGTCGCCGACGTGGCGCTGCTGCTGTCGGTCCTCGCGGGCCCCGACCCGCGGGCACCGCTGTCGCTGGAGCAGCCCGGGTCGTTGTTCCTCGGAGCCCTCGACACCGATCTGAAGGGGCTGCGCGTGGCGTGGGCGCCCGACCTCGGCGGCCGCATCCCGGTGGACCCCGCGGTCACCGCCGTCCTCACCCCGCAGGCAAAGACCTTCGAGGACCTCGGCGCCGTGGTCACCGAGGCCTGCCCCGACCTCGCCGGCGCCGACGAGACCTTCGACGTCCTGCGCGCCTGGCACTTCGCCACGACCCTCGGCGACGCCGTCCGCCGGCACCCGGACCGGGTCAAGGAGACCGTGCGGTGGAACGTCGAGCGCGGGTTCCGGCTTCCCGCCGAGGACGTCGGCCGGGCCGAGCTGGCGCACACCCGGCTGCACCGGCAGGTGGTCGCGTTCTTCGCGGAGTACGACGTCCTCCTCGCGCCGACCACCCAGGTGCTGCCCTTCGACGTCGACCTCCAGTACCCCACGCAGGTCGACGGCCGGCCGATGGGCGACTACCTGGAGTGGATGCGCTCCTGCTCGCTGATCTCGGCCACCGGGTGCCCTGCGGTGAGCGTGCCGGGCGGGTTCACGCCCGAGGGGCTCCCCGTGGGCCTGCAGGTCGTCGGGCCACCGCGGGCCGACCGGCGGGTCCTCGAGGTCGCGCACGCGTTCGAGCAGGCGACCGGGCACGGCCGACTGCGCCCGCCGCTCTCCGGGTGAGCCGGGGCGGCGGTCAGCGGAGGGCGGCGGCGACCTTCGCTGCGGCGGCGGCCACGGCCCGGCCCACCCGGTCGACGTCGATGGTGTCGTCGACGTAGACGACGGCCAGTGCCGCGCGGGCCCCGCCGTCGGGCCCCAGGACGGGGGCGGCGACCGAGTGCATGCCGGGGATGACCTCGCCCCGCGACGTCGCCCAGCCGGTGCGGCGGGCCGCGGCGAGCTCCGGCCGGTCGTCGGGGGACGGCGGCTCCGGGATGAGCAGTGCGAGGCCCGGGGCGCCGCGGCCGACGGGGTGCCGGGTGCCCGGGCGGTAGGTGACGTGCGCCGGGGAGTCGTGTGGCTCGACGCTGGTCACGGTCACCGCCTCGTCGCCGGTGCGCACGACCAGGAAGGCGGTCATGCCCAGCTCCGCGACGAGCTCGTTGAGCCGGGGGAGCGCGGCGGCCTGCAGCCCGGTCCGGACGCCGCGGGCCAGCGCGGCCACCCCGAGCCCGAGCGAGAAGTGCCCGACGGCGTCGCGCTCGACGAGCTGGTGGTCCTCCAGCGTGCGCAGCAGCCGGTAGGTGATCGACCGGTGCAGCCCCAGCGCCTGCCCGATCTCCGCGATCGGCTGCGGTCGCCCGGCGGCGGCCAGGTGCTCGAGGACCCGCAGGCCGCGGTCGAGCGTCTGCGACTGCGGCGTGCTCGCGCCCTCGTCCGCCACCATCGCCACCCCCTCCCGTGCCGCTCGACACCACCCTACGGACGCGGCACCGCCCCGCCGCCCGGGTGGGTCCGGACGGCGGGGCGGTGCCGGGCCCTCAGCCGTTGACCACCTGCGGCACGGCCACCGCCTTGAGGCCCTCGACGCCGAACTCCAGCCCGTAGCCGGACTTCTTGACCCCGCCGAACGGGATCATCGGGTGCACCCCGCCGTGGGCGTTGATCCAGACGGTGCCGGCCTCCAGCCGGGCGGCGACGGCGCGGGCGGCATCCCGGTCGCTGCTCCACACCGAGGCGCCCAGGCCGACGTCGAGCGCGTTCGCCATGGCGACGGCGTCGTCGACGTCCTCGTAGCGGACGATCGGCAGCGCCGGGCCGAACTGCTCCTCGGCGACGAGCGGGTTGCCGTCGTCGACGTCGGCCACGATCGTCGTCGGGTAGAAGTGGCCCGGGGCGTCGGGGTCGGGGTCGCCGCCGACGAGGACCTTCGCGCCGGACTCGCGCGCGGCGTCGACCAGCCGCGCCACGATCTCGTACTGCGCGCGGTTCTGCAGCGGGCCGAGCACGTTCTGCTCCTCGAGACCGCGGCCCATCGGCATCGCCTTCGCGACCTCGACCAGCGCCGCGCACACCTCGTCGTAGACGTCGTTGTGCACGTACAGCCGCTTGAGCGCCGCGCACGTCTGGCCGGTGTTGATGAACGCGCCCCAGAACAGGTCCTGCGCGATCGCGCGCGGGTCGGCGTCGGGCAGCACGATGCCGGCGTCGTTCCCGCCGAGCTCCAGGGTCAGCCGCTTCACGGTGTCGGCGGAGCTGCGGATGATCGCCTGGCCGGTCGCGGTGGACCCGGTGAACATCAGCTTGTCGACGCTCGGGTGGGCCGACAGGCGCGCGCCGACCTCCCGCTCGCCGGCGACGACGGTGAGGACGTCGGCGGGCAGCACGCCGTTCAGGACCTCGGCCAGGGCCAGCACGGAGAGCGGGGTGTACTCCGAGGGCTTGACCACCACGGTGTTGCCCATCCGCAGCGCGGGGGCGACCTGCCAGATCGTGATCATCATCGGCCAGTTCCACGGGCCGATCGCGCCGACCACGCCCACCGGGCGGTAGCGCAGCTCGGCGTGGGTCTCGCCGTCGTCCACCACGGTCCCGCCCGGCAGCTCGGTGGCCGCGGTGGCGCGCAGCCACGCGGCGCACGCGCCGACCTCGAAGCGGGCGTTCGGGCCGTTGAGCGGCTTGCCCTGCTCCCGGGAGAGCAGCTCCGCGAGCGGTTCGGCCGCCGCCTCGACCGCGTCCGCCGCCCGCAGGAGCAGCTCGATGCGGTCGGCGTCGGGACGGGCCGCCCAGGCCGGCTGCGCGGCGCGGGCACGGGCGACGGCGGCCTCGAGGTCCTCGACGGAGCGGACCGGAGCGCGGCCGACGACCTCTCCCGTCGCCGGGTCGAGGACCTCGCGGCCGCCGGGGTCGGTGACGGCGGCCAGCAGGTCGTCGTAGGTCGGCGTCTCCGGCGTGGGGGTTCCGGGCTCGCTTCCGGTGGGGGTGGTCATCGTCGCCTTTCGGTCGGAGGGAGGAGCGGGGGAGGGGACGGCGGGGCTCACGGCGCTGGCTGGATGCGCCCGGTGACCTCGCCGAAGGTGATCCGGCCGCCGCCGGCGCCGGGCGCGGTGGCGGTGATGGTCACCTCGTCGCCGTCCTCGAGGAACGTGCGGGTGGAGCCGTCGGCGAGGGTCAGCGGCTCGGTGCCGCCCCAGGACAGCTCGATGAACGAGCCGCGCTGGTCCTTGCCCTGGCCGGAGACGGTGCCCGACGCGTAGAGGTCACCGGTGCGCAGGGACGCGCCGTTGACCGTCATGTGCGCGAGCTGCTGGGCCGGCGTCCAGTACAGCCCGCCGAACGGTGGGCAGCTGATGAGCTCGCCGTTGAGCCGGACCTCGAGGGTGAGGTCGAGACCCCAGGGGGAGTCGGTGTCGTCGAGGTAGGGGAGCAGCGGCACGTCGCGGGCCGGCGCGGCGACCCGGGCGGCCTCCAGCGCGGCCAGGGGCACCACCCACGGCGACAGCGAGGTGAGGAAGGACTTGCCGAGGAACGGGCCCAGCGGCACGTACTCCCACGACTGGAGGTCCCGGGCGGACCAGTCGTTGACCAGGCAGACGCCGAACACGTGCTGCGGGAAGTCGGCCACCGGCACCGGCCGGCCGAGCTCCGACGGCGTGCCGACGACGAAGCCCACCTCGGCCTCGATGTCCAGCCGCTGTGAGGGCCCGAAGGTCGGGGCGTCGTCGGTGGGTGCCTTGCGCTGCCCGTTCGGCCGGACGACGGGGGTGCCCGAGACCTGCACGGTTCCCGAGCGGCCGTGGTAGCCGATCGGCAGGTGCTTCCAGTTCGGCGTCAGCGCCGCGGAGTCGGGCCGGAACATCCGGCCCAGGTTCTCCGCGTGGTGCTGCGAGCTGTAGAAGTCGACGTAGTCGGCGACCTCGATGGGCAGGTGCAGGGTCACCTCCGACCGCGGCACCAGGTGCGGCTGCACCGCCGCCCGGTGCGCCTCGTCGGTGAACCACGCGGTCAGCTGCTCGCGCACCCGCGCCCACGCCTGCGGCCCGCGCGCCATGAACGCGTTGAGCGAGCCGGTGGCGTGCCCGTCGTCCCCCGTGGCCGCGGCCAGGTCGAGCACGTGCTCGCCGATCGCGACCCCGGTCCGCGGCGCGGTGCCGGGGGTGGAGAAGACGCCGTAGGGGAGGTTGTCCAGCCCGAAGCCGGTGCCGGTCGGGAGGTCGAGCCAGCTCATGCGCTCGGCCCCCGACCGGACCAGGTCCAGGCGTACTTCCCGTCGTCGGCGGCGGTGCCGGCCTCGCCGAGGTCCAGCGGCCGGAAGGTGTCGACCATGACGGCGAGCTCGTCGAAGTACTCCACGCCGAGGGAGTTCTCGACCGCGCCGGGCTGCGGGCCGTGGGAGTGCCCGCCCGGGTGCAGGCTGATCGAGCCCTTGCCGATACCCGAGCCCTTGCGCGCCTCGTAGTCGCCGTCGACGTAGAACATGACCTCGTCCGAGTCGACGTTGGAGTGGTAGTAGGGCACCGGGACCGCCAGCGGGTGGTAGTCGACCTTGCGCGGCACGAAGTTGCAGATCACGAAGTTGTTGCCCTCGAAGACCTGGTGCACCGGCGGCGGCTGGTGGACCCGGCCGGTGATCGGCTCGAAGTCGCGGACGTTGAACGCGTACGGGTAGAGGTGCCCGTCCCAGCCGACGACGTCGAACGGGTGCTCCGGGACGACGTGCACCGTGCCGGCCAGCCCGCCGGGGCCGTTGCCGCGGTGCTTGACGTAGACCTCGACGTCGGTGCCCTCGGCGAGCAGCGGCTCGGCGGGGCCGCGCAGGTCCCGCTCGCAGTAGGGCGCGTGCTCGAGGAACTGCCCGTACTTCGACAGGTAGCGCTTGGGCGGCGCGATGTGGCTGTTGGCCTCGACGGCGTAGGTGCGCAGCGGCTCGGTGCCGGTCGGGATCCAGCGGTGGGTGGTGGTCCGCGGGATGACCACGTAGTCGCCCTGGCCGACCTCCAGCGCGCCGAACACCGTCTCCACCGTCGCCGCGCCCCGCTCGACGTAGACGCACTCGTCGCCGGTCGCGTTGCGGTAGTACGGGCTGGTCAGGGACGACACCGCGTAGGAGATGCGGACGTCGCCGTTGCCCAGCACCAGCCGGCGGCCGCAGACCGGGTCGACGGCCTTGTGCTCCTCGCCGGGGAACAGGTCGTGCAGCTTCAGGTGCCGGGGCACCAGCGGGCTGTTGGGGGTCAGGGACTGGTCGGGCAGCTCCCACGGGCGGGCGTCGACGATCGCCGACGGCACGCCGCGGTGGTAGAGCAGTGAGGAGTCGCTGGAGAAGCCCTCCTCCCCGACCAGCTCCTCGTAGTACAGCCCGCCGTCGGGACGCCGGTGCTGGGTGTGCCGCTTCGGCGGGACGCTGCCCACCTGCCGGTAGAACGCCATCGGATGTGCCTCCTGCGGTGAGGGGGCAGAAATGGCCATTTCTGCCCCTCGATCGGTTCAGGCCGGGACGGGGGTGGGGATCGGGCGGGCGAGCAGCCGGGCCACCGCGGGGGCGACGTCGGCGGCGCGGGTGAGGACGGCGGCCACGTGACCGTCGGGCCGCAGCACCCAGACCTCGTCGGGCCGGACGCCGAGCGCCTCGCGCAGCGTGGGCCCGCCGTCCAGATCGCGGATGCGGTGCACTGCCACGGGCAGGTCGCCGAGGTCGGGCAGGGACGGCGTCTCGGCGTCGTCCCCGACCAGCACGGTGACCCCCGCGCGGGCGAGCTGGCGCAGCCGGACGACGTCCGGCCGGCCCGGCACGGTGACCGGGCAGTCGGGCACCAGCACCCCGGGGGCGGGGACGGGGACGTCGCCGCGGGCGGGCCGGCCGGGGAACGGGCGGCGGTCGTCCGGGGTGGTCAGGGGCGAGTCGACGTACCAGAACGGCTCGGCCAGCCGGCCCGAGTCGACCTGCGCCCGGGCGGCCGGGTCGGTGGCGGCCCGCTCGAGGACGTCGAGCCGGTGCCGGGCGTCGGCCTCGCTGCCGGGCACGAGGAACCGCATCGTCGCGCCGGTGACCTCGATGTTCTCCAGGGCCGCGGCGTGCCGCTCGTCGTGGTAGCTGTCCAGCAGCGACTCCGGCGCCCAGCCGTGGAGCACGAAGGCGATCTTCCAGGCGGCGTTCTCGGCGTCGAGGACCCCGGAGTTGAGCCCGCGTGCGCCGAAGGGGGAGACCAGGTGCGCCGCGTCACCGGCGACCAGGACCCGCCCGACCCGCATGCGGTCCACGACCCGCGAGTGGAACCGGTAGACCGACTTCCACACGACCTCGTAGTCGCGGTCGCCGATGACCTGCCGGATCCGCCGGTCCAGCCCGCCCGAGGCCTCCTCGGCGGCGAGGTCGAACTCCGCCGGCACCTGCCAGTCGATCCGGAACGTCGAGTCCGGGCAGGGGTGGATGAGCACCTGCCGGCCCGGGTTCCACGCCGGGTCGAAGTAGAAGCGGCGCTCGGTCTCCCAGCCGGGCAGGTCGGTGCGGATGTCGCAGATGAGGAAGTGGTCGTCGAACGTCTCGCCCTCGAAGGTCAGTCCGAGGGCCGACCGCAGCGCGTCGCTGCGCGGGCCGGGGCAGGCGACGACGTAGGAGCCGCGCACCGGGACCTCGCCGTCCGCCGTCGCGCAGGTGAGGGTCGCGCCCGTCTCGTCCTGGGCGACGCCGACCACCCGGGAGCCCCAGCGCACCTCGATCAGCGGCTGCTCGGCGATCCGCGCGTCGAGCAGCTGCTCGGTCTCGCACTGGGAGATGTTGACGAACGGCGGGAACGGGGACTTCCCGCGGTCGGCGAAGGAGAAGCTGAACAGTTCGGCGTCGCGGTGGAAGGTGCGCGCCGTCGTCCAGGTGACGCCGCGGCGGGCGACCTCGGCGCCGACGCCGACGGCGTCCCAGACGTCGAGGACGTCGCGCTGCTGGCAGATGGCCTTGCTGCCGATCGCGTCCCGCTCGGGGCGGCCGTCGAGGACGACGACCCGCAGGCCCCAGCGGGCCAGCAGCAGCGCCGCGGTCTGGCCGACCGGGCCGGCGCCGACGACCAGCACGGGCAGGTCGGAGGTCATCGCGGGCCTCATCCCTGCAGCTCGTCCCAGACCTGGCGGTCGCGCTCGGCGGTCCAGATCACGGGGCGCTCGATGCCGGAGAACTCGTCCCACAGCCGCTGCACGTCGAAGGGCAGGCAGTGCTCGAAGATCGGCCACTTCCCGTACTTGGGGGCCAGCGCCTCGTGGGTGGCGGCGAAGGCGTCCTTGAGCGTGCCGCCGGAGCGGTGCGCCTCGCCGACGGTGCGCTGCATGGTGAGCAGGAAGTCGCGGGTCTGCTCGATCGCGGCGTCCACCTGGTCGCGGCCGCGGGCGATGGCGCCGCGCCCGCCGACCAGCTGCCGTGCGCCGAGGGCCTTGACCCGGTCGAGGGTGTCGGCCGCCCAGTCGAAGTGGAACGCGTCGCCGGTGTAGAGCGCGGCCTGCGACTCCACGAGGTCGCCGGCGAAGACGATCTCCTGCTTGGGCAGCCAGGCCACGATGTCGCCCTCGGTGTGGCCGCGGCCGAGGAACTCGAGCACCAGCTCACCGCGGTCGCCGCCCAGCTCGATGGTGAGCTTGTCGCGGAAGGTCATGGTCGGCCAGGTCAGGCCGGGGATGGACTCCGGCTCCTCGAACAGCCGCGGCATCCGGCCGTACTCGCTCTCCCAGTCCTGCTGGCCGCGCTCCTCGATGAGGTGCTTGGTCTGCTCGGAGCTGACGATCACCTCCGCGTCGAACGCGCTGGCGCCCAGCACGCGGACGGCGTGGTAGTGGCTGAGCACCAGGTAGCGCACCGGCTTGTCGGTGTGCTCGCGCAGCTTGGCCAGCCAGCGGCGAGCCGCGACCGGCGTGGCCAGGGCCTCGAAGCAGACCAGGAAGTCCTCGCCCTCGATGGCGCCGAGGTTCGGGTCCCCCTCCGCGGTCAGCGCGTACACGCCGTCGGCGAGCACCTCGAGGGTCTGTTCCTTCACGCCGAGGTCGGCGGAGGAGGCGAAGGGCTTGGCGGCCATGGACGGGTCTCCCTCACTGTGTTCCATAATCGGACGAGCGATCCGCTTATCGACTGCGAGGCTACGACGTTGTGGTGCCCGACACAAGCCCCGCCGACCGGATCCGGGCGTCCTCGGGCTGCCGCGATCGCCACGCAGCCCGCGGATGGCGGGCCACGGCGGTGCCGGGCCAGGGGGGTGGAGTGAGTGCCACCCCGCGGATCAGGAGCGGGACGGTGGCCGGAGCAGGACCTCGCGCAGCAGATGGCCGTGGTCGAGGTACCACTGGTGGGTCTCGGCGGCGCGCAGGCCCGCGCCGCCCAGGTAGTCGGCGAAGGCGGCGTGCCCGTCGGCCGCCGCGGTGCCGACGATGTCGTAGCACCACTCGTGGTTGCGCAGGACCGCCAGCGCCACGCGCTCGCGCTCGGGACCGGTCAGCCCGTAGCTGTCGACGAACAGCCGGAGGCGGTCCAGCGCCCGTCCGCGCCGGCGGTCGGGGATGTGCCGGTCCGGCCGCAGCGGCGCCCAGAGCCGAGCGGCGCAGGCGACGTCCCAGACCCGGCTGCCGGGGCTGGCCAGGTCGAAGTCGATGAGGGCGACGGCGCGGCCGTCCCGGAAGACGACGTTGTCCAGGTTGGGGTCGTTGTGGCTGACCAGCGTCCCGGCGAAGGGCGGCGGGGGCGACGGCGGCCAGGCGTGCGGCGCAGGGTCGAAGGTGCTCACGGCCCGGTGGTAGTCGCGGAGCAGGTGGGCCACGCTGACCAGCGCCTCGTCGGTCAGCGCCCAGGCCGGGTACGGCGGCGTCACTGCGGTGCCGGCGACGTAGGAGAGGACCTCGCGGCCCCGGTCGTCCACCCCGAGGAAGCGCGGTGCGCCGCGGAACCCGACGTCGGCGAGGTGGCCCAGCAGCGCGCGGGTGGCCGGGCTGGTGGACCGCTGGGGCCGCCGCACGGTGTCCCCGATGCGCACCACCCGGCCCCGGTTGGTCAGGCCCCCCGTGAGGACGACCTCCGGCTCCCTCTCCTCGGGCACCTGCCCATCCTGGTCCTCCCCGGACCCCGCGGGGAGCCCGTCAGCGCCCGTCGAGGACGGCCTGGGCGAGGGCCGCGTGGGTGACGATGCCGCCGACCAGTCCGCTGCGGAGGGCGGCGCGGACGGCCGGGGCCTTGCCCACGCCGTAGGGGATGACGACGACCTCCGGGATGGCACGCATCTCCTCGGCGGTGATCCCGATCATCCGGTCGGCCAGGTCGGTCGGCACCGGTGCGCCGTCGGCGTCGACGAAGACGCCGGAGATGTCGGCGCAGACCCCCAGGTCGTGCAGCGCCCGCCGGTCCTCCTCGGACGCCGCGTCGTAGACCGTGGACTGCCCCGCCGCCCAGAGCCCCACGCCGGCGACGGCCTTGGTCACCGACGGCAGCTGGCCGAGCGCCCGGGCGACCTCGGGCTGCTGGCGGAGGGCCCGGGCGGTCGCGGCGTCGGGCACCGTGAGCGGGGCGTAGAAGCAGTGCGCAGCGCCGCCGGACGCGCCGGCCGCGTCGCGCACCGCGTCCACCGAGGTGTCGGGCCCGTCCGGCAGCGAGAGCGCCCCGGTGAGCTGCACGACCGGGACCCCGGGCAGGCGGGGCAGCGCGCGGGCCATCGCGCTCACCGAGCGCGCCCACGCCAGGCCGAGCACGTCCTCCGGTGTGGTGATCTCCGCCAGCAACTGCGCGGCGGCCCGGCCGACGTGGTCGCGCAACGACCGCACGTCGTCGTCCGGGGTGTCGACGACCACCGAGTGCCGCAGCCCGAACCGGGCCTGCAGCCGCGCCGACAGGTCGACGTCGATCTCCCCCTGGTGGCGGATCTCGATGCGGACCAGGCCGCTCTGCCGCGCGCTGTCGAGCAGCCGGGCCACCTTGAAGCGGCTCAGCCCGAACTCCTCGGCGATCTCGACCTTGGACCGGCCCTCCAGGTAGTACCGGCGGGCGATCGACGCGGTGAGGACGACGCGGGCCGGACCGGTCTGCTCTGCTGTCACTGCCCACTCCTGCTCATCTGAGCGCCCCGTCACTCACTATCACACGGCATCTTGACGCCGGTGCCCGTGCCCCCGAGACTCAGCTCACACTTTTGAGGGTCTTCCCGCTCATCTGAGCAGTCGCTTCCGTGCTCGCCACTGGAGGACGAGATGGTGCCCAGACGCGTCCTGGCCGCGACCGCGGCGACCGTGGTTGCGGCCGGGGTCGGCGGGTGTGCCGGCTGGGGCGGCGGGCCCGGCGGTGGAGGGCCGAACAGCATCAACGTGCTGATGGTCAACAACCCGCAGATGGTGGACCTCCAGCAGCTCACCGCGGAGCACTTCACCGCCGAGACCGGCATCACGGTCAACTACACGGTGCTGCCGGAGAACGACGTCCGGGACAAGATCAGCCAGGAGTTCTCCAGCCAGGCCGGGCAGTACGACGTCGCCACGCTGAGCAACTTCGAGATCCCGATCTACGCCCGCAGCGGGTGGGTGGCGCCGCTGGACGACTACATCGCGGCCGACTCCGCGTTCGACCAGGCCGACGTCCTCGGGCCGATGACCCAGTCGCTGTCCGGCGAGGACGGCCGGGTCTACGGCGAGCCCTTCTACGGCGAGTCCTCGTTCCTGATGTACCGCACCGACGTCCTGGAGGCCGCCGGGATCGCCATGCCGCCGAACCCGACGTGGCAGCAGGTCGCCGACATCGCCGCGGCGGTGGACGGCACGCAGCCGGGGATGGCCGGCATCTGCCTGCGCGGCCAGCCCGGCTGGGGGCAGCTGTTCGCGCCGCTGACCACGGTGGTCAACACCTTCGGCGGCACCTGGTTCACCGAGGACTGGCAGGCCCAGGTCGACAGCGGCGGGTTCGTCGAGGCCACGCAGTTCTACGTCGACCTCGTCCGCGAGCACGGGGAGACCGGCGCTCCGCAGGCCGGGTTCACCGAGTGCCTCAACAACATGATCCAGGGCAACGTCGCGATGTGGTACGACGCGACCTCGGCCGCCGGGTCGCTGGAGGCCGCCGACTCCCCGGTGAAGGGCAAGATCGGCTACGTCGCCGCGCCGGTCGTGGAGACCCGCAGCTCGGGCTGGCTGTACGCCTGGGCCTGGAGCATCCAGCAGGCCAGCCAGAAGAAGGACAACGCCTGGCGGTTCATCTCCTGGGCCTCCAGCCGCGAGTACGAGGAACTGGTCGGCAGCGAGCTCGGCTGGTCACGGGTCCCGGCGGGCAAGCGGGCGTCGACCTACGAGAACCCCGACTACCTCGCCGAGGCCGGTGCCTTCGCCCAGCCGACGGTCCAGGCGATCCAATCGGCCGACCCGGAGAACCCCGGCGTGCAGCCGCGCCCGGCCCCCGGCATCCAGTTCGTCGGCATCCCGGAGTTCCCCGACCTCGGCACGCGGGTGTCCCAGGACGTCAGCTCGGCGATCGCCGGCCGGATGACCGTGCAGGAGGCCCTCGACCGGGGGCAGCAGCTGGCCGAGGACGTCGCCGAGCGCTACCGCGAACGGGGCAGCGGATGACCGCCACCGCACGCCCACCGTCCGGACCTCCCCCCGACCCGGAGGAGCGGCCATGAGCACCACCCTGGAACGCAGCCGCGAGGACGTCCGGCCGCCCGGCCCCCCGCCCGGCGGAGCCCTGCGGCGGTCGGCCGACTGGGCGCGGCGGGCGCCGCTCCTGCCGGCGCTGGTCTTCATGATCATCGTGACCCAGCTGCCCTTCGTGGTCACGCTGGTCATCTCGTTCATGAACTGGAACGCCTACTACCCGGACGAGCGCGGCTTCGCGGGCTTCGGCAACTACGCGGACGTGCTGACCGACGTCGCCACGCGCGACGCGATCATCGTGACCATCGAGCTGACCGTGGTGGTCGTCCTGGTCAGCCTGGTGCTGGGCCTGGTCATCGCGCTGCTGCTGGACCGCAAGTTCCTCGGCCGGGGTGCGGTCCGGACGATGATGATCACGCCGTTCCTCGTCGTCCCGGTCGCCGCCGCGCTGCTGTGGAAGCACGCGCTGTTCAACCCGGAGTACGGCCTGCTCAACGGCGCCCTGACCTGGATCTGGGGGCTGTTCGGCTCCGACAGCCCACCGCAGCCGGACTGGATCACGATCGCGCCGCTGGCGTCGATCGAGATCGCCCTGATCTGGCAGTGGACGCCGTTCATGATGCTGATCCTGCTGGCGGGCCTGCAGAGCCGGCCGCTGGACGTGATCGAGGCGGCCCGCATCGACGGCGCGAGCAGCTGGCAGATCTTCCGCTACATGACCTTCCCGCACCTGCGCCGCTACCTGGAGCTGGGCGCGCTGCTGGGGGCGATCTACATCGTGCAGACCTTCGACGCGGTCTTCGTCATCACCTCGGGCGGGCTGGGCACCGCGAACCTGCCCTACACGATCTACCAGACCTTCTACACCGCCCACGACTACGGCCTGGCGTCCGCCGCAGGCGTCATCACCGTGATCGGCACGATCATCATCGCCACCCTGGCGCTGCGCACGGTGTCGACGCTGTTCCAGGAGGAGAACGCGCGATGAGCTCGGTCACCGACGTCGCCCCGGTCCCCGCCACCCGCACGACGGAGGGGCAGACCCGCCGGCCGCGCAAGCCCCGCGGCGGGCTGGTCCTCGGCCTGCTCGCCTGGCTGATCGGAGTGCTCTTCGTGCTCCCCGTGCTGTGGATGGTGCTCACGTCGCTCCACAGCGAGGAGGCCGCCGCCACCAACCCGCCCTCGGTCCTCGCGCCGCTGACCCTGGAGGGCTACCGGACGTTCTTCGGCGTCGGCACCGGCACCAACCCCTGGCCGTCCCTGCTCAACTCGCTGACCGCCAGCATCGTGTCCACGGTCCTCGTGCTGCTGCTGGCCATCCCGGCGGCGTACGCGCTGTCGATCCGGCCGGTGCGCAAGTGGACCGACGTGATGTTCTTCTTCCTGTCCACCCGGATGCTCCCCGTCGTGGCCGGCATCCTGCCGATCTACCTGTTCGCGCAGTGGAGCGGGCTGCTGGACAACATCTGGCTGCTCATCGTGCTCTACACCTCGATGAACCTGCCGATCGCGGTCTGGATGATGCGGTCGTTCCTCGCCGAGGTCCCCGTGGAGATCCTCGAGGCGGCCGCGATGGACGGCGCGGGGCTGCTGCGGACCCTGCGCCAGGTCGTGGCGCCCATCGTGCTGCCCGGGATCGCCGCCACCTCGCTGATCTGCTTCATCTTCAGCTGGAACGAGCTGCTGCTGGCGCGGACCCTCACCGGGACCCGGGCGCTGACCGCGCCGGTGTACCTGACCGGGTTCGTGACCAGCCAGGGGCTGTTCCTGGCCCAGATGTGCGCCGCGGCCTTCGTGGTGTCCCTGCCGGTGCTGGTCGCGGGCTTCGCCGCCCAGGACAAGCTGGTGCAGGGCCTGTCCCTGGGCGCCGTGAAGTGAGGGCCGCAGCCCGGCGGGAGCCGGAGCCCGTGCAGGCCGTCGTCCACCCGGGGGCGTGACCCCGGTCCACCCAGCGAGGAGACCCCCATGGCGTCCGTCACCTACGACAAGGCGAGCCGGATCTACCCGGGCGCCGAGCGCCCCGCGGTGGACGCGCTCGACCTGGAGATCGCCGACGGTGAGTTCCTCGTCCTCGTCGGCCCGTCCGGGTGCGGCAAGTCGACCAGCCTCCGGATGCTCGCCGGCCTGGAGGACGTCGACCGCGGCAGCATCCGCATCGGCGACCGGGACGTCACCCACGTCAAGCCCAAGGACCGGGACATCGCCATGGTGTTCCAGAGCTACGCCCTGTACCCGCACATGACGGTGGGCGACAACATGGGCTTCGCGCTGAAGCTCGCCGGGAAGAGCCGGGAGGAGATCTCCACCCGCGTCGCCGAGGCCGCCAAGATCCTCGACCTCGAGCCGTTCCTCGACCGCAAGCCCAAGGCGCTGTCCGGCGGCCAGCGGCAGCGGGTGGCGATGGGCCGGGCCATCGTGCGCCAGCCGCAGGTCTTCCTGATGGACGAGCCGCTGTCCAACCTCGACGCCAAGCTCCGGGTGCAGACCCGCACCCAGATCGCGGCCCTGCAACGCCGCCTGGCCACCACCACCGTCTACGTCACCCACGACCAGGTCGAGGCGATGACCATGGGCGACCGGGTGGCGGTGCTGCGGGCCGGGGTCCTCGAGCAGTGCGACACCCCGCTGCGGCTCTACCAGGAACCGGCCAACGTCTTCGTCGCCGGGTTCATCGGCTCCCCGGGGATGAACATCGCCGAGTTCCGGCTCGAGGACGGGCACGCCGTCCTCGGCCGGGCCCGCCTCCCGCTGTCCACCACGACCCTGAGCGCGCTGTCCGCGGAGGGCGCCGACACCGTGGTCGCCGGCTTCCGGCCGGAGTCCCTCGACCTGGTCTCGGAGAGCGACCCCGGGGCGTTCCCGGTCGAGGTCGGCGTCGTGGAGGAACTCGGCTCAGACGCGTTCCTCCACGGGCGGCTGCCCGAACTGGCCCAGGACGCCGGGGACATCAACGAGAACCTCGTCGCCCGGGTGGACCCCGGCCGGCCGCCCGCGAAGGGGGACCTGGTGTACCTGCGGATCCAGCCGGGCAGGGAGCACCTGTTCTCTCCGTCGACGGGCCAGCGGCTGCCCGCCTGAGCCCGGCAGCAGGAGGAGGAGAGCCGTGCCACCGCTGAACGCGGGGTCCCTGCCGACCCTGGCCGGCACCCTGCCCGTGCCGACGTACGACCGGTCCCGCGTCCGGCCCGGGATCGTGCACCTCGGGGTGGGGGCGTTCCACCGGTCCCACCAGGCGGTGTACGTCGACCGCCTCCTGCAGCAGGGCGGCGCGGAGGACTGGGGCATCTGCGGCGTCGGCGTCCTGCCGGCCGACCGCGGGATGGCGGAGGTGATGGCGGCCCAGGACTGCCTCTACACCCTCGTCGTCAAGAACGCGGACGGGTCCTACGAGCCGCAGGTCATCGGGTCGATCGTCGAGTACCTGCTGGCGCCGGAGGACCCCGACGCGGTCGTCGAGAAGATGGCGGCCGAGACCACCCGGATCGTCTCGCTCACGGTGACCGAGGGCGGCTACAACATCTCCGCGGTGACCGGGGAGTTCGACGCGACCGCGCCCGACGTCGTCGGCGACCTGCGGCCCGGCGCCGCGCTGCGGACGACGTTCGGGCTGGTGACCGAGGCCCTGGTCCGCCGTCGGGAGCGCGGGCTGGCCCCGTTCACCGTCGTCTCCTGCGACAACATCCAGCACAACGGGGACGTCGCCCGGCGGACCTTCGGCGCCTTCGCCGCGCTGCGCGACCCGGACCTGGGCGCGTGGGTCGAGCGGGAGGTGCCCTTCCCCAACTCGATGGTCGACCGGATCACGCCGGCCACCACGGACGAGGACCGGGCGGAGGTCGCCCGCCGGTTCGGGATCGAGGACCGGTGGCCGGTCGTGTGCGAGCCGTTCACCCAGTGGGTCCTGGAGGACCGGTTCGGCCTCGGGCGCCCGCCGCTGGAGGACGCCGGCGTCCAGGTCGTCGCCGACGTCGACCCCTACGAGCGGATGAAGCTGCGGCTGCTCAACGCCGGCCACCAGGGGCTGGCCTACCTCGGGCGGCTGGCCGGCTACGAGCTGGTGCACGACGCGGCGCAGGACCCACTGTTCCAGCGGTTCCTGCTCGGCTACATGGAGGAGGAGGCGACGCCGACCCTCCGGCCGGTCCCCGGGATCGACCTCGACCACTACCGGCGGGACCTGATCGCCCGCTTCTCCAACCCCCACATCCGGGACACCCTCGCCCGGCTGGCCTTCGACGGCTCCGAGCGGCTGCCGAAGTGGCTGCTCCCGGTCGTCCGGGAGAACCTGGCCTCCGGCGGCGAGATCCGGCGGTCGGCCACGGTCGTCGCGGGCTGGGCCCGGTACTCGGAGGGCGCGGACGAGCAGGGGCGGCCGATCGAGGTCGCCGACCGCCGGCGCGACTCGCTCCGGGCGCGCGCCGTCCGACAGCGGGAGGACCCGCTGGCCTTCGTCGCCGACCGCGACCTGTTCGGCGACCTCGTGGACGACGAGCGGTTCACCGCCGCCTACCTGGCCGCCCTCACCTCGCTGCACGAGCGGGGGGCCCGGGCCACCCTCGAGGCCGTGGTCGCCGGGCCCCTGCCCTCGCCGTCCCCGTCGGTCGGCGGTCCGGGGCGCTGACCCGGCGGCTGCCGTCCCCCCTTGTGCGCGCGGCCCGCCTCCGGGGAGGCGGGCCGCGCAGGGGAGAGGGTCAGCCGGGAGCCGGCCGGGCGGTCACCGCCCGGCGGCGACCGGCTCGTGCTGCTCGGCCGGGGCCGGGGCGGCCTTCTCCAGGGCCGCGCCCTCGACGTCGAGGACGGGCAGCCAGCGCAGCCAGCGGGGCAGCCACCAGGCCGCCCGGCCGAGCAGCGCCAGCGCGGCGGGCACGAGCACCATGCGGACGACGAACGCGTCGACCAGGATCCCGGCCGCCAGGGCGAAGGCGATCGACTTGATCGTGGCCTCCCCGGCGGGCACGAACCCGGCGAAGACCGAGAACATGATCAGCGCCGCGGCCACGACGACCGGCGCGGCCTGCCGGAAGCCGGTGCGGATCGCGTCCAGCGGCCGGGCGCCGTGGCTGTGCGCCTCGTGCATCCGGGAGACCAGGAAGATCTGGTAGTCCATCGCCAGCCCGAACAGGATCCCGATGACCAGGATCGGGGTGAGGCTGATCAGCGGGCCGGTGCCGTCGAGGTTGACCACGTCGGCCAGCCAGCCCCACTGGAAGACCGCCACCGTGGCGCCCAGCGACGCGCCGATGGTCAGCAGGAAGCCCAGGACGCCGACCAGCGGCACCAGCAGCGAGCGGAAGACCAGCACGAGCAGCACCAGCGCCAGGCCCACGACCAGGGCGAGGTAGACCGGCAGCGCCTCGTCGAGGCTCTGCGCGACGTCCACGCTCACCGCGGTGGCGCCGGTGACGGAGGCCTGCGGCCCGTCGGTGCCGGCGAGCAGGTCGCGCAGCGCGTGCACGAGGTCCTGGGTCTCCTGGCTGGTCGGCCCGGACCCGGGGACGACGGTGAGCAGGGCGGCGCTGCCGTCGGCGTTGGGCACCGACGGGGCCACCAGCACCACGTCGTCGAGGTCGGCGATCGCGGCGCTGACCCGGGCAGCCGCCTGCGCCGCGCCGTCGCCGTCGAACAGCACGGTGAGCGGGCCGGTGAAGCCGGCGCCGAAGCCGTCGGCGAGCAGCTGCTCGGCCCGGGCCTGGGTGGAGCCCTCCGGCGGGGACTGCACGAGCGTGGTCTGCATCGAGAACGCCGGGATCGCGACGACCCCGAGGGCCACGACCGCGAGCAGCAGGGAGACCACCCGCCGGCGGGTGACCGTGGTGATCCAGCCGTCGAGGAACCCGCGGCGGCCCCGCGCGTGGGCGGGGTGCCGGGCCTCGTGCGCCCCGGCGGCGCGCTGCCGGCGGGGCAGCGCCCGCGCGCCCAGGAAGCCCAGCGCGGCCGGCACCAGGGTGAGCGCGACGAGGACGGCGGCGACGATGGTCGCGGCCGCGGCGAGGCCCATCTGCGTCAGGAAGGGGATGCCGACGACGGACAGCCCGGCCAGCGCGATGACGACGGTGAGCCCGGCGGTGACCACCGCGGAGCCCGCGGTGCCCACGGCCGTGGCGATCGCGGTCCCGGTCTCGGCGCCGTGCCGCAGTTCCTGCCGGTACCGCGTGACGATGAACAGGGCGTAGTCGATGCCGACCGCCAGGCCGAGCATCGCGGCGAGGATCGGCGTGGTCGAGGACAGGTCGGCGAACCCGGTCACGATGGTGATGCCGAGGACGCCGATGCCGACCCCGACCACCGCCGTCAGCAGGTTCATGCCCGCGGCGATCAGCGAGCCGTAGGTGACGGCGAGGACGACCAGGGCGATGACGACGCCGATCGCCTCGGCGGGGCCCCCGACGTGCGGGGGCGACTGGACGGCCTCGCCGGTGACCTCGACGGTCAGCGCACCGCTGCCGGCGGACTCGACGGCCGCCACCAGGGCGTCCTGCTGCTCGGGGGTCACCTCGCCGGGCAGGGCGTCGTAGGTGACGGTGCTGTAGGCGGTGGTCTGCTCGGCGTTGACCGCCGGCGCGGCCGGGTCCAACGGGTTGCTGGCCGAGGCGATGCCCGGCAGCTGTGCTAGCTCGCCGACCAGGTCGCCGACGGCCGCAGCGTTCTGCGGCGTGGTCAGCGTCTGGCCGTCCGGTGCCTGCAGCACGACCCGGGCGGTGGCCCCGCCGCCGGCGCCGAACTCCTCCCCGATGCGCTCGAGGGCGATGGTCGACTCCTGCCCGGGGATGGAGAAGCTGCTCGACGTCTCCCCGGCCAGGGTGGCCGCGCCCGCGCCGCCGGCGACCAGGACGGCCAGCCAGACGAGGACCACGGCCCATCGGTGCCGGTGCGAGAAGGCACCGAGTCGGGACAACAACACAGCCATGGGGGATCAGGCCTCCACCTGGTCGGGGTCGGGTAGCGCGGAGCCGGGACGGCGGGAACCGAGCGCGTCGAAGCACGTGGCGACGATGTGCTGGCGCCACGCGGTGGTCTGGTCGGCGGAGTGCGCCGCGAGGGTGAGCACGGCCAGCGCGCCGAGCGCGCCCAGCGCCCGGACCAGCCGCTGCTGCTCGGTGGTGGCCGGGTCGACGCCGAAGGCGCGCAGCACCAGCTCGGCGACGGCGTGCTCGGGGCCGGCGGCGTCGGGCTGCGTGGTCGGCCCCAGCATGAGCGCGACCAGCCCGGGGTGGGCGAGGGCGACGTCGACGAGCACCTCGACGGCGCGCCGGTCGCGCTCGGCGCCCACCGGCAGGTCCTGCACCTGCTCGAGCACGCGCCGGCCCAGGGTGGTGGCCTGGGCGAGCACCGCCTCGTGCAGCGCGTCCTTGCTGGGGAAGTGGTGCAGCAGGCCGGCCTTGGACAGGCCGACGGCGCCGGCGACGTCCTGCAGCGAGGTCTTGGCGAACCCGCGGCGGGCGAAGAGTGCGGCGGCGCGGTCGAGGATGCCCTCGTCGATCTGCTGCCGGAACGGTCGGGCCACGAGGACAGGTTAGGCGCAACCGACCGTTCTGGTCGGTGATCCGACCGATTCGGTTGGGTGTCGTGCCTCACCCGTCCCAGGAGGGCTCGGGAAGGGGCCACGGGGCGTTGACCGGCGCCGGGCGCCACCCCGAGCCTGGACGCCGACCCCGCTCGCCGCGGGGCCGTCGCCCTGCGGAGGAGCCGCTGCGATGACCTCGTCCACCGGAGTGCACCTGGGCCTCGTCGGCACCGGGCGGATCGGCGCCATGCACGCCCGCACCCTGTCGGCCCTGCCTGACGTCGCGCGGCTGACGCTCACCGACGCCGACCCGGCGCCGGCCCGGCGGCTGGCCGCGGAGCTCGACCTCGACTGGGCCCGGAGCGTGGAGGAACTGATCGCCTACGGGGTCGACGGGCTGGTCGTGGCCGCGGCCACCCCCGCGCACCCGGCGCTGATCCGCGCGGGGGTCGATGCCGGCCTGCCCGTGCTCTGCGAGAAGCCCGTCGCGCCGGACGTCGCGGCCTCGCTCCCGGTGCTCGAGCACGTCCGGGCGGCCGGCGGCGTCGTCCAGATCGGGCACCAGCGCCGGTTCGACCCCGGCTACCTGGAGGTCCGGCGGGCCCTCCGGGCCGGCGAGCTGGGCTGGGTCCACAGCATCCGCGCGGTCACCTGCGACGCCGCGCCGCCCCCGGTGGCCTTCCTCGCCACCTCGGGCGGGCTGTTCCGGGACGTCAGCGTGCACGACTTCGACGTCCTCGCCTGGGTCACCGGCCGGCGGATCGCCGAGGTGTACGCGATGGGGAGCAACAACGGCGACCCGGCGATCGGGGAGGTCGGCGACGTCGACACCGCCCTGGCGGTGTGCACCCTCGACGACGGCACCCTGGCCACGGTCACCGCCTCCCGCTACAACGGCGCGGGGCACGACGTGCGCCTGGAGGTCCAGGGGTCGCGGGGCAGCCTCGTCGTGGGCCTCGACGAGCACGCCGCGCTGCGCTCGGCCGAGCCCGGCGTGACGTTCCCCGGCGGCCGGCCGCACGCGACCTTCGCCGAGCGATTCGCCGCGGCCTACCGGGCGGAGGCGCAGGCCTTCGTGGAACTGGTGCGGGGCGAGCGCGACAACCCCTGCACGCCTGAGGAGGCCGTGGCCGCCTCCCGCGTGGCCGACGCCGCGCAGGAGTCGCTGCACACCGGCCGGCCGGTGCGGGTCGCGGCCGACCCGGTGTCCGCCGGCGCGTAGCGCGCGGGGGAGTGGCACGGCCGCTGATGACCCCGGGTGCTCCCGGGGCCGCCGGTCGGGGCCGTGTCGCTGCTGCTGGGCAGGCAGGCCGCTGAGGAGGACCCTTGACGCTCCTGGTGAGCCGTGTCACATTGGCGCATGTCACTATGTCCGGACATAAGGACGGCACGAGGACCCCGGTCCCACGGCTGAGCGCTCGACCCGACGTCCCGGACGGAGCAGGTCACCAGCCCGGTGGCCAACCCGACGAGGAGACACCCATGAGGACCAGCCGTAGGTCGCTGAGAGTGGCGGTGGCCGTGGCCGCCGCTGCCACGGCGCTGGCCGCGTGCAGCAGTCAGGGGGGTGCGCAGAACGAGGCCGCCCCCGGCGAGGGCGAGGACTTCACCATCGCGATGGTCACCCACGAGGCGCCCGGCGACACGTTCTGGGACAAGATCCGCGCCGGTGCCGAGGCGGCGGCCGCGAACCTCGGCATCACCCTGAACTACTCCAACAACCAGGACGCCGGTGAGCAGGCGACGCTGATCCAGAACGCCATCGACAGCGGGGTCAACGGCCTGGCGACCACGCTGCCCACGCCCGACGCGATCGGGCCGAACGTGCAGAAGGCGGTCGACGCGGGGATCCCCACCGTCGCGTTCAACGCGGGCATCAACGACTACAAGAACTACGGCGTCACGATGTACTTCGGGTCGGACGAGGACCTCGCCGGGCAGACCGTGGGCACCAAGATCTCCCAGGAGAGCCCCGGCCACACGGTGTGCGTCATCCAGGAGCAGGGGCAGGTGCAGCTCGAGGCCCGCTGCGCCGGGGTGGTCAAGACCAACCCCGACACCGAGATCCTCTACGTCAACGGCCGGGACCTGCCGGCGGTGCAGCAGACGATCGGCGCCAAGCTCCAGCAGGACGCCAGCATCGCCAACGTCGTCACGCTCGGCGCGGACATCGCCCTGGCGGCGCAGCAGGCCAAGACCGACTCGGGAAGCCAGGCCAACGTCGTCACCTTCGACCTGAACGCCGACGTCGCCGAGCAGATCGACAGCGGCGGGATCCTGTTCTCGGTCGACCAGCAGCCCTACGTGCAGGGCTACATGGCCGTGACGGCGCTGTGGCTGAACCTCACCAACGGCAACGACATCGGCGGAGGCGGCCCGGTGCTCACCGGCCCGTCGATCGTCGACTCGGCCAACATCGGCCCGATCGTCGAGTACGCGAACAACAACACCCGGTAAGCCCGCTCGGGGGAGCCGGGGGCGGACCCCGGCTCCCCCGGATCCTCCCCGCCTCCCTGGAGCAACCATGAGTTCATCCGTGGCGACCAAGCCCACGGTGCCGGCGGCCACCCCGCCGGGGCGCGCCGAACGATCCCTGGTCTCCCGCGTCCTCTCCCGGCCCGAGATCGGCGCGCTGGCCGCGGCGATCGTGATCTTCGCCTTCTTCTGGGCGGTTGCCCCGCCGTTCCGGACGCTCCCGGCGCTGGCGACGGTCCTCTACGCCTCCTCCACGATCGGCATCGTCGCCGTCGGTGTGGCGCTGCTGATGATCGGCGGCGAGTTCGACCTGTCCGCCGGCGTCACGGTGACCACGACGGCGCTCGCGTCGGCGATGATCTGCTACCAGTTCAGCCTGAACATGTGGGTCGGCGTCGTCGTCAGCCTGCTGATCGCGCTGGCGATCGGGTTCGTCAACGGCTACCTGGTGATGAGGACGGGGATCCCGAGCTTCCTCATCACCCTGTCGACGTTCTTCATCCTCCAGGGCATCAACCTCGGCGTCACCAAGCTGGTCACCGGGACGGTCGCCACCCCGAACACCAGCGCGCTGGACGGCTTCGGCGCCGCGAAGGCGGTCTTCGCCTCCGACATCCCGCTCGGCTTCATGACCGTCAAGGTCACCGTGCTCTGGTGGCTGGTGTTCGTCGCCATCGGCACCTGGCTGCTGCTGCGCACCCGGACCGGCAACTGGATCACCGCGGTCGGTGGCAACCAGGCCAGCGCCCGCGCGGTCGGCGTGCCGGTTCGCGCCACCAAGATCGGCCTGTTCATGGGCGTCTCGTTCCTGGCCTGGTTCCTCGGCATGCACCTGCTCTTCAACTTCAGCACGGTGCAGGCGGGCCTCGGCGTCGGCAACGAGTTCATCTACATCATCGCCTCGGTCGTCGGCGGCGCCCTGCTGACCGGCGGCTACGGCTCGGCGGTCGGCTCGGCGCTCGGCGCCTTCATCTTCGGGATGACCACCCAGGGGATCGTCTACGCCGGCTGGGACCCGAACTGGTTCCGCACCTTCCTCGGCGTGATGCTCCTGCTCGCCGTCCTGGTCAACCTCTACATCAAGAACTACGCCGCCCAGAGGAGATGACGACGTGACTGACACCATCGCCGAGCACGCCGCAGCCGACCTGCACAAGGGCGAGCCCCTCGTCGAGATGGAGGGCGTCGGCAAGACCTACGGCGCCATCCGAGCCCTGGAGGGCATCAACCTCAAGGTCAACGCCGGCGAGGTGGCCTGCGTGCTGGGGGACAACGGCGCCGGCAAGTCCACGCTCATCAAGATCATCTCCGGGCTGCACGCGCACAGCGAGGGCACGCTCCGGGTCGACGGCCAGGAGCGGCGCTTCGGCTCGCCCCGCGAGTCCCTCGACGCCGGGATCGCCACCGTCTACCAGGACCTCGCCGTCGTCGGCCTCATGGAGGTGTGGCGGAACTTCTTCCTCGGGTCGGAGATCCGCAAGGGCAAGTATCCGATGGCGCCGCTGGACATCAAGGCCATGCGGGAGATCGCCGACGAAGAGCTGCAGAAGATGGGCATCGTCGTCAAGGACATCAACCAGCCGATCGGCACGCTCTCCGGCGGCCAGCGGCAGTGCGTCGCCATCGCCCGCGCGGTGTACTTCGGCGCCCGGGTGCTGATCCTCGACGAGCCGACGGCGGCCCTCGGCGTCAAGCAGTCCGGGGTGGTGCTCAAGTACACCGCCGCGGCCCGCGACGCCGGCCTCGGGGTCGTCTTCATCACCCACAACCCGCACCACGCCTACCTGGTGGGCGATCACTTCATCATCCTCAAGCTCGGCCGCCGGGTGCTGGACAAGAAGCGGTCGGAGGTCACGCTGGAGGAGCTCACCACCGAGATGGCCGGCGGCCAGGAGCTCGCCGAGCTCTCCCACGAGCTCAAGCGCTGAAGAAGGACCCCCTGCCCCCGCGGCGCCCGTCCTCCCGCACCGGGAGGGCGGGCGCCGTCGTGTCCGGTCTGTCTGGCTCGATACGCGGCGATCATGGAGTTGGCGCGGTGACACGCCGCGGTCGGCGCGCGTGTCGCTACCGCCGCTCCATGATCATCGTCCGGGGCCTGCGCGGCCCGACCACCTCGCTGACCGTCGGGAACCAAGGCGGACGTCTCGTGGGCGGTCGGGTCCAGATCTCCTCGATCGGGGAGCAGGGGGGGCGGCCGCATCACGCTGAGTGGGGACGAGCCGATGAGGCCGTCCGCCGCGCGACCGCCGCTGGAGGTCACGCTCGTCGACCGACCGATCGCACGGCGGGAGGCGCAGGCTCCCCCTGGGTCGCGCGACGCGCCCACCTCTCCGGCATGCAGAGGCCCCGGCGCCCCACGGGAGAAGAACCCATGCTGCGCACCCCCGTCCGTACCCGTGCGCACGCAGTGGGACTCGCGGCCCTCCTCGCTGCGTCCATCAGCGGGTGCGCCGGCGATGACGGCAGCTCCGGCGGCGTGGACGGCATCGTCGTGGAGGCCGCCCAGTACAGCTGGACGGCCGCGGTACTGACCAACGCCATCCTCGACGAGGTCGTCGCCGACCATCCTGAGCTGGGCATCGCCTCCCTGGAGACGACGCAACTCGACCCGGCCGCGGCCTGGTCCGGCGCGGAGCGCGGGGACATCGACCTGCTCACCGAGGTCGATCTCCCCAATCAACAGGAGCTCGCACACAGCGCCAGGGCCCGGGTCGACATCGTGTCGGAGACGTATGGCAACGCCTCACAGGGCTGGTTCGTGCCCGCCTACGCGGTCCAGCCCGGCGGCCCGCTGGAAGGGCTGACCAGCGTCACCCAGCTCGACGACTACGCCGCCGAGCTCGGCTACGCGTTCTACGACGCCGACCCCGGCTACATCACCACCGAGCAGAACGCCAAGCGGCTGGCGGGCTACGGCATCACCCGCCTGGAGCACGTCGTCGCCGGTGAGGCCGCCGAGCTCGCGCTGCTGGAGGACTCCTACCGCCGCAGGAAACCGATGGTGCTGTACCTCTACCACCCGCACTGGGTGTTCGCGCAGTACGACCTGGTGCAGCTCGACGAGCCCAGGCCCTACACCGACGGCTGCCTGACCACCGGCGACGGCGCCTGCGCGATGCCCTCGTACAGCGCGCACATCGCCGTGAGCAAGGACCTGCAGGAGCAGGCGCCGCAGTTCGTGGACCTGCTGCGTGATCTGCGCATCTCCATCGAGGAGATGGAGGCGATGCAGAAGCAGGTCGACGTCGACGGCGAGGACGTCGAGGCCGTCGCACGGCAGTGGGTCGACGAGCACGCCGGCCAGATCGACGAGTGGATCGGCTGATCATGACGCCGGTGCTGCGAGGTCCCGAGGCCGACGGTGGTCCACGGGACCCCAGCAGGTGGCGCACCGCCTCGGCGCAGGGCCCACTCCCGCCCACGGCCGGCCATGGAGTCCACGAAGCACCGTCGACTGGCGCGAGAGACGGTTGGCCCGGTCGGCTCGTCCGCCTAGCGTTGAGGAGTCACGGCCGCCATGGGTCGGGCGGGGGTCGGTGGTGGGGATGACCCGGGTCAGCATGGCAGCGGCGCTCCGTGCACTTCCGGTCGCCATGGGTGCGGCCGCGGTCCTCGTGGCGGTCGTCGACACGGGCCGCAGCGTGATCGCGCCTGGTCAGGTCCGGTTGGTGCTCCCGTTCCTCGCGGTGGCGCTCGCCACCGTCGCCCTCTTCCTGGTGTGGTCCTCCCTGGGGCGCGTGGCCACCCGGGTGGCGGGGCTCGGCGTGGTGAGCCCGTACTCGGCGCTGGCCGAGGCGGCCCGGCGGATCCAGGCGGGCTCCCTGGAGCAGGTGCTGCCCGACCTGGCCGGGGTGCTCGCCGCCGGCACCGCGGCGGACCGCGCCGTGATCTGGTTGGCCGTCGGTGACCGGCTGGTGGATGCCGCTCACCACCCGCCGGATGCGGGGGACCCGGACGGCCCCCCGCGGAGCGTGGCCGGGCTCGCGGACCTGCTCGCGGAGCCGGACACCGACTGTCTCGTGCCAGTGCTCGACGGTGGGCTCCTCCGAGCCGCTCTCGTGATCACCAAACACGCAGCGATCACCGCCGCGGACCGTCGGCTCCTCGACGACGTCGCCAACGGGGCAGCGCTGTTGCTGCGGGTCGCCGCTCTCAACGCGGAGCTCAGCGACCGGGTCCGGCGGGCGACGGAGCTCGCCGAGGAGCTGCGGGCCTCCCGTCGACGGCTCGACTCGGCGCGGGAGGCGGAGCGGCGACGGCTGACAGGCGAGCTCACCGAGGTGGTGGGGGACCGTCTGATCGAGCTGCGAGCCGGCCTCCAGCGGGCCCGTGCCGGCTTGTCCGGTGCAGCAGCCGACGTGGATCCGCTCCGGGAGACGCTCGCCGACACGCGGATCCGGCTGGACGACCTGCTCGACCGGTTCCGCACGGTGGCGCGAGGCGTGTACCCGGCCGTGCTCCGTGACCAGGGGCCGGCCGCCGCGCTCCAGGAGGTGGCGGCCGACCTCCCCCGGCCCGTCCGGCTGCTGGCGGACCCTGCGCCGCGCCTGGCATGGGAGCTGGAATCCGGGCTCTACTACGTCGCCGCCTCGGCGCTCCGCACGCTGGCCGGACGACCTGCCGAACGGGAGCTCGCCCTGGGGCTGGAGCCGGCTCCCGGCCGGATCTGCGTGGTGATCGAGGACCCCGTCCCTCCGGTGAGCGCCGCACGTCTGGAGGCGCTGCTCGCCGATGACGCCGACCGTCTCACCGCCCTCGGCGGCGCTGTGCAGGTCACCGAGACGGACGAGGACGACGGGGACGGCTCCTCGGTCGCCGGATCCGGGAACCACCCGATCGTCGTCCGGGCCTGGGTGCCCGACCGGGTGGAGCCCGTGGTGGAGAGCAGCGTCGAGGCGGAGATCGCGGTCCAGTGACGGCAGAGCGCTCGGGAGGCCGTGTCGGCGCCGCGTCGGCGGTCGCGTTCGCCTGCTGCGCGCTGCTGTCGGCCGGTTGGCTCGTCCTGGGAGTGGTGGTGGCCGTGGTGCACCACTCACCGGAACTCGCCCGCAGGGTCGCCACCGAGGCCGCCAGGGGCGACGACTGGGCCCTGGGCCTGCTCGCGGGCGGCCCGCGGACCGAGCCCCTCTACCAGCTGGTTCCGGACATGGCGTTCAGCGTGCTGGTGCTCCTCCTCGGGGCCGCCCTGCTGGTGTCCGGTGCCGGCGACCCCGCACAGTCCCTGCTCGGGCTCGCGTTGGCTGCCTCGGCCGCCGCCTTCAACCTGCAGTCGGGCGCGGCGTCGCAGGCACTGGCCACGGCCACGGAGCTCGATCGGGTGGACGTGGTGCCCCAGTTCCTGCTGCCGGTGGTGACCTGCGTCGCCTACGTGCTCGCCCTGGGCTGGGCACCGCGGGGCCGTCCGGCCGGACGGCCCGAACCGTGGGCGGTGGTGGCGGCCGTCGGCCTCGCAGTGGTCACCGTCCCCGCCGCGCTGCTGTACTCGGTGTCGGTCCGCTGCGTGTTCCTGCTCGGGCTCGCGCTGCCGCTCCTCGGGGTCGTCGGCGCGCGCCGGCGGTACCGCGCCTGCACGAGCGAGCGGTTGAGGGCGCCGGCGCGACTGCTCTTCGGCGTGCTGGTCGGGACGGTGGTGGCAGGGGCAGCGCTGGCCATCGTCACCGGGGTGCTGGTGGGGCTGGGGTTGCCGGGACTGCCCGTCATCGACCCGACAGCCGTGGGCGTGGGGGCGTCGTTCCCGTCCCTGCCGCCGTTGGTGCTGTGGCTCTGGGCGGCGCACCTGTCCCTGCCCGTCCTGGCCGTGGCGGTGCTGTGGGCCGGCCGGAGGTCCGGTGCCGTGAGCGCCCAGCGGTGGTTCAGCCGCAGCCTGGTCGTCGTGCTGGTCTCGGCGGTGATCGGCTGCCTGTACGTGGTCGTCGACACGGTCGTGGGCAGGAGGGCCGCTCCGGTCCTCTCCGAGGGAGCGGCCGTCGCGGTGTGCGCGCTCGCCTTCCTCCCGGTGTTCCTGCTGGCCGAACGCGTGTCCGACACGTTGCTGTACGGCACCCGACCGGCGCCCTACGGCGTGCTGGCCGAGCTGGCGGCACGGCCGCGGACCGTCACCGGGGGCCTGCCCGACCTGGCCGGCATCGCGGAGGTGATCGGCCGGGGACTGGGCGCGACCACGTGCCGGCTGACGGTGCACCGGCCCGGGCTGCGCGACAAGACCTACCAGTGGCTCAGACCGGGGGAGGAGGAGGCCGGGACGTTGCTGGAGGTCCCCAGCCGGCACGGGGGGCGGGAGGTCGGGACGATCGCGATCGACCGGGCCGCTGTCGCCGGGGCGGACGACCAACGACAGGACCTGCTGGCGGCGATCGCGAACAGCCTCGGAGTCGTGTTGGAAGCCACGCGCGTCAGCATCGACCTGGAGCGACAGCTGCGTGCCGGGCTCGCCCATGCAGCCGAGATCGCCGACGCGCGTCGCCGAGCGGTGGCGGAGGCCGACAGCGAACGGCGGCGCATCGAGCGCGACCTGCACGACGGTGTCCAGCACCACCTGGTGTCGGTGAGCCTGGCACTCGGCCTGGCCGAGTTCGAGGTCGGAGCCGGACGGCTGGGAGAGGCATGCGCCCGGCTGGACCAGGTCCTCGAGCAGCTCGAGACCGCGGAGACGGTCCTCGCCCGTACCGCCGCGGGCCTCTCCGCTCCCGCTCTCGGCGAACGCGGTGCGGTCGCCGCCCTGGGTGCCGAGTTCGAGGGAGACCCGCACGTCCGGGTCGACAGCACCGGAGTGACGGTCCAGCGGTTCCCGCCGGAGGTCGAGGCCGCCGTCTACTTCTGCTGTCTCGAGGCGGTGAACAACGCCCGCAAGCACGCGCCGGGTGCTCCGGTCCGGTTGCAGCTGTCCACCGAGGAGGAGCGTCTGCACTTCACCGTCCGCGACGAGGGACCGGGATGGGAGGCGCAGGCCGGCTCGCGGCGGTCGGCGGACAGCTGGAAGTCCGGACCAGCCCCGGCAAGGGGACGGCGGTCGAGGGCTTGGTGCCTCTGGGCGGTCCCGCGCTCACCCGGCCGGCCGCCGTGGCGGTGAGGGACCCGGGGGGCGCGAGCAGGTGAGCGGAGACACGTGCAGCACGGACCTCGACCAGCCCGGTGCCGGCCACTCCCGGAGTCGGCCAGCCAGCCGGTGCGGCGGGCGCGGACGGGCGGGCCCGGGTGCCGGGCCCGCCCGATCAGGGGGCGCTGGTGTGCCGCCCGGCCTGGGCGGTGAGCTCGGCGTCCAGCGCCTCGGGAGACCAGTCCTCCTGCAGGGCGCGCCAGACGAGCTCGGCCTGGGTCTCGGGGGCCAGGCCGCCGATCGGCTGGTCCCGGTCGAGGTTGGTCGGGAAGGCGTAGCCCTCGGCGGAGGTGGCCACGACGTTGTGCAGGGTGCGCTCGTCGATGCCGGCGGCCTTCTGCGCGAGCAGGACCGGGTGGAGCGCCCGCACCATCGCCGTCCGGTCGACGGTCTCCATCGCCCGGCCGAACGCGGAGGAGACCTGCAGCAGGTTGGCCATGCGGCGCACGTCGGCCGACCGGTTGGTGCCCGCGCCGTGGAACAGCGCCGGGTTGAAGAACGCGGCGTCGCCCTTCCGCAGCGGCAGCTGCACGAAGTGCTCGTCGAAGTAGGCGGTGAAGTCGGGCCGGTGGAAGGCGACGTAGCCGGGCGCGTACTTCTGCGAGTGCGGCAGGTACATCGTCGGCCCGGTCTCCACGGGCATGTCGCAGTGCGCCACCGCTCCCTGCAGGGTCAGGGCGGGGGAGAGCCGGTGCACGTGGGCCGGGAAGGCCCGGCTCTGCTCCTCGGACATGAAGCCCAGGTGGTAGTCGCGGTGGGCCACTTGCGCCGAGCCACCCGGGTTGACGACGTTGACCTGGCTGGTGACCTGGTAGCCGGGGCCCAGCCACGCCTCGGAGGCCAGCGCGAGGACGTCGTTGGCGTAGTAGGCGGCGAACGCCTCCGGGTCGCGGACGGCGAACTTGTCCAGCGCGCCCCAGACGCGGTCGTTGGCGCCGGGCTTGGCGAAGTGGTCCCCGCCGACGACGCCCGCGGCCTTCTGCTCGGCGATGAGCGCCTCGAAGACGGAGGTGGCCCGGTCGACGACGCCGGTGTCCGGGAAGGCGCCCGCGAACACGACGATCCCCGGCCCGTCGGCCAGCGCGCGGACCAGCTCGGCCTGCACCTCCCGGCGCCCCTCGGGGGTGGCGACGGAGTCGCGCAGCCCGGGGCCGTAGACGAGCACGTTCTCCCGGACCTCGTCGGCGTGCGGGTACTCGGCCGGGTCGGTGGTCGTCTCGACGGCCGCGCGGAAGTCCTCCAGGCGGCAGTCGGCCGCGGTGTACCAGCCGGGGGTGGGGGCGACGGTGGGCACTGCGGTCATGGCCTCGTCCTCTCGGTCGACGGGTGTGCCGACCAGCGTGCGCGGGCCTCAACGGCACGGTCAACGTCGCCGACCCATCAGAAACCCCTCAGAACTCCTCCCACGCGTCGGGGTGCTGGCCGTTGACCCGGGTGCCGTCGGCGAGCGTGGCGAGGCCGGCCAGGTCCTCGTCGGTGAGCGCGAAACCGTAGACGTCGAGGTTCTCGACCAGGCGGGCGCGCGAGGACGCCTTCGGGAAGGTCACCAGCCCCTGCTGCACATGCCAGCGCAGCACCACCTGCGCCGGCGTCCGGCCGTGCCGCTCGGCGATCCCGGTGACCACCGGGTGGCGCAGCAGCTCCCCGCCGTTGGCCAGCGGCGACCACGACTCGGTGACGATGCCGCGGCGGGCGTCGTCGGCCCGCTGCTCGACCTGCGGCTCGCGCGGGTGGCACTCGATCTGGTTGACCGCCGGCACGGTCGAGCTCGCCGCGGCCAGCCGGTCGAGGTGCGCGGGCAGGAAGTTGGAGACGCCGATCGCCCGGGTCAGCCCGGCGGCCAACAGCTCCTCCATCGCCAGCCACGACTCGACGTAGCGGTCCAGCCGGGGGAGCGGCCAGTGGATGAGGTAGAGGTCGACGTACTCCAGCCCGAGCCGGTCCAGGCTGGCCCGCAGCGCCGCCTTCGCCGACTCGCGACCCTGCTCGGAGCCGCGCAGCTTGGTGGAGACGAAGATCTCCTCGCGCGGCAGGCCGGAGTCGGCGATGCCCTGCCCGACGCCGCGCTCGTTCTCGTAGCTGGCCGCGGTGTCGACGAACCGGTAGCCGACCTCGAGCGCCTCGCGGACGATCCGCCGGGTCTCCTCGTCGGGGATGCGGGCGGTCCCGAGCCCGAGCTGGGGGATCGGCACCCCGTTGTTCAGCGGGACGGTGGGGACGGCGCTCACGGGCATCCTCCCGGTCGGGGTCCGTTTCCGGGTCACCCTCCCGCGGCGGACGGTCCCGGTCAACGTCGCGGATCCCTCAGGAACCCGTCACAATGCGGCGCGTGCCGCACCCCTATCCGATCCGCGAGATCGCCCGCCAGGCAGGGCTGTCGGAGGCGACCGTCGACCGCGTCCTCAACCGGCGCGGCGGCGTGCGGCAGAGCACGGTCGACGAGGTGCACCGGGCGATCGCCGACCTGCACCGGCAGCGCTCGCAGGTGCGGCTCACGGGGCGGACGTTCTTCCTCGACGTCGTCGTCGACGCGCCCGCCCGGTTCTCCTCCGCCGTCCGCGCGGCGCTCGAGTCGCAGCTGCCGCTGGTCCGCCCGGCGACCTTCCGGGCGCGGTTCCACCTCGCCGAGTCCCCGCCGGTGACCGAGCTCGCCGCCACGCTCGACGGCATCGCGCGGCGCGGCTCGCAGGGCGTCGTCCTCAAGGCGCCGGACTCGCCCGTGGTCGCCGCCGCCGTCGAGCGGCTGGCCGAGGCCGGGGTCCCCGTCGTCACGCTCGTCACCGACCTGCCGACCAGCCGCCGGGTCGCCTACGTCGGCCTGGACAACCGGGCCGCCGGCGCGACCGCGGCCTACCTGCTCGACCAGTGGCTCGGCGACGACGACCGCGCGGTGCTGGTCACCCGTGGCGACGGCTCGTTCCGCGGCGAGGACGAGCGGGAGATGGGCTTCCGCGCGACGCTGCGGCAGTTGCGCCCCGGCCGCCGGCAGGTCGACCTGGTCGACCCGACCGGGGACGACGACGTGCTGCGCGGGCGAGTCCGCGACGCGCTGGCCGCCCACCCGGACGTCGCCGCCGTCTACTCGATGTACGCCTACGGCTGCAACGCCGCGACGGTGGCGGCCTTCGCCGACGCCGGCCGGACCTGCCGGGCCTTCGTGGCCCACGACCTGGACGCCGAGAACCTCGAGCTGCTGCAGGCCGGCCGGCTCTCGGCGGTCCTGCACCACGACCTCGCGCTGGACCTGCGCCGGGCCTGCCACGTGGTCATGCAGGCCCACGGCGCGCTGCCGGGGACGCCGCGCTCCTGGCACTCCGGCGTCCAGGTCGTCACGCCGTACAACCTGCCCGCCGAGGTGCTCTCCGCCCGCTGACGGCGCTGACGGGTTCTTGAGGGGTCGGCGCCGTTGACCCGGGCTGCACCGGCGCACAGCCTGGAGCGGCACGGCCGCGCGGCGGCGGGCCGGGACGGGACCGAGGAGGACGTGGTGGCGCTCGACGTCGGGGTCATCGGGGTCGGCATGATCGGTCAGGAGCACGTCCGCCGGCTGGACGGCGGCCCCGGCGGCAGCCGCGTGGTCGCCGTCGCCGACGCGGACGCCGAGCGCGCCGCCACCGTCGCCGGGCGCCTGGCCGGCGCGAAGGCCCTGCCCACCGGCGAGGAGCTGGTCGCCTCGGACGCGGTCGACGCCGTCGTCGTCACCTCCTGGGGGCCGACGCACGAGCCGTACGTGCTCGCGGCGGTCGCCGCCGGCAAGCCGGTGTTCTGCGAGAAGCCGCTGGCGCCCACGCAGGAGGCCTGCCGGCGGATCGTCGACGCCGAGGTCGCCGCCGGCCGCCGGCTGGTCCAGGTCGGCTTCAACCGGCGCTACGACCCGGCGCACCGGGCCCTCAAGCAGGCCGTGGACGGCGGTGCCATCGGTGCTCCGCTGATGGTCCACTGCGCGCACCGCAACGCCTCGGTGCCGCCGCACTACACGCGGGACATGTCCATCTCCGACACCGCCGTCCACGAGATCGACGAGCTGCGCTGGCTGCTGGGCACCGAGATCGCCGCCGTGCAGGTGCTGACCCCGCGGAAGAGCAGCCGGGGCGGCGAGCTGCAGGACCCGCTGCTGGTGCTGTTCGAGATGGCCGACGGCGTGCTCGTCGACGTCGAGGTGTCGGTCAACATCCACTACGGCTACGAGATCCGCTGCGAGGTCTCCGGGGAGACCGGCACCGTCGAGCTGGCCGACCCGGCGCCGGTGACCATCCGCCGCGAGGGCGCGGTCGCGGGGCTGGTCCCGGGCGACTGGCGGGAGCGCTTCGCCCTGTCCTACGACGTCGAGCTGCGGGAGTGGGTGGACGCGGTCGTCGCCGGGCGGCCGCCGCAGGGCCCCGGCGCCTGGGACGGCTTCGTCGCGCAGGCGGTCGCCGACGCGGCGCTGCGGTCCCTGCACACCGGGTCCCGCGTGCCGGTGGAGCTCCCCGAGCAGCCGGCCCTGTACCGGTGACGGCGGACGCTGCCGGGCCCCTGCGGATCGGCGTCCTCGGGGCCGCCCGCATCGCCGAGCGGGCCATCGCCGTCCCCGCGCAGGTCACCGGCTCCCGGCTGGTCGCGGTCGCCGCCCGGGACCGCGCTCGGGCGGAGGCGTTCGCCCGCGCGCACGGCGTCGAGCGGGTGCTGGCCTCCTACGCCGACGTCCTCGCCGACCCGGAGGTCGAGGCGGTCTACAACCCGCTGCCCAACGCCCTGCACGGGCCGTGGAACCTGGCCGCGATCGCCGCCGGCAAGCACGTGCTGTCGGAGAAGCCGTTCGCCTCGGACGCCGCGGAGGCCGCCGAGGTCCGCGACGCCGCGCAGGCCGCGGGCGTCACGGTCGTGGAGGGCTTCCACCACCTCTACCACCCGGTGGTGCGCCGGCTGCTGGAGCTGGTGGACACCGGGGAGCTGGGCGACGTCGTCCGCGTCGAGGCGACCATCGCCATGCTCCCGCCGGACGACGGCGACCCGCGCTGGTCGTTCGAGCTCGCCGGCGGCGCGCTCATGGACCTGGGCTGCTACGGGTTGCACGCCGCGCGCGAGCTGGCGCCCTGGACCGGCGGCGAGCCGGAGCCGATCGCCGCGCGGGCAGGGGAGCGCGCCGGTGCGCCGGGTGTCGACGAGTGGCTGGACGCCGACCTGCGCTTCCCGTCCGGTGCCACGGCCGCGGTGCGCTGCAGCATGGTGCACCCCGACCGGGACTTCTCGCTGCGGATCGTCGGCAACCGGGGCGAGGCGACCGCGCCGGCGTTCGTCGAGCCGAACCGCGACGACCGGGTGCTGGTGCGCACGCCGGCGGGCGAGCGCACCGAGCACCTGGGCACGCGGTCGTCCTACACGTTCCAGCTCGAGGCGTTCGCCGCCGCCGTCCGGGGTGGGACCGGGGTGCCCACCGGGCCGGACGACGCGGTCGCGACCATGACGCTGATCGACGAGTGCTACCGGCTCGCCGGCCTCCCGACCCGGCCCCGGACGAGGCTCGCGCCGCGGAGCTGAACCCGGCCGGCTCCTGCGCTCTCAGGGTTCCTCGGCAGAGCGGTTGGCCACGCCGCGGTGAAGCGCTTCAATCCCAGGGGTGTCAAGGGAGGGGAGGAGCGTGAGCGACTCCGAGCCGGCGCGACGACCGCGGCTGGCCGACGTCGCCGACGAGGCGGGCGTCTCGGCGGCGACGGCGTCCCTCGTGCTCCGGGGAGCGCCCGGGCCCAGCGGGGCCACGCGCGAGCGGGTCCTCGACGCGGCGGCCCGCCTCGGCTACCGGCCCGACCGGGCCGCGAGCCTCCTGGCCCGCCGGCGCAGCCGGCTGATCGGCGTGGTGATGGACGTCCGCAGCACCTTCCACGCGCAGCTGGTCGAGGACGTGCACGACGCCGCCGAGGAGCACGGCTACGACCTGGTCCTCAGCACGGTCACCCGGACCCGCGACGAACAGCGGGCGGTGGAGACGCTGCTCGACTCGCGGTGCGAGGCGCTGGTCCTGCTGGGCCCCGACGCGCCCGCCGCCCGGCTGAGCGCGCTGGCCCGCCAGCTGCCGGTGGTCGCCGTCGGCCGGCCGGTGGAGGCCGATGGCGTCGACGTCGTCCGGGCGGCGGACGACGAGGGCGTGGCGCTGGCCGTCGAGCACCTGGCCGGTCTCGGGCACCGCCGCATCGCCCACGTCGACGGCGGCCGCGGGCCCATCGCCGGCGCTCGGCGGCGGGGGTACGAGCGGGCGATGCGCCGCCGGGGCCTCGGCGGGCACGTGCAGGTCGTGGGCGGGGACCCCGGAGAGGGGGCCGGCGCCCGTGCGGCGGCCACGCTGTTCGGTCCGGCGGAGCACCCGACGGCCGTGGTGACCTACAACGACGCCTCGGCGGTGGGCCTGCTCGACGCCCTGCTGCGCGCCGGGGTCGACGTACCGGGGGAGGTCTCCGTCGTCGGCTACGACGACAGCCCGCTGTCCCGGCTGGCGCACATCGACCTGACCACCGTCAGCCAGGACTCCGCCCAGCTGACCCGGCTCGCGGTGGCCGCGGTGGTCGAGCGGCTCGACGGGGGGCGCACCGCGCAGCGGGAGGTCGTCGTCCCGCCGCACCTGGTCGTCCGAGGGACGACGGGCCCGCCGACTTCGTCCTGACAAAGTCTTGACGGTGACGCGGGCCACCCGTCACCCTGGCGTTTGAAGCGCTTCAAAGCGCCCGTGCGCCGGCACCGGCGCACGCTCCTGGCCCTCACGCGACCGCGGAGACCGACATGACCACCGCCCCCACCGCGATGGAGTACGACCCCTTCAGCCCGGAGTTCCAGGCCGACCCCTTCCCCGTGTACCGGTGGATGCAGGAGGAGGCGCCCGTCTTCCACAGCGAGAAGTGGAACTGGTGGGCGCTGTCCCGGTTCGAGGACGTGCGCGCCGCCGCGACCGACACCGACACGTTCCTCAGCTACGAGGGCATCGACATCGACGACACCGCCAAGGACCAGAGCGGCCCGGGCTTCCTCCCCGACGTCGACAACCCGCGCCACGACCAGGTGCGCCGGGTGGTGCAGCCGCACTTCCTGCCGCGCCGCATCGCCACCAAGGAGGACGCTATCCGCGCCGTCGTCCGCGGCCTGGTCGACCGCTGGCGCGACCGCGGGCACGTCGACCTCGCCCAGGAGCTGGCCTGGCCGATGCCCAACGAGGTCTTCTTCACCGTCCTCGGCCTGCCCAGCGCGCAGGAGGAGGGCCGCGCCCAGCTGGACCGCTGGGTGCACGAGCTCAAGGACCGCCGTCCCGACGACCCCAGCCTGACCCCGGTCGCCAAGGCCGCCACCGAGGGCATCCGCGACTACTTCATCGACCTGCTCGAGGACCGCCGGCGCAACCCGCGGGAGGACGTCGTCAGCGCGCTGGTGCAGGCCGAGATCGACGGCGTGCCCTTCGCCGACGAGCACCTCACCCCGGCCTCGGAGATCCTCGGCCTGATGATGGTGCTCTTCCTGGGCGGGGTGGAGAGCACCGCGGGCCTGACCGGCTCGCTGTTCAAGCTGCTCGCCGAGAACCCCGACCAGCGCGAGCTGCTCCGGCAGGACCCCTCGCTGATCCCCACCGCGGTCGAGGAGACGATCCGCCACTCCAGCCCGCTGCAGCTGGTGGGGCGGACGGCCTCGCGCGAGGTCACCCTGCACGGCGTGACCATCCCCGCGGGCGGGCGGGTCGTGCTGGTCTACGGCGCGGCCAACCGCGACCCGCGCCAGTACGCCGACCCGGAGCGGTTCGACGTCACCCGCGGCAAGGTCCGGCACATGGGCTTCGGCGAGGGCAAGCACGGCTGCCTCGGTGCGCCGCTGGCCCGGCTGGAGGCCCGGATCGCCCTGGAGGAGGCGCTGCCGGTGCTCGGCGACTACACGCTCGCCGGCCCGCCGGTCCGGTACAGGACGACGCCCAACATGTACGTCTGGGACTCCCTGCCCCTGTCGTTCCCGGTCGGGGGCGGCGCGCGGTGAGCGGAGCCGCCGAGGCCGTCCGGCACCGGGCGGCCTCGGGCGGCTCGCCTCAGTGGTGGGCGCCCTGCCGGCCGAGGGTCTCCACCGGGGTCGCGCCCGGGCGGGTCCACTGCGGCGTCGGACGGCTGGTCGGGCCCCAGGTGGAGTTCCCGTCCGCGTCCGTGCGCCAGTACCAGCACGCGTCGCGCCCCTCGGGCCAGCCTTCGGGGTCGTCCTCCCACGCCTCGCCGCGGCCGTAGGGCGTCATGTCGAGCAGGCCGAGGGACCCGTCGGCCGGCTCGTTGCCGCGGCCGGTCGTGGAGTAGGTGAGGAACACGCGGTCGCCGTCGCGCAGGTAGCACACGATGTGCCCCTCGTCCGTGGCGATCGAGGCCTCCACACCGCGCACCGAGTACCAGGGCTGGGTATAACCCATGAACGCGACGTAGTCGGCCACCTCGTCCCACCGGCCCGAGGTCAGGACGGCGAAGGACACGCCGCGGGCGTTCAGGTAGACGGGGTCCCTCATCTGCCAGACGTTGAAGGTGCAGCCCTCGCACTGCCCCTGGGGCGGCGCGCCGTCGTACCACATGGAGTGGTAGACGACGAGCTCGTCGCGGCCCCGGAACAGGTCGCGGAAGGGGACCGGGCCGTCGGGTCCGACGACCTCGGCCGTCCCGTCGACCTCCACCATCGGCAGCCGGCGGCGCGCCGCGGCGAGGGCGTCGCCCGCGCGGGTGTGGGCCTTCTCGCGGACCAGCAGCTCGTCCCGGGCGGCCTGCCAGGTGGCCCGGTCGACGACGGGTGGGCGGCCGGGCAGCGTGGTGGCCCGGTCCTGCGGCGTGGCCGTCATGGCGTCCTCCTCGGTGTCCCGTGCCGGGGGTCTCCCGTGCCGGGGGCGGTCGGGCGGTCACCAGGAGCGACTCGTGATCCGGCCGGAACTCATCGCGGCAGGACCCGGCCGGGTGTCATCGCGGCAGGGCCCGGCCGGGTGTCATCGCGGCAGGACCCGGCCGGATGTCACCGCGGCAGGAGGGGCTCCGTCAGCCCGGCGGAGCGGTGCTGCTGCGGACGACCAGCCGGGGCGGCACGACCAGCTCGCGCTGCTCGACGGGGACCCCGTCGAGCCGGTCGAGGGCCCGCCGCACGGCCAGCGTGCTCAGCTGCTCGACGTCCTGGGCCACCGAGGTGAGGTCGACCGAGGAGAGCCGGGCGATCCGGCTGTCGTCGTAGCCCACGACGCTCACGTCGCCGGGCACCGTGCGGCCCGCCCGGCGCAGCACGTCGAGCAGGCCGAGCGCGCAGCGGTCGTTGAAGGCCGCGACGGCGCCGGGCAGCGGGCCGGACAGCAGCGTGCGCGCGGCGGCGGCGCCGTCCTCCTCGGTCGGCCCGCCGGGCACGACCCGGGGCTCGAGGCCGTGCCGGCGCGCCGCCTCGCGGTACCCCCGGCGCCGCTCGGCGGCGCCGGGTGCCCGCCCGCCGTCGACGTGGACGACGTCGCGGTGGCCGAGCGCGACCAGGTGGTCCACCGCCAGGTGGGCGCCCTGGTCGTCGGCGGTCCGGACGACGTCGACCGCGGTGGACCGGACCGAGCGGGCGACGACCACCACGGGCAGGCGGTCCGCGAGGTCGGTGAGCTGCGCGGTGGGCGACGAGGGGCCGAGCAGCACCAGCGCCTCGCAGCGGTCCCGCAGCAGGCTCTCGATCGCCCGCTGCTCCCCGCGGCCCGGCGTGACGGCGCTGAGCGCCAGCTCGTAGCCGACCCCCTCGGCGGCGTCGTAGAGCCCGGTCAGCAGGTCGCCGTGGAAGGCGTGCTGCACTCCGAAGACGACGCCGATCAGCCGGCTGCGGGAGCTGCGCAGCAGCCGGGCGCGGGTGTCGGGGCGGTAGCCGATCTCGTCGGCGGCGCGCCGCACCCGCTCCCGGGTCGCGGTGCTCGCGCCGGGAGCGTCGCGCATCACGATGGACACCAGCGCGGTGGAGACCCCGGCGCGGGCCGCGACGTCGGCCAGGGTGGGCCGCCGGTCGGGGCTCGTCGGGGTCACGGCGGCGAGCGTAGCGCCGAGTCGCTAGAACGTTCTAGCGGCGCGCCCTTGACGGGTGACTGTGGCGCGCGCCACGCTGATAGCGACCTAGAACGTTCTAGCGAGGAGTCGGGATGGCGAGCGAGACCGTGGGCGTGGCCCTCGTCGGGTCGGGGCGGATGGGTGCCTTCCACGCGCAGACGCTGGCGCTGCGTCTGCCCGGCGCGCGGCTGGCCGCCGTGGCCGACCCCGCGCCGGGCGCGGCCGAGCGGCTGACCGGCGCGCTCGGGACGGGCCGGGCGTGCACCGACGTGGCGCAGCTCTGGGCCGCCCCCGAGGTCGACGCCGTCGTCATCGCCGCACCGGCCCGGTCGCACGCCGACCTGGTCGTCGCCGCCGCGGCCGCCGGCAAGCACGTGTTCTGCGAGAAGCCGATGGCGGTCACGCTGGCCGACGCCGACCGGGCGATCGACGCCGCGCGCGCCGCCGGCGTCGTCCTCCAGGTCGGGTTCAACCGCCGGTTCGCCGCGGACTGGCGGGCGGCCCGCGCGCTGCTCGACGCCGGCACGCTCGGCACCCCGCGGCAGCTGCGCTCGGTGACCCGCGACCCGGGCGGCTTCGACCCGTCGCGGGTGCTGCCGGACACGATCTTCCTCGAGACGCTGATCCACGACTTCGACACGCTGCGCTTCCTCAACCCGGGCGCGCAGGCCGTCGAGGTGTACGCGACCGCCGACGCGCTGGTCGAGCCGGGGTGGCGCGACCGCGGGCTGCTCGACACCGCCGTCGTCCAGGTCCGCTTCGACAACGGCGCCATGGCGGTCGCCGAGGCGTGCTTCGAGGCCGCCTATGGCTACGACGTCCGTGGGGAGGTGCTCGGCTCCGGCGGCATGGCCACCATGGGCGACGGCCGGCGCAGCGGGATGGTCTTCTCCGGCCCCGCCGGCCGGCTGGTCGAGACCGTTCGCAGCGACCAGGAGCTCTTCCCCGAGGGCTACACCGGCGAGCTCGCCGCTTTCGTCGACGCCGTCCGCACCGGGACCCCGGCCCCCGTCACCGGCGAGGACGCCCGGGCGGCCCTGGCGATCGCCCTCGCCGCGGCGGAGTCGGTGCGCGCCGGCCGCCCGGTGCGCCTCGAGGAGGTCGAGAAGTGACCTATCGGCTGGCCGCCTCGGCCGAGATGCTCTTCCTGGACCTGCCGTTCGCCGAGCGGGTGCGGCGCATCGCCGACACCGGCCTCGAGGTCGAGATCTGGGACTGGACGACCAAGGACGTCGACGAGCTGGTGGCCACCGGTGCCACGTTCTCCTCGATGACCGGCTACGTCACCGGCACGCTGGCCGACGCGGACGGCGGCGAGGAGCTGCTGGAGACCGCGGAGCAGTCGCTGGCGGTCGCCGAGCGGCTGGACTGCCCGCGGCTCAACGTGCACGGCACCGGGCTCGACGGCCGGGGCCTGCCGGTGGTGCCGACCCAGGCCGTGACCCCGGCGATGTGGCTGACCGCGGCGCGCACCCTGGAGCGGCTGGCGGCACTGGGGGAGCGGGCCGGGCGGGTGTTCACGTTGGAGAACCTCAACACCGCCGTCGACCACCCGGGCACGCCGTTCGCCCGCGCCGCCGACACGATCGCGCTGGTGGAGGCGGTCGGCAGCCCGCACCTGCGGCTCAACCTGGACCTCTACCACGCGCAGATCGGCGAGGGGGACCTCGTGCGGCTCGTCGAGCGGGCGCTGCCGCTGGTCGGGGAGATCCAGGTGGCCGACGTCCCGGGCCGGTGCGAGCCGGGCACGGGGGAGATCCACCACCCCGCGATCGCCGCCGCCCTCGGCCGGCTCGGCTACACCGGCGTGGTCGCCCTGGAGGGCTGGGCGTCCGGCGACCCGGCGGTGGCCCTCGACCGGTTCCGCACCGCCTACACCCTGCCCGGCTGACCGGGGCTGGCCCCCGGCGGCTGCGGCGTCGTCCGCCACCGGTCCCTCGTCGGGGGCGCCGTCTCCTCCCGCACGGGGGGGGGGGGGGGGGGGGGGGGGGGGGGGGGGGGGGGGGGGGGGGGGGGGGGGGGGGGGGGGGGGGGGGGGGGGGGGGGCGCCGGGGGCGGCG
>NZ_JBJGYS010000017.1:0-118968 GCF_054050115.1 Geodermatophilus sp. SYSU D00708 | reverse complement strand
CCCCCCGCCCCCCCCCCCCCCCCCCCCCCCCCCCCCCCGCCCCCCCCCCCCCCCCCCCCCCCCCCCCCCCCCCCCCCCCCCCCCCCCCCCCCCCCCCCCCCCCCCCCCCCCCCCCCGCGGGGACGGCGCAGTACGTCCTCTGCGGGGTCCTGCAGGCGCTGTTCTTCTTCTGCTACTGCCTGCTCGTCGCGACCTCCGGCGTCGCCGCGTACGACTGGATCTCCGACGGCGGGAGCCTCCTCTACGACTACGAGCGGTCGGTCGTCGTCGGCACCGCCTTCTTCGTCGGCATCTGCGCCCTGCCGGTCCTGGCGAAGTGGCTGCTCATCGGCCGGTGGAAGGCCGAGGAGATCCCGGTCTGGAGCCTGCGCTACGTCCGGTTCTGGATCGTCAAGACGCTGGTCCAGAAGAACCCGCTGATCCTGCTGTTCAACGGCACCCCGCTCTACCCGCTGTACCTGCGGGCGCTGGGCGCGAAGATCGGCCCCGGCACCGCCATCTTCACCAAGACCGTGCCGGTGGCCACCGACCTGCTCACGATCGGCGCCGGCACCGTGATCCGCAAGGACACGCTCGTCAACGGCTACCACGCCCACGACGGCGTGATCCGGACCGGCCCGATCACCCTCGGCAGTGACGTCGTCATCGGCGAGGCCGCGGTGATCGACATCGGGACGTCGATGGGCGACGGCGCCCAGCTGGGCCACCGCTCGTCCCTGCAGGCGGGACAGGCCGTGCCCGCCGGCGAGCGCTGGCACGGGTCGCCGGCGCAGCCCACCCGTACCGACTACCGGCTGGTCCCGCCCCGGCCGGTCAGCACCCGGCGCCGGGCGACCTACACGCTGCTGCACCTGTGCAACGTCCTGCTCGTGGACCTGCCGCTGCTGATGGGCGGCTTCGCCGTGGCCGTCATCGCGTTCCCCGGCCTCAGCGAGCTCCTGGAGCCGGGGCCGCTGGCGCTGACGAGCGGGACGTTCTACTGGAACGCCGCCGTGGGCTCGCTGGTCCTGTTCTTCGGCGGCACCCTCGTCACCTGGCTCGTCGTCGTGACCGTCCCCCGTGTGCTCGGTCTGTTCATGACGCCGGGCCGGGTCTACACCCTCTACGGCCTGCACTACTCGATCCACCGGTCGATCCTGCGTCTGACCAACGCGAAGTTCCTGATGGCCGTGCTCGGCAACAGCTCCTGGATCGTCCACTACCTGCGGTCCCTGGGGTACGACCTCGGCAAGGTCGTGCAGACCGGCTCCAACTTCGGGATGGTCGTCAAGCACGAGAACCCGTACCTGACCTCGGTCGGGTCGGGGACGGTCGTGGCCGACGGGCTGTCGGTCATGAACGGCGACTACTCGGCGACGTCGTTCCGCGTGTCCCGGACGTCGATCGGCGCCGACAACTTCCTCGGCAACGCCGTCTACTACCCCTCCCAGGGGCGGACCGGTGACAACTGCCTGCTCGCGACCAAGGTCATGGTGCCCATCGACGGGCCGGTCCGGGAGGGCGTCGGGCTGCTCGGCTCGCCGGCCTTCGAGATCCCGCGCACCGTCGAGCGGGACTCGGCGATCAACGAGCACCTGCAGGACCCCGACGAGCTGCGCCGCCAGCTGGCCGCCAAGAACCGGCACAACCTGCGCACCATCGCCCTCTTCCTGTTCATCCGGTGGGTCAACTTCTTCGCCCTGACCCTCATCACCCTGGCCGGCTTCGAGCTGCACAACAGCTTCGGCGGCTGGTCGGTGGCGGCGGCCATGGTCGTCAGCGTCCTGTTCGCCACCGCCCTCGGCATCCTCGTCGAGCGCGCCGTCACCGGCTTCCGGCCACTGACCCCGCGCCAGTGCTCGATCTACGACCCGTACTTCTGGTTCCACGAGCGCTACTGGAAGCACACCGCGCAGCCGGCCTTCTTCAACGGGACGCCGTTCAAGCCACTGGTCTGGCGGCTGACCGGTGTCCGGATGGGCCGCCGGGTCTTCGACGACGGCCTGGGCATGCCCGAGCGGACGATGGTCACCATCGGCGACGGCTGCACCTTCAACGCGGGCAGCGCGGTCCAGTGCCACTCGCAGGAGGACGCCGGCTTCAAGTCCGACCGGATCGTCATCGGCTCGGGCGTCACGCTCGGCACCGGCTGCTGGGTCCACTACGGCGCGACGATGGGCGACGGGTCGGAGCTGGCCCCCGACGCCTTCCTCATGAAGGGCTCGGTCGTGCCCCCGCGCACCCGGTGGGCCGGCAACCCGGCCGAGGAGGTCGGGGAGGTGCCGGCGCCCCTGCCCCAGCCCACGCCCCCTGCCGCCGTCCCCGCGGCCGCCCTGCTGCCGCCGCGCGGCGAGCGGGTCCCCCAGTCCCCGTCCGGCGGGCGGCACCGTGCCGGCCCACGGCACCTCACCCCGTCCGCCCGCTGAGAAGGGAACGCGTCTGATGACCGTCACGGCTACCGAGACCGGCCGCGAGTTCTGGCGGGAGGTGCTCCTCGCCGGCGGGTCGACCGCGGTGCCGCGGTGGACCCTGGACCCGCGGCCGGGGGTCGCCCGGCACGAGGCGTTGCTGCCCGGGAGCCTGACGGCGGCGGCCCGCCGGCTGGCCGGCGAGCTGGGGGTGCCGGTGTCGGCGGTGTTCCTGGCCGCGCACGCCCGGGTGCTGGCCGCACTGTCCGGGGAGACCGACGTGGTCACCGGCTACGTCTCCGGCTCGGCGGGGCCGCTGCCGTGCCGGCTGCCGGTGGACGGCGGGTCGTGGCGGGACCTGGTGGCGGCTGCGGCCGCGGCCGAGGCGGGGCTGCGGGCGCACCGGGAGGTGCCCCTGGACGCGCTGCGCGCCGAGCTCGGCGTGGCCGGCCCGACGTCGGAGGTGGTGCTGGACACGGCCGCCGACGGGGAGCTGCCCGAGGGCGCGGTCCTGCGGATCGGCGTGCCCGGCGGCGGGGCGCGGCTGGCGGTCCGCCACCGCAAGGACGCCCTCGACGCCGCCGCGGCGGCGCGGATCTGTGGCTACCACCGCACCGCCCTGGCCCAGCTGGTCGCCGACCCCGACGCCGACCCGCTGGCCGGCAGCCTGCTGTCGGCCGACGAGCTGCGCCACCAGCTGCACGGCATGGCCGGCCGCGCGCGGGAGCTGCCGGCCCGGGCGGCGCACGAGCTGTTCGAGGAGCAGGCCGGGCGCCGACCGGAGGAGGTCGCCGCGGTGCTCGGCGACCGGCAGCTGACCTACGGGGAGCTCAACGCCCGCGCCAACCGGCTGGCCCGGGCGCTGCGGGCCCGCGGGCTGGCCGCCGAGGACGTCGTCGCGGTGGTCACCGAGCGGGACCTGGACTGGCTGACCGCGGTGCTGGCGGTGTTCAAGGCCGGCGGCGCCTACCTGCCGATCGAGCCGCACTTCCCGGCCGACCGCATCGGCCGCACCCTTGCCCGCTCCGGCAGCCGCCTCGTGCTCACCGAGGCCGGAAGCACCGGCTCGCTCGACGCGGCGCTGACCGGCCTGCCCGGCATCGAGCGGCTGGAGATCGCCGCCGGCCTCGGCGAGGGCCACGACGACACCGACCTGGGCACCCGCATCGCGCCCGACCAGCTGGCCTACATCTACTTCACCTCCGGTTCCACCGGCGAGCCCAAGGGTGCGATGTGCGAGCACGCCGGCATGCTCAACCACCTGTTCGCCAAGATCGAGGACCTGGGCGTCGTCGAGGGCTCGGCCGTGGCCCAGGTGGCGCCGCAGTGCTTCGACATCTCGCTGTGGCAGTTGCTCGCCGCGCTGCTGGTCGGCGGCCGCACCGTGCTCGTCCCCCAGGACGTGGTCCTCGACGCCGAGCGGTTCGTCGACCTGCTCGACGACCAGCAGGTGGCGGTGGTGCAGGTGGTGCCGTCCTACCTGGAGGTCGTGCTCTCCTACCTGGAGGCCCACCCGCGGCCGCTGCCGCACCTGCGGTGCGTGTCGGTCACCGGGGAGGCGCTGAAGAAGGAGCTCGCCGCCCGCTGGTTCACCGCCCAGCCGGGCATCGCGCTGGTCAACGCCTACGGGCTGACCGAGACCTCCGACGACACCAACCACGAGGTGCTCACCGCTCCACCGGCCGGCGACCGGGTGCCGCTGGGGCCGCCGGTGGCCAACGTGGAGATCCGCGTCGTCGACGCCTCCCTGCAGCCGGTGCCCCTCGGGGCGCCCGGGGAGATCGTCTTCGCCGGCGTGTGCGTCGGCCGCGGCTACGTCAACGACCCCGAGCGGACCCGGGCGGCGTTCGTGCCCGACCCGCACCGGCCCGGCGGGCGGCTGTACCGCAGCGGCGACCACGGCCGCTGGCGGCCCGACGGCAAGCTGGAGTTCCTCGGCCGCCGCGACAGCCAGGTCAAGATCGCCGGCTTCCGGATCGAGATCGGCGAGATCGAGAACACCCTGCTGCGCACGCCGGGGGTGCGTGACGGCGCGGTGGTCGTCGCCGAGGCGGCCGACCACAGCCGGCACCTGGTGGCCTTCTACACCGGCGACCGGGCGGTCGAGGCGGACCTGCTGCGCGCCCGGATCGCCGCCGCGCTGCCGGTCTACATGGTGCCCAAGGCCTTCCACTGGCGGGACCGGCTGCCGCTGACCACCAACGGCAAGATCGACAAGAAGGCGCTCACCGCCCTCGCCGCGGACCTCGCCGCCGCCGAGGCCGAGCACAGCAGCCCGCGCACCCCCACCGAGCGCCGGCTGGCCGCGGCCTGGGCCCGGGTGCTGGGCATCGGCGAGGACCAGATCGGCCGCGCCGACTCCTTCTTCGACCGCGGCGGCACCTCGCTGTCCGCGGTGAAGCTCGCCATCGCCCTCGATCGCGCCGTCACCCTGCCCGAGCTCATGGCCCACCCCGTCCTCGCCGACCTCGCCGCCCTCGTCGACGAGAAGACCGGCGCCCCGGCCTGACCGTCCCCTCTCTCGAAGGAGCACCGATGTCCTCCCTCTCCCCGGGCGCGCTGCTCGACGTCGCGCAGCACCCCGGCCGGCCGCCCCTGCTCCAGGTCGACGGGTCCGGCGACCCGGCCGGCTGGGTCGCCGCCCACCGGGACGCCGTGCGCGCGGCGGTCACCGAGCACGGCGCGCTGCTCGTCCGCGGCCTCGGCCTGGCCGACGCCGGCACCGTGGCCGCCGTCTGCGACCGGCTGGCCGACCGGCTGATGCCGGAGCTGGAGGCGTTCGCGCCCCGCGAGCCGGCGGTCGGCGGCGTGTACTCGGCCACGCCCTGGCCGGCGAACCAGCAGATGTGCATGCACCACGAGCTCAGCTACACCGAGCAGTTCCCCGGACTGCTGCTGTTCGCCTGCCTCACCCCGCCCACCACCGGCGGTGCGACCGGCCTGGCCGACGCGCCGTCCGTGCTGGCCGCGCTGCCCCCGGACCTGGTGGCGCGGTTCGAGCAGGAGGGCTGGCTGCTGGTGCGCAGCTACAACGACGAGATCGGCGCCTCGGTGGCCGAGGCGTTCGGCACCGACGAGCGGGGCGCGGTGGAGGCCTACTGCCGCACGCACGACATCGAGTTCGAGTGGCAGCCCGACGGCGGCCTGCGCACCCGGCAACGGCGCAGCGCCGTGGTCCGGCACCCGGTCACCGGGGCGCGCTGCTGGTTCAACCAGATCGCCTTCCTCAACGAGTGGACCCTCGCCCCCGAGATCCGCGAGTACCTCGTCGAGGTCTACGGCGAGGACGGCCTGCCGTTCACCACCCGCTTCGGCAACGGCGACCCGATCGGCGCGGACGTCGTCGCGACGATCAACGAGGTGTACGAGGGGGCGACGGTGCGGGAGCCGTGGCAGGCCGGGGACCTGCTGCTGGTGGACAACGTGCGCACCGCCCACGCCCGGGAGCCCTACGAGGGCCCGCGCGAGGTGCTCGCCGCGCTGGCCGACCCGATCCGGCGCTCCGACCTGCCCGGGGAGTCCCGGTGACCGCCCCGGTGCCCCCGTTCGCGGTGGTGCCCGGGGCACAGGTCAGCGCGGTCCTGCAGGGACGGGAGAAGCAGGTCGTCGAACTGGTCGAGGCCACCTACCGGGTGCACGGCGCCGGGGACTCGGTCAACCCGCCGTCGTACTTCCTGACCTTCCCCGACCGGCCCACCGCGCGGATCATCGCCCTGCCGGCCTCGATCGGCGGCGACGTCCGCGTCGACGGGCTGAAGTGGATCTCGAGCTTCCCGGACAACGTGGCCGCGGGCATCCCCCGGGCGTCGGCGGTGCTCATCCTCAACGACCACGACACCGGCTACCCGTTCGCCTGCATGGAGGCCTCGGTCATCAGCGCCACGCGGACCGCCGCGTCGGCGGCGGCCGCCGCCGACTGGCTCAGCCGCGGCCGGCCCCGGCCGACACGGGTCGGCTTCTTCGGGGTGGGCCTGATCGCCCGATACATCCACACCTTCCTGGCCGGCACCGGGTGGGTCTTCGACGAGATCGGCGTCTTCGACCTCTCCCCCGACAGCACCGCCGGGTTCGGCTCCTACCTGCACTCGTCCGGCACGCCCGGCCGGGTCACCGTCCACGGCAGTGCGGAGGAGCTGATCCGCGGCAGCGACCTGGTGGTCTTCGCGACCATCGCCGGGGAGCCGCACGTCAGCGACCCGTCCTGGTTCGACCACGCCCCGCTGGTGCTGCACGTCTCGCTGCGCGACCTGGCCCCCGAGGTACTGCTGCGCTCGGTCAACGTCGTCGACGACGTCGAGCACTGCCTCAAGGCGAACACCTCACCGCACCTGGTCGAGCAGCTCACCGGCAGCCGGGACTTCCTCGCGGGCACGCTGGCCGAGGTGATGGCCGGGCAGGTGGAGATCCCGGCCGACCGCCCGGTGGTCTTCTCCCCCTTCGGCCTCGGGGTGCTCGACCTCGCCGTCGGCAAGTACGTCTACGACGAGGTGGTCCGGGCCGGCGACCTGCGGGTCGTCGACGACTTCTTCTCCGAGCTGCGCCGGTACGGATGAGTCTGCCGGGCCGGCAGGCCGCCGCTCTGGCCGCGGGCGGCCTCCGGCCCGGCGCGGTCCAGGTGTGGTGGACGGCGACGAGCACGCTGCGGCCGGAGCACGACGTGCTGCTCGCCCCCACCGACCTCGAGCGACGGGCGCGGCTGGCCCGCGCCGAGGACCAGCAGCGCAGCACCGCGGCCGCGGCCGTGGTCCGCGCGGTCCTGGGCACCGCCCTCGCCGTGCTCCCGGCCGAGCTGGGGATCGACCGGACCTGCCCGGAGTGCGGCGCCGCGCACGGCAAGCCGCGGCTGCGCGACGCCCCCGAGGTGCACCTGTCGGTCAGCCACTCGGGCAGCTGCGTCGTGGTCGCCGTCCAGGCCGGCGCCCCGGTGGGCGTGGACGTCGAGGAGGTCGGCCGGTTCGACCCCCGCGAGCTCGACGAGCTCGCCGAGGCGGTCCTCGCCGCCGAGGAGCGCGACCAGCTGGCCCGCCGTCCGGCGGCCGCGCGGGCGCAGGCCTTCACCACCTACTGGACGCGCAAGGAGGCGGTGCTCAAGGCGACCGGGCAGGGCCTCGGCGCGACGCTGGGCGAGCTGGTCGTCTCCGCCCCGTCGGAGCCCCCGCGTGTGCTCCGGTGGGCCGGCGCCGGCGAGGTGTGGCTGCGCGACCTGCCCGCCCCGCCGGGGTTCGCGGGGGCGCTGGCCGGTCTGGGGTCCCCGCCGGCCGAGGTGGCGCACCGCGACGCCGGGCTGTTGCTGGATCAGACCAGCCGGCGGCTGTCCGGGGCCACCACGCGCAGCCAGCGGTACCCGTAGCCGTCGAGCGCCAGCTCCACCCCGCCGTCCTCCCCGAGCTGCTCCTCGCCCGGCTGCAGGAGGTCGACCAGGCGGTGCTCGGCGCTGCAGTCGGCCAGCGTCAGGGGGACCTTCCGCGGCTCCGGCCCGAGGTTGTGGACGGCGACCAGCGCGCCGTCGTCCCAGGTGCACAGGTGGGCCAGCACCTCGGGGTGCGGCTGCTCGAGGATCGTGAAGGCGCCCCAGCCGAGCTCGGGCGACTCCCGGTAGCGCCGGATGAGCAGCTTCATGAACGACAGCAGCGAGTCCGGGTCGTGCCGCTGGTCGGCGACGTTGACGAACTCGGGGGCGAACCCGCCGTCGACGACCGGGCCGGGCAGCCGGTCGGGGTCCTCGACGGTGGAGAAGCCGCCGTGCGGGCCCGAGGTCCACTGCATCGGCGTCCGGACGGCGAGCCGGCCCTCGGCGTCGAGGTCCTCCCCCATGCCGATCTCCTCGCCGTAGAACAGCACCGGGGTGCCGGGCAGGGAGAACAGCAGGCTGTAGACCATGCGGATGCGCCGCGGATCGCCGTCCAGCATCGGCGGCAGCCGCCGGCGCAGGCCCCGGCCGTAGACCTGCATGCGTTCCTCGGGGCCGAACGCGGCGAAGACCTCCTGGCGCTCCTCGTCGCTGAGCTTGTCGAGGGTGAGCTCGTCGTGGTTGCGGACGAACGTCGCCCACTGGCTGTCCGGGTTGACCGACGGCCGCCCGGTGAGCGCGGTGGCCAGCGGCCCGGCGTCCGCCCGGGCCAGGGAGAGGTAGAGCGCCTGCATGCCGATGAAGTCGAACAGCATGGTCAACTCGTCGCCGTCGGCGCCGCCGAAGAACCCCGCCTGCTGCTCGTGCGGGAGGTTCACCTCGCCGAGCAGGATGCCGTCGCCGGTGCGGCGGCCGAGGAACGAGCGCAGGTCGCGCAGGTACTCGTGCGGGTCCGGGAGCTTCTCGGCGTCCTCCGGCTGCACCTCCAGGAAGAACGGGACGGCGTCGACGCGGAAGCCGGACAGGCCCAGCTGCAGCCAGAAGCCCATGATCTTGGCGACCTCGTCGCGGACCCGCGGGTCGGTGACGTTGAGGTCGGGCTGCTGCTTGTAGAAGCGGTGCTGGTACCACTCGCCGGTCGGCTCGTTGAAGGTCCAGGTGCTGTCCTCCTGGTCGGGGAAGACGACCTGGTCGGAGGTGTCCGGCGGCTCGTCGTCGCGCCACACGTAGAAGTCGTGGAACGGGTCGTCCCGGCTCTGGCGGGCGCGCTGGAACCACGGGTGCTGGATCGAGGTGTGGTTGACCACCAGGTCGACGATGACCCGCATGCCGCGGTCGTTCGCCGTCCGGACGACCTCCACCAGGTCGCCGTGGGTGCCCAGCCGCGGGTCGACGCCGTAGAAGTCGGTGATGTCGTAGCCGTCGTCCCGCTCGGCGGTCGGGTAGAAGGGCATCAGCCACAGGCAGGTGACGCCGAGGTCGGCGAGGTGGTCGATCCGCTGGGCGAGGCCGGCGAAGTCGCCGCAGCCGTCGCCGTTCCAGTCGAGGTAGGTCTCGACGTCCAGGCAGTAGACGACGGCGGTCTTCCACCACAGGTCGCTCGTGTCCGTGATCCGCATGCCGGCGTCCTCTCGCTGGGGTGTGTCGTCGTCCCTACCGGACGCCGGGCCCGTCGGCCAGCCGCTGGAACAGCACGTGGTCGCGCCACTCCCCCGCGATGCGCAGGTAGCGCCGGGCGAGGCCGATCCGCTCGAAGCCGTTGCGCTCGAGCACGCGCTGGGACGCGAGGTTGTCGACCAGCGTGCCGGCCTCCAGCCGGTGCAGGCCGGCCTCGCCGAACGCGATCGCCACCATGGCGGCCGCCGCGGCCGTGGCGACCCCGCGGCCGCCCGCCTCCTCGGCGACCCAGTAGCCGAGGTTGCCGGACTGCAGCGGACCGCGGACGACGTTGCTCACCGTGACCCGGCCGACGAGCTCGCCGTCGAGCAGGACGACGCCGGGGATGGCCGTGCCCTGTGCGTGCTGCTCCAGGAGGCGGGCGACCTCGCGGCGCTGGAAGTCCTCGGTGAAGTACTCGTCGGGACGGTCGGGGCTGGTCGGCGCGAGGAACACGCGGTTGGCCACCAGCAGCCCGGTGAGGGCCGGGACGTCGTCCTCGGTCAGGGTGCGCACGGTGACGGACACGCCGTCGCACCCTAGGCCGCGCCGGCGTCGGGTCGCCGCGGGCTCACTCGCCGAGCTTCTCCAGCAGGACGGCCACGCGCACGCGGGCCTCGGCGAGCCCGGGCCGGCCGGACCACGCGTGGTGGTTGAGCAGCGCCGCGGCCTGCCGCAGCTCTGGCGCCGACAACGCCTCGCCCGTGTTGACCAGCCGGATCACGTCGTCCACGTCGGTCATGCCGTCCCCGTCCCCCGCGCGCCCTCCGCCGTCCGGTCCTTCTTCGGCGTCCGGCCCGCCGGCGGATGCACGCCGGCGGGCTCCCTCCTCAGGGCAGGACGGCGGGCTGCGGCTCCTGGTGCGGCCGCAGCGGCTCGGCCGGGCCGCGCGGGTCGATGGCCACGGCGGGCGCGGGCGCGGTGACGTCGAGCCGCGGCAGGACGTGCTCGCCGAAGGCGTCGAGGAAGCCGATCTGCTCCTTGCCGACGTGGTGCAGGTAGACCTGGTCGAAGCCGAGGTCGACGTACTCCTGGATCCACGCGGCGTGCTGACCGAGGTCGGCGGAGATGCGCACCGCCTGGCCGACCGCCTCCGGGGTCACGTGGGCGCTGGCCTGGTCGAAGGCGCGGGTCGTGTCGAGGTCCCAGCACAGCGGCGGCGGGAAGACGTTGCTGCGCCACTGGTCGTGGGCGATGGCCACCGCGCGGTCGGGGTCGGGGTCCCAGCTGACGTGCACCTGGATGGTGAGCGTGCCCTGGCCACCGGCGTCCCGGTACTCGCCGATGACCTCGCGGAGGGTGTCGTGCGGCTGGTTGATGGTGACCAGGCCGTCGGCCCACTCGGCGTGCCGGCGAGCGGTGGCGGCGGTGACGGCGGGAGCGATGAGCGCCGGCTGCTGCTCGGGGAGGGTCCAGATGCGGGCCCGGTCGACGGTGACCAGGCCCTCGTGGCTGACCTCCTCGCCGGCCAGCAGCGCGCGGATGACGTCGACGCACTCGCGCAGCCGGGCGTCCCGGATGTCCTTGCGCGGCCAGACGTGGCCGGTGACGTGCTCGTTCATCGCCTCACCCGAGCCCAGGGCCACCCAGAACCGGCCGGGGAACATCGCGCCGAGGGTGGCGATGGCCTGGGCGACGATCACCGGGTGGTAGCGCTGGCCGGGGGCGTTGACCGCGCCGAACGGCAGGCCGGTCGTCGCGAGTGCGGCACCGAGCCAGGACCACGCGAAGCCCGAGTGCCCCTGCCGCTCGTTCCACGGCTCGAGGTGGTCGGAGCACATCGCGGCGGTGAACCCGACCTGCTCGGCGTGCTGCACCGCCCGCAGCAGTTCGGCGGGGTGCACCTGCTCGTGCGAGTTGTGGAAGCCGATCACCGTCATGCGCGGCCCACTACCCCGCGTTCCCCGGCGTCTACCTGCATCGTCGACGGCGACCGGCGGCCCCGGCTCCACAGCGTCCGGCCGGTCCGGTCCCGCGCCGGCAGCCCACGGCGGGCGGGCGTGCTCGCCGTGGGGCATGCCGGGGTCGGGTCAGAAGGGCGGTGGGTCGTCGTCCGGGTCGGGCGCCGGTGGCTGTGGTGGGGGTTGGGCCAGGACGCGGGGTCCGGTGAGGGGCAGTGCGGGCCGGTCGGTGCCCGATGGTCGGCTGGTGCGGGTGACGGCGCTGGGGGGGTGACCGAGAGGACGCCGTCGGGGGTCAGGGCGTGGGTCCAGCCGCGGGCGAAGGTCTTGAGCCGGTGGTGGCGCCGGCACAGGCAGCACAGGTTCTCGCACGACGTCTGCCCGCCGCAGCCGTGCGGGGTGACGTGGTCCAGGTCGGCCCGGCCGGCCGTGGTGGCGCAGCCGGGGTGGCGGCAGGTGTGGTCGCGGGCCTGCAGCCAGCGGCGCTGGGCCGCGGTGGGTGCGTAGCCGTCGGTCGCGGCGGGCCGGCCCAGCAGCGGGTACCCGCACTTCCCGTCGGGGTGGGTGGGGCAGCCGCGGCGGGCCAGCCGCTGCAGCTCGGCGCGGGTGGTGGTGGCCAGCAGCCCGCCGGCGGCGTCGGTGAGCGCCACGGTGAGGGTGCCGCCGGTGAGGGGCTGCAGTCCGCCGGGGCAGACCGCGTCCAGCTGGGCCAGCAGCTCCCGCAGGTGGGCGGCGGTGATCGGCTGCCCGTCGACCTCGCCGGTCGGCGCAGCCACCGTGCCCGGCCGCGCCCACACCGCCGGCGCCGGGCCGCCCTCGGCCAGGAACCTCGATGAGCGCCTCGAGGGGGGCGGTGACGGTCAGCTGCGCGGTCACCGGCTCCCGCCCCGCCGCCCACGGGCGCAGCACCAGGTCGGCCAGCGCGCCCACCCGCAGCATCCCGAGTGGCCGGTCCTCACCGGCGGACTTGGCCGCCCGCGCCAGGCCGTCGACCGCGGCCCGGCAGGCGGCGGCCAGCTCGTGGGGCATCGTGGCCACCAGCTCGGACATGCCGTCCCCGACCGGGCGCACCACCACGTTCGCCCCCCGCTCGGCATCCTTCCGGCGGCGGTCGGCCGCGGCCGCGTCCCGCGCGGTCAGCTCGGCCTGCACGAGAGCCCTCAGCCGGCGGATCGACAGCTCCCCGGCCCGGGGCAGCACCGCGGCCTCCACGGCCGCCAGGATCGCCGGATCGGTGGCCCGCGCCTTCCACCCCAGCTCGGCGGCGATCGCCCGGGCCCGCGGCCAGCGCCGCCCGCGTGCCCGGCAGCGTTCCGCTCAACGCCGTGGCCTGGTCGATCAGCGCGCTGGCCGCCGCGCGGGAGGTGTTGAGCACCAGCGCCAGCTCGTCGGCGAAGAACTCCGACACCCCCGCCGGCTGCCCCGGGCCGCCCCGCTCACCCGCCGCGGCACCGGGCCGGCCGGGCTTGCGATCGAACGTGTCCGGCCGGTCGGCGGCCAGCCCGGCGACCAGATCGAGCTCGTAGGCGGCCAGCATCGCCTTGAGCTGCTGCAGCCGCTGCAACTCGGCCGCCTTCTCCTCCGCCGTCCGCGCGTGCACCGGCAACGCGTCGGACAACTGCACCGGCACCGGATCCACCGGCACGCCGGCCGGCAGCTCGAGCGGGGCCACCGTCAGCCCCACCCCGAACCCGCTGCCACCGAACATGGCCTCAACCCAGGCCGGGGGTACGACACCTTCCGGCCCCTCACCAGCGAAGATGTCCGATCGGAGTTCGGAAGTCCGTCAGCGCCCCGAACCGTCAGGCACTGGGTGCGACACCGCGACACCGCGTCAGTGGCCCGCGCGCAGGGCGCCGATCCACCACTCCACCGCCGGCACGGACGGCTCGAACGGCGGCCACCCGTTGAGAACGCCGAGCAGCTGCCAGTAGCGCTCGACCCGGGCGTCGGTGAAGGTCGCCAGCCGGTCGGCCAGCTCGCAGCGCCGGCCCGGGCTGTCCGGCCGCCCGTCGGCCAGCAGTTCGGTGACCAGCGCCTCGGCCTCCGGCGTCCCGGCCACGACGCCGGCGGCCAGCGCGTCCCGGCCGAGCGCCACCAGGCGCCCCGCGTCCACCACCGACGCGTCGGGGTCCTCCGGGGTGGCGGCGGCGCCGGCCAGCGCCATCTCCCGCACCCGGTCGGCGAAGGCCGGCTCGGCCACCAGGCGCGCGAGCTCCAGCCACGCGCCGATCTGCTCGGGGGTCGGCTCCTCGGGCAGCTCGGCCGGCAACGTCCGCATGCCCGCGGCGATGCCGGCGCCCGGGGCGTCCTCGGGGACGCCGGCGAAGGCCCGCGCCACGAAGTCGTCGATCAGCTGCTGCCGCTCGCGCGCGGACAGCGTCGCCAGGTCGTGCACGAGCCCCATCTCCTCCGTCGTCGTCGCGCCCGCGGCGAGCACCCGCAGCAGGGTCCGGCGCAGCCGCAGCAGCCGGATCTCGGCGTCCAGCGCGCGCACGTGCTCGGCCGCCACCTCGGCGACCGTGCGCCGCCGGGCCAGCAGCTCGCGGATCGCCGGCAGGCCCAGGCCCAGCTCCCGGAGCGTGCGGACCAGGTCCAGCCGCGCCACCGCGGCGGCGTCGTACAGGCGGTAGCCCGCGGCCGAGCGCACCGGTGGGTCGACCAGCCCCTCGTCGGACCAGAAGCGCACCGTCCGCACCGGGACGCCGATCCGGTCGGCCAGGCGGCCGATCGTGAGCACGTCGTCGTCCATCCCGCCACTCTGGACCCTCCAGCCGCTGGAGGGTCCAGACGGAGAGCGGCACCACTCACCCCCTGCCGTGTGGGCGGCGGGTGCGCTGGGGAGTATCGGAGGCGTGACGCGCACGCCGACGGACGAGTGGGGCATCGACGCCAGCTGGCTGGACGCCCTCGACGAGGAACACCAGGTCGACCAGGCCACCATCGAGCGACTGCGGGAGGTGATCGGCACGCCGCCGGCCGACCTGGAGGACCGCGCCCCGATCGTGGCCCGCCCCGGCGACGCGCTGGAGGTGGACGAGGCCGAGGTGACGCTCGAGGACGGCACCACCCGGCACGTCGACGGCGAACTACCCGACGACTTCCCGCTGGGCTACCACTGGCTCCAGGCGCCCGGCGGGCACCGCCGGCGGCTGATCGTCTCCCCGGGCCGCTGCTGGCTGCCCGACGACCGCGCCTGGGGCTGGGCCGTGCAGCTCTACGCCACACGCAGCCGGCGCAGCTGGGGCATCGGCGACCTCGCCGACCTGCGCGCCGTCCGGGAGATGGCCGCCGCCCAGGGGGCCGGGTTCGTCCTCATCAACCCGCTGCACGCCGTCGCCCCCACGCCGCAGCAGGAGGCCAGCCCCTACCTGCCGGCCACCCGCCGCTTCCGCAACCCGGTGTACCTGCGGGTCGACGAGGTGCCCGGCGCCGGGGACGCCGCGGACGACGCCGGCCGCGACCTGGGCGAGGCCGAGCTCATCGACCGGGACGCGATCTGGGCCCGCAAGCGCGAGGTGCTGCGCCGGGTGTTCGACGCCGCCGGCCGCGACGACCCCGCCTTCCCCGACTGGTGGTGGCACCAGGGGCAGAAGCTGCAGGACTGGGCCACCTGGTGCGCCCTGGCCGACGCGCACGGTCCCGACTGGCACGCCTGGCCCGAGGAGCTGCGCGACCCCCGCAGCGACGCCGTCGCCCGCTTCGTCGCCGACCACGAGCGGGACGTCGCCTTCCACGCTTGGCTGCAGTGGTGCCTGCACCTGCAGCTGGAGCGCGCGACCGAGGGCATGACCGTCATCCAGGACCTCCCGATCGGCGTCGCCGGCGGCGGGGCCGACGCCTGGACCTGGCAGGACGTCCTCGCCGACGGCGCCTCCGTGGGGGCGCCGCCGGACGCCTTCAACGCCCAGGGGCAGGACTGGGGCTCGCCGCCGCTCATCCCGTGGCAACTGCGCGCGGCCGACTACGAGCCGTTCATCGAGTCGATCCGGGCCACGATGGCCGGCGCCGGCGGCCTGCGCATCGACCACGTCATGGGCCTGTTCCGGCTGTGGTGGGTGCCCCAGGGCGAGAGCCCCGCGGACGGCGCCTACGTGCGCTACCCGGCCGAGGACCTGCTCGACATCGTCGCGCTGGAGAGCACCCGGGCGCAGGCGGTCGTCGTCGGCGAGGACCTCGGCACCGTCGAGGACGGCGTCCGCGAGGCGCTGGCCGAGCACGGGATCCTCAGCTACCGGCTGCTGTGGTTCGAGGAGGACGAGCCCGCGCAGTGGCCGGAGACGGCGATGGCCGCGGTCACCACCCACGACCTGCCCACCGTGGCGGGGCTGTGGACGGGGGCGGACGTCGAGGAGCAGCGTGAGTACGGCACCGGCACCGACGAGGAGCTCGAGCAGGGCCGCCGCTCGCTGCTGGAGAAGCTCGACGGCGTCCGGTCGAACGCCAAGCCGGAGACGGCGGTGAAGCGGGCGCACGAGCGGCTGGCGACGGCACCGTCCCTGCTGTTGTCGGCCACGCTGGACGACGCGGTCGCCGAGCGGCGCCGGCCCAACATGCCCGGCACCACCGACCGGCCCAACTGGTCCCTGCCGCTGCCGGTGGCCGTCGAGGAGCTGCCCGACCACCCGCTGCTGCAGGCCGTGGCCCAGACCCTCGGCGACGCGGTCCGGAAGAGCTCCTAGCCGCGACGGGCGCTCCGCGGACGACGCGCGGGGCGCCCGTCGCCTCCTGTCGAACAAGCGTTCGACCTCGTGCGACACTTCCCGCGTGGCTGGCGGCATGCACCCCGGGCGGTCGGGCCGCTCCCTCGGGGAGCGGGCGGCCTCGTCCGGGGTGACGCCGTCCGAGCCGGTCCGCCCGGCGGGTCGCCACGGCGAGGGCCGGGGGCGGCACTGCTGGGTGCACGACCCGCCCGGAGCGCCCGGGGTGTGGCCCGGGCTGCTCGTCGAGTGGCGGCAGGGCGAGGGCGGCTGGCAGGGCCGGGTGACGTACGCGGTGGCCGGTCCGCACGGTCCGCTGCTCGTCGAGGGCTGGGTGCCGGCGGCGCTGCTGGAGCAACGCTGATCACGGTTGGCGCTCCGGCACCCTGGCTATGGCCCTCCGTGACGAGACGTCCCCGACGAAGCGGAGAACTGTCATGAGCGAGCCCGACCGCCCCAACCTCGACGACGTCATGGACACGACGGAGTCCGCGCCCCGCGACCGTGCACAGCACGCCGGGGGCTACGACCGGCCCAACGACGACGCCCTCCAGCACCGCACCGAGCAGGAGCGGCAGCTGGTCGACTCCGACGACGCCGACCCCGCCGGCGCGGAGCAGCACTCCGCGACGGATTGAGGAAGGCCAGGCGCCGCCCCCCGGAGCGATGACGAGCCGCCTCGCGCCGGGGGACGTCGCCTGCTGGGTGCTCAAGTCGACCCGGCCGCCCGACGTCATCGACCCCGGCTGGCCCGTCGGCGGCGCCCGGGAGCTCACCCGCTGCGTGCGCCGCTCCTACCGACTGGACCTCATGGCGCCGGGCGGGCCCTGCCTGCTGTGGGTCAGCGGCCGCACCGCACCCGGCGTGCACGCGCTCGGCGAGCTGGCCGCGGAGCCCGAGGAGCGCGACGGCGGCCCGGTGGTCGCCGTCCGGCTGGTGCGGCTGGCCACGCCCGTGCCGCGGGCCGACCTGCTCGCCGACCCGGCGGCGGCCGACGCCGAGGTGCTGCGGATGCCCGCCGGCAGCAACCCCTCCTGGCTCTCGCCCGGCCAGTTCGCCGCCGTCCTGGCCCACCTGCCGGGCGGCGAACGCGCCCAGACGGAGCTGGGACCATGGCCTCCGTGACTCCCTCCCGGTACCGCTGGGGCGCGACCGCCTGGCTGCTGACCCTCCAGTTCTTCGTCGTCGAGACCGTCGTGCAACTGCAGGCCGCCGGCTACTCCCGCGCCGACGACCTGATCAGCGACCTCGGGACGGCGGTCTCCCCCGGTCACCTGCTGATGAACGCCTCGTTCGTGGTCCAGGCGGCGCTCATCGGGGCCGGGGTGTGGCTGCTGCGCCCGGCGCTGACCGGGACCGGGGCCGTGGTGGCCACGGTCCTGCTCGGAGCGGCCGCCGTCGGCGTGCTGCTGGTGGGCCTGTTCCCCCTCGACGGCCAGACGACGCTGCACGGGGTCGGCGCGTGGCTCCACCTGGTCGGCGGCGGGATCGGGCTCATCGCCCTGGCCTACGCCGTCCGGCCGCGGTCGGAGGCACTGGGCACCACGCTGGCCCTGCTCGGCCTGGTCGGCACCGCGATGACGGTCTTCTTCGTCGCCGGGATCACCGGCTACCTCGGCGAGGGGGGCACCGAGCGCGCCGCCGCCTACGTGCTGCCCATCGGGCTCGCGCTCGCCGGCGCGGGCCTGTGGCGGCTGCGCGACCGCCCGGAGCGCCGGCCGGGCGCCACCGCGCCGTCGCGGCGGGAGCTGCGCGAGCAGGAACGGGCCGCCCGCGCCGAGCGGTCCCGTGAGCGCGACGCCGCGCTGGAGGCCGCGGCCTCGCGGACCGAGCGGCCGAGCACCGAGCAGCCGCGGACCGAGCAGACCCGCACGATGGCCCCCGCCGACCCGGACGACGACTTCGACCCCGACGACCCCTGGGCCTCCCCCGGCCGCCGCGACTGAAGCGGCCCCCGCCGCCTCAGCCGGCGAAGGAGAGCACGTCCGCCACCGGCCGGCGGCCCGAGTGCGCCGTCCCCTCCGTCGACGGGTAGCCCATGCGCAGCAGCATCTGCGGATAGCCCACCAGCGACAGCCGGCTGCGCATCCGGGTCCGGGTCGACGGCCAGTCCAGCGCCTGGGTGAGCGGCGAGGCGGCCAGCCCCTCGGCGGTCGCCCGCAGCAGCAGCCGGCCCAGCGCCTGCCCGGACAGCAGCCACGCCGCCCGGTCGTCGCTGTCGGTGCCCAGCAGGACGACGGTGGGCCGCTCCACCGCCGGCGGAGGCGCGTCGGCCGCCCCCTCGGGCAGGAACGCGGAGTGGGCGCCCCGGCTACCGACGACGAAGTCGCGGATCAGCCAGTTCGACGGCCGGGTCGCCGGGTCCTCGCTCAGGACGGCGTCGACCGGGACGCCGTCCACCGCGGACGGGTCGGTGCGCAGCCAGCGCTCGAGCTCGGCGACGTACTCGGGGTCGCGCTGCTCCATCTCCTCGGCCCGCGAGATGAGGAAGACGGTCGCGACCTCCTCCTCCGACTCGGTGATCGGCTTGACCCACACGCCGTGCCGGCCCGCGTCGGTCTGCAGCCGGTCGACCAGGTCGGCCGGGACCGCCCGCGGCAGGAACGGTGCCCGCTCGGTGTGCCGCCGGTCGATCGCCTCGACCAGCGGCCGGTCCTCCGGCGCGCTCTCCCGGGCAGCGCCCGCGCGCACGGTGGCCAGGTGGTCGGGATCGGCCGGCTCGGGCAGCAGGTCGACGTCGGCCTCGACGCCGGCGGCGCGCAGGGCCACCGCGGCGAACTCGACCGCCACGCCGCAGCTGATCACCTGCTGCCGCCCGGTCGGGTCGAGCACGGGCAGCGCGCGCTCCCGGTCCAGGTGCACCTCCAGCCGGTCCTCGGCCGCGGTGAAGCGCCAGGGCTGGGTGTTGTGGATCGACGGCGCCCGGATCGCGGCCGCCACCACCGTCGTCCAGCCCTGTTCGTCCATCACTGCACCTCCGTGCGGGTCGGCCGGTCGCCGCGTCCTGCCTACCCCATCGCCCGCCGGGCCCGCACGTGACCTGCACGACGGGCCCTCCGGTCGGGGAAGATGTGGCCATGAGCGCCCCAGAACCCGGACGGTCCCTGCGCGTGCTGGTCGGCTACGACGGCTCTCCGAGCTCGGTCAACGCCATCGAGGCGGCGGCCTGCCTGCTGCCGTCGGCCACGGCATCGGTCCTGCACTTGTGGGAGCCCCCGTTCACCTCCCCCGAGCTGCGGCAGCGGCTGGCCGGCCGCGCCGGGAACCTGCAGGCCCTCGGCGACCTGCTCGAGACGGAGGGCCGCGCCGAGGCCGAGCGGCTGGCCCGCAACGGCGTCTCGCTGGCCCGCGCCGCGGGCTGGGAGGCCGAGCCCCTGGTGAAGCGCACGTTCGGCGGTGACGGCTACCAGTTCGCGCGGACGGCGGAGGAGCAGGAGGCCGACCTGGTGGTCGTGGGGTCCCGCGGCCTCGGCCGCATCCGGGCCGCGCTCGGCAGCTTCTCCGAGCTGGTGGTGCAGGTCAGCCCGGTGCCGGTGCTCGTGGTCCCCTACCCGCTGACCACGGCCGAGTGGTCCGCGGCCGCCTCCGGCCCCGTCGTGGTCGGCACCGACGGCTCGGCCGGCGCGAAGCAGGCGATCGCCGCCGCCGAGCGCCTGTTCCCCGGCCGCCGGCGGCTGCTCGTGGCGGTGGCCGAGCCCGGCGAGGGCCCCGGCCCGGACGCCCCCGACGGCGCCGAGCTGCTCACCGTGCCCTGCGCCGGCCGGCCCGGCAGCGCCCGCGCCACCGCCTCGACGCTGGCCGAGACCGCGGTGCACCGCGGCGCGGGCCTCATCGTCGTCGGCACCCGGGGGCAGTCGGCCAGCAAGGAGATGCTGGTCGGCGGCGTCGCGCGGACCCTCCTGCACGGCGCCCACCGGCCGGTGCTGATCGTCCCCACCTCGCTGCCCGCGGAGGGCTGACACCGCGCCGCCGGCCGCCCGAGCTGGGCGGCCGGCGGGAACCGTGCGCCGGCTGCGCCCCCGCTTTGGGGGATGGTGCTCCCCCACGCGGTGTCTGCCTGGACGTTCCGGCGTCACGCAGAGTCAGCGGATCGCTCACCCACTACAGAGGGGTGGCGCGTTCCGACGACCACGGAGAGCCGGATGACACGAGGACGACCCCAGCAGGGTCGTCGCGGGGGCGGAGCCAGCACGGGCACCGACGCCGCGACGGCCGGGACGACGAGCAGGCGCAGGGCAGGACGCCGCGGCGTGGTGGCGGTGACGGCGCTCGGCGTCGTCGCCGGCGGCACGACCATGGCGATCGCCGAGGTGACCACGCCCAACACCACGAGCCTGGCCGCGGTCGGGCCGACCAGCGGGGTGCACGGCTTCCCCGTCTGGTACGAGGACGACAAGGAGCTGCGGCTCGAGCAGTGCCTCGACGTGGCCGAGGCCCTGTGCGACCCGGCCTTCCTCGTCGACGAGGGCCTGGACCCGAACGCGCCGCTGCACATCGGCGACGCGGCCGCCGAGAGCAACTTCCCCGGCGAGTCGTTCTACTACCAGGCGCTCAACGTCTACGACCTGTCCAACGGCGGGTCGGTCGACTTCACCTCCGCCCTCGAGGCGACCTTCGCCAACGAGGCCGCCGTGGATGGCGACCAGGTCGTGTTCGGCCGGATCCGCATCCGGGTGGACGGGCTGACCCCGGGCGAGACCTACACGGTCACGCACCCGTACGGGGTCGACACGTTCGAGGCGGACGCCGAGGGGGAGATCAACTTCACCGAGGACAAGACGCCGGCACCCGGCAACTTCGGCCTGGCCCTCGGCTCCCGGGTGGCGCCGTTCCTCGTGGACGCCGACGGCCTGCACGAGACGGCGACCGGCACCTACATCGGCGACCCGGCCGAGGAGACCGCGGTCACCGGTTCGGCGTTCGGCACGAACCACGTGTCGGTGACCGGGCCGGGCCTGGCCGCCGGGGGTGAGCGCAACGACCTGTTCACCCTGCTGGGCAAGGTCTCGACCAACTCCGGCATCGAGGGCGTGGCGGCCTACCGGATCGACGCCGCCGAGGGCCAGGACTACGTCGACGTCTACGCCACGGCGGGCGAGAACGACTCGGTCCAGGTCTCCGGCGGCAGCGTCCCGCTGACCACCCTGGCCGGCACCGGGACCACCTACTACGCCCGGATCCCGGTCGCGGCGGACACGTTCCCGGAGAGCGTGACCGTCGTGAACGCCAGCGACCAGCCCGCGGCGGAGAAGGTCGTGCCGGTCACCGACAACGTCGTCGTCACCGGTGCGACCTACCTGGACGGCACGCTGACGGTGACCGCGCAGTCCAGCGACAGCAGCACCACCCTCGCCGGCTCCGTCGGCGGGACCGCGCTGTCGTTCACCGGCGGGACCGCCACGTTGACCGGGCTGGCCGCTCCCCCGGCGACGATCACGGTGACCTCGTCGGCCGGCGGCACGGACACCGCGCCGATCCTGGTCCAGGGAGCGACCGCCGGGACGCTCGTGCCGCAGACGGCGGTCGTCGCCGGCGTCTCGTCGGCCGCGCAGGGTCAGACGGTCACGCTGGACGGCGGCTCCTCGACCAACGCGACCGCCTTCTCGTGGACCCAGACCGCCGGCACGCCGGTGATCGACGGTCCGACGGCCGGCCCGACGCTCACCTTCACGACGCCGGCGGCCGCCGGGGCGCTGACCTTCGAGCTGAGCACCACCGGCCCGGAGGGCACGAAGACCGCCACGCACACGGTGGAGGTCCTCGACGCGGCGGTGGAGCCGACCGTGGACGCCGTCGCCTCGACCGAGACGCCGGAGGTCGGCGCCCAGGTCACGCTCACCGCCACGGCCACCAACGCGGCGAGTTACGCCTGGGCCCAGGACTCCGGCCCGACGATCGGCGGGCTGGACCTGTCCGGGCCGTCGCTCACCTTCGCGGCGCCCAACGCGCCGGTGGTGTTCACCGTGACCGTGACCTCGCCCAGCGGAACCACGGTGCGCGACACGGTGACGGTGACGCCGAACACCGACGTCCTCCGGATGACCGCCGCGGAGCTGCGCACCGGGAAGAACGAGTGGCGGGTGGCGGGCACCTCGACGGTCACCGCGCTCAACACCGTCTCGGTCTACCTCCAGCGGGCCGACGGCTCGAAGGGCGCGCTGGTCGGCAGCGTGACGGTCGACGCGACGGGTGCCTGGGACATCCGCAACCGGGGCCTGGCCCCCGGCGGCGCGACCCGGCTCCTCGTCGAGTCGACCAAGGGCGGACTGCTCACGGGGGTGACGTTCACGTCCCGCCGGTGAGCTGACCGGGAAGGGCCCTCCCGCCCGCCAGGCGGGAGGGCCCTCGCCCGCGTCAGCCGCCGGCCAGCACGGCCCCGGCCCGCACGACGACCCGCGGCGGGGCGTGCCGGGCGAGCAGGTCGACGGTCCGCGTGGCCTCGTGGACCAGCAGGTCGGCGGGTCCGTCCACCCGCAGACCGGCGCCGGGCAGCCCCAGCACCCGGGCGGCCGACGTCGTCACCAGGTCGACGAGCACCTCGAGCTGGGGAGCCGACCGCATGTCGAGCAGGTGGGCGGCGAGGAAGGCGACCTCGAGCAGGTTGTGCCGGCCGAACGGGTAGTAGGCGTCCTCGATGTCGTCCTGCCCCAGCGCCACCGGGACGCCGGCCGCGAGCGCCCGCTCCACGGGCAGGGCCACCGACCCGGTGTGCGGATCGCTCACCAGGCCCAGTCCGGCCCGGCGGGCCAGGGCGAGCACGCCGGCCAGCCGGTCCTCGGCGTAGTGCCCCAGCGCTCGCGCGTGACAGGCGACGCCGCGCCCGGCCAGGCCGTACCGCAGCATCGTCTCAGCCAGCATCGCCGTGGTCGCGAACCGCGGGTCCGGCGCGTCGTCGGTCAGCATCGCCACCCGGCGTCCCTGACGGGCGGCCAGTCCGCAGGCCCACTCCACGTGCGCCTGCTGGTCGGCCTCGGTCGCCTCGATCCACGGGATGCCGCCGACGACGTCGGCGCCCAGCGCCAGGGCCTGCTCCACCAGCGCGGCCGCCCCCGGGTCGCGCGCAGCACGCCGTCCTGGGGGAACGCCACCACCGAGACGTCCACCCGACCGCGGAACTCCTCGCGCGCGGCCAGCACCGCCTGCACCCCGGCCAGCCCCGCGGCGGTGTCGACGTCGGCGAACGCCTGCACGTGCAGGACGCCGTGGGCCAGCCCGTCCGCGAGCGCCTGCCGCACCGCCGGCAGCAGCCCCTCGACCGTGTAGTGCCGCTTGACCGCGCTGGCCAGGTCGATCGCGGCCGCCGAGGAGGCCATGCCGTCGTCGGTGTAGGCCCGCAGCGCCGCGTCCCCGACCAGCGGCAGGGTGTGCACCTTGTCCAGGTGCAGGTGCGCATCGACGAACGGCTCGGTGACCAGGCCGCCGTCGGCGGGCACGACGTGCGCGCCCGGCGGCACGGGCAGCTCGCCGGCCGGCGGCAGGGCGGTCACCCGCCCGTCGGCGCAGTGGACGTCGACGACGTCGCCGCCGCGCAGCCGGGCCTCAGTGACGACCAGCGGGGTCATGACCGGCAGCCTGGCAGCCGCGGCCCCCGGGCGGAGGTCACGACGGGGTGCCGGCCTCCTGCGGGACGGGGACCGGCCGGCGGACCCGGGCGCGACGGCGCGACAGCGCGACCCCGGCCAGGCACACCGCGCCGCCGACGACGGCCAACGCGGGCGGCACCTCGTCGAGCAGCAGCCAGCCCAGCGCGATCACCAGGGGCGGCACCAGGTACGTGGTGACCCCCAGCGTGCCGGCGTCCATCCGGGCCAGGGCGTACGCCCACGTGCTGAACGCCAGGGCCGTGGGCACCGCGCCCAGGTAGACCATCCCGGCGATCGACCCGGCCGGCGCGGCGGCCAGTTCGCCGGCCAGCGCCCCGGCCCACGGCAGGCAGCACAGCGCGCCGATGGCGCAGGCGACGAGCGTGACCTGCAGCGGCGGCAGCCGGCGCAGCACCGGCTTCTGCGCCACCACGCCGGCCGCGTAGGTCAGCGCGGCCACCAGGCAGAACACCACGCCCAGCACGTCGGCGTCGGCGCCGCGGGTGGCCAGCCCGATGAGCAGCACGCCGGCGAAGGCGACGGCGATGCCGGCCAGCAGCGGGCGCGGGAAGCCCTCCCCCAGCAGCAGACCGGCGAGGACGGCGATGAGGATCGGTCCGATGTTGACCAGCATCGCCGTCGTCCCGGCGTCCAGGTGCTGCTCGGCGGCGTTGAGCGCCAGGTTGTAGACCCCGAACCAGCCGACCCCGCACACCACCAGCAGCCCCCACTCCCGCCCGGTGGGCCGCACCCAGCCGCGGCCGGAGACCGCCCAGAGGAGCGTCAGCACCGCCGTCCCGACCGCGAGCCGGCCCAGCGCGAGGGCACCCGGGGAGAGGTCGGCGCCCACCCCGCGGATCGCGACGAACGCCGACGCCCAGGCCAGCAGGGTGACCGCGACGGCGGCGAGGACGGGGGCGCGGGAACTCTCCACGTCTGGCGACCCTAGGGCCGGGTACCGACGTCGCTCCGGCGGCTTCCGGACGTCGTCCTCCCCGTTGCGGATCCCGGCCGGATCGCCGCGCTCTCCTCAGGACTGCAGGTGCTCCCCGTAGGTGCGCCGGCCGCGGTCGCCGCGGGTGGGCAGCGCCGCGCCGTCCCGGAAGGCGCTGGACAGCCGCCCGGGGACCGGCGTGGCCACCACGTGCGCGCCGGGCTCGCGGGCGGCCGCCCAGGTCCGGGCCATCTCCGCGGCGGTCAGCTCCTCCGGCCCGCCGTACTCGACGACGTCCCCGGCCGGCGCCCCGGCAGCGACCGCCGCGGCGTACTCGGCGGCCTCGCCGACGTCGACCGGCTGGGCCCGCCAGCCCATGGGGACCGGCAGCACCGGCCCGCGCCGGGCGGTGGCCAGCAGTTCGTCGACGAAGGTGTGGAACTGGGTGATCCGCAGCAGCGTGACCGGGAGACCGGAGGCGAGCAGCACCTGCTCGGCGGCGAACTTGGCGTGGTAGTAGCCGTACGGGACGCGGTCGACACCGACGATGGAGACGTACACCAGGTGGCGCAGCCGCTCCCGGTCGACGGCCTGGACCAGGCGGCGGGTGCCGGCGACGTCGGTCTGCCAGAAGTCCCCCCGTGCGTCGCTGGCGGCGTGCACCACGACCTCCGCGCCGGCCAGCGCCGCCGGCAGGTCGCGGCCGGTGGCCAGGTCACCGCGCACCCCGCCGGGCCCGGTGCCGCGGCGCGACATCTGCCGCACCCGGTGCCCGGCGCCCTGCATCCGCTCGACGACCCGCCGGCCGAGCTGACCGGTTCCTCCCGTCACGAGAACGTCCATGCCCCGCAGTCTGGCCGGACCGGTTCGTCCCGCGCACGCGGCGCGCCTGCGCCCGCCCGTATCTCACATGCGAGATACTGCTGCCATGACCGCTCTCGACCCGGCTCCCCCCGACACCGCGAGCACCCCGGAGTCCCCCGCGCACGAGGCCAGCGCCGAGTCCCCCGCGCACGAGGCCAGCGCCGACACCCCGGCGCACGAGTCCAGCGCCATGCAGCGCATCGGGCTCCTCGTCCGCGACGCCCGCCGCCATCACGGTCTCACCCAGCAGCAGCTCGCCGAGCGCCTGGGCACCAGCCAGAGCGCCATCGCCCGCATCGAGCAGGGCGGCCAGAACCTCACCCTCGACCTCCTCGGCCGGCTGTCCGGCGCCCTGGACCGCGAGCTTTTCAGCGTGGGGCCGGCCGGCCCCACGCACCTGCGGGTCACCGGCGGCGCCCCCCTGCGCGGACGGGTGGCGGTGAAGTCCTCCAAGAACGCCGCGGTGGCCCTGCTGTGCGCCGCGCTGCTCAACCGGGGCCGGACGACGCTGCGCAACGTCGCCCGCATCGTCGAGGTCGAGCGCATCCTCGACGTGCTGCGCTCCATCGGCGTCTCGGCCACCTGGGACGGCGCCGGCCGCGACCTGACCCTGCAGGTCCCCGACGAGCTGGACCTGGCCGGCATCGACGCCGACGCCGCCCGCCGCACCCGCAGCATCATCATGTTCCTGGGCCCGCTGCTGCACCGCGCCCCGCGCTTCGACCTGCCCTACGCCGGCGGCTGCGACCTCGGCACCCGCACCGTGCAGCCGCACATGATCGCGCTGCGCCCGTTCGGCCTGGAGGTGGAGGCCCGCGCCGGCGAGTACCACGCGACGGTCACCGCGCCGGCCACCGCGGACCGGACCATCGTGCTCACCGAACGCGGCGACACCGTCACCGAGAACGCGCTGCTGGCCGCCGCCCGCACCGACGGCACGACGACCATCCGCAACGCCAGCTCCAACTACATGGTCCAGGACCTCTGCCTGTACCTGCAGCTGCTCGGCGTCGGCATCGAGGGCCTGGGCAGCACCACCCTCGTCGTCCGCGGGAAGCCGGTGCTCGACGCCGACGTCGACTACACGATCAGCGAAGACCCGGTCGAGGCGATGAGCCTGCTCACCGCCGGCATCGTCACCTGCTCGGAGCTCACCGTCGAGCGCGCCCCGATCGAGTTCCTGGAGATCGAGCTCGCCGTCCTCGCCGAGATGGGCCTGCGCTACTCCCTGTCCCCGGAGTACCTCGCCGACAACGGGCACACCCGGCTGGCCGACGTCACGATCCAGCCCTCGGAGCTCAGGGCCCCGATCGACAAGATTCACCCGATGCCGTTCCCGGGGCTCAACATCGACAACCTGCCGTTCTTCGCCGTCATCGCGGCGGCGGCGAGCGGGTCGACGCTGATCCACGACTGGGTCTACGACAACCGCGCGATCCACCTCTCCGACCTGACCCGGCTCGGCGCCGACGTCCGGCTGCTCGACCCGCACCGGGTGCTGGTCAGCGGCCCGACCCGGTGGTCGAGCGCCGAGGTGGTCTGCCCGCCCGCACTGCGGCCGGCGGTCTGCATCCTCCTGGCGATGCTCGCGGCCAAGGGGACGTCGGTGCTGCGCAACGTCGACATCATCGCCCGCGGCTACGAGCAGCTCTACGAGCGGCTGGTGGAGATGGGCGCCCGCATCGAGGTCTTCCGCGACTGAGAAAGGACCCCGGTGCCCCCCACGCCTCGCGAGCTCGGCGCGGGCCCCTGCACCGGGGCCACACCCGTGTGGACGTCTCCTATCGCTCCTGATCCGTAGGGCGGACCAGCACCTCGTTGACGGCGACGTGCGGCGGCTGGGTGACGACGTAGACGATCGCCCGGGCGACGTCGTCGGCCTGCAGGGTGCGCATGCTCGCGGCCATCTGCCGGGAGGCCTCGAGCGCCTCGGGCTGGGTGATGTGGCTGGACAGCTCGGTGGCCACCGCGCCCGGCTCGACGAGCGAGATCCGCACGCCGCGGGCGGTGACCTCCTGGCGCAGCGACTCGCTGAACGCGTTCACCGCCCACTTGCTGGCGTTGTAGACCCCGGCGCCCTTGCGGGCGGTCCGGCCCGCGACGCTGGAGATGTTCACGACGTCGCCGGAGCCCTGCTCGAGCATCCCGTCGATCACCGCGTGGGTCATGTAGAGGACGCCCATCACGTTGGTCTGCACCATCCGGCGCCAGTCCTCGGGGTCCGCGCCGACGATGGTGCCGAGCAGCATCACGCCGGCGTTGTTCACCAGGACGTCGAGCCCGCCGAGCTCCTCCCGGGTCCTGCGGACGGCGTCGGCGCAGGAGGCCTCGTCGGTGACGTCGAGGTCGAGCGGGAGCACCCGGGCGCCGGCGTCGCGCAGCTTGCCCGCCAGCGCGTCGAGCCGGTCGCGGCGCCGCGCGCCGATCGCCACCGCGGCGCCGGCCTCGGCCAGGGCGACGGCGGTGGCCTCCCCGATGCCGGACGACGCGCCGGTGACCAGCGCGACCCTGCCCTCGAGCGGACGGGTGACCTCGGTCATGCGTGCTCTCCCTCCCGGGCCGCGCCGCGCGGACCCGCGCCCCAGCCTCGCCGATCCGGCCCGGCCCGGCGCGCGGAGGGTCAGGTGAGACGGACGCCGAACCCGCGGACCGCCAGCCGCAGCAGCACCGGCCCGGGCCGCAGCAGGTCGCTGACGCGCGCCGCGGCCGCCTGCTCCAGCTCGCCTACCAGTCGGGTGTAGTCGTCCGGCCCGCGGCGCCGGGCACGGTCCAGGCGCACGGCGTTGGCCCACACCTTGCGCCGCGACTCGCGCAGGAACACCTGGCTGGCGGTGCGGTTGGCCGGGGAGAGCACCCGGTCGAGGCGGGTGCGGCGGCCGCCGGCCCGGTGCAGCTCGGCGTCCTCCGCGGCCACCCGGGCGGACAGCACCCGGTCGATCCGCTCGTGGTCGCGGCGGCGCCGGGCGAGCACCGCGGGGTCGTCGAAGTGGGCCACCGGGATGACCCGGACCAGCGACTGCGGCAGGTCGAAGTTGATGTGCGCGTTCATGCCCAGCAGCACGTGGGCCTCCGGCGGCAGCGCCGGCCGGGCCCCGAGGGCCAGCCGCCACGGCCGGGGCGGCGCGGCCGGGTCGCGGCGGTGGGCGGCGAGCGCGTCGAGGTAGAGACCGGCGAAGTCGACGTCCCACTCCTCGACCCAGGACGGGTCCTCGAACTCGCCGCCGCGGATGGCCGCGGCGACCGCCTCCGTCGTCCGCAGGTAGACGCCGTGGAAGAAGCGGGCCGGGTCGCCGTCGGCCTCCAGGGGCGCCTGGAGGCCGGTCATGTGCCCGATCAGCGCGGCGACGCCCGTGTCCACGCCGCTGACCATGGCGGGCTCAGATGAGTGCGTCCAGACCCTCGTCCGGCGGGAGGCTCAGCGCGGCGTCCACCGGCGGCCGGTGCGGCTGGTCCAGGCCCCGCATGCGGGCCGCGTGCAGGGCCAGCAGCAGGTTCAGCCGCAGCGTCGGGTCGGTGGTGAAGGGGCCGAGCAGCCGCTCCAGCTTCCCGATCCGGTACCGCATGGTGTTGTAGTGGAAGTGCAGCCGCCGGGCCGACTCCGCCACGTTGAGGTTGGTCTCCAGCAGCACCCGCAGCGTCTCGCGCAGGTCGGCGGAGTCCGGGTCGGCGGCGTCGGCCAGCGACCCCAGCACCTCGTCGACGTAGTTGCGCAGCTCGGTGCTGTCCGGGATCAGCGACAGCAGCCGGAAGACGCCCAGCTGGTCGAAGTGGGTCACCGCCTGCGCACCGTGGATCTCCTGCCCCACGCTCAGCGCCCGGGACGCCTGCTGGTGCGCCTCCCCGAGCGCCGACAGCGAGCCCGCCGTCCGGCCGATGCCGGTGCCGAGCACCCGGCCGACGCGGCGCACCCGGGCGTTGACCCGCGAGGTCACCGCCGACACCAGGGCGGTGATCTCCTCCGGCGTGCGCCCGTCCAGCGGGAGCACGGTGACGATCTCGGTGGACAGCCCGGCGACCGCCGCACCGGAGACCTCGGACTCCAGCGCCGAGCGCCAGCCGTCGGCCAGCCGGTCGAGGACGTCGAGGGCGCGGGTCGGGTCGGCCTGCGGGTCGGCGGCGGTCTCGGTCGCGGTCACCAGGACGACGACCGGCCCGTCCAGCCGCCACCCGAAGGACCGGGTCTGCGCCAGCGCCCGCTCGGTGTGCCGCAGCGACCCGGCGACCAGCCGGCGGACCAGGTCGCCCTGGAAGCGCAGCTCGACGGAGTGCACGGCCTGCTGCCGGATGACCGACAGCGCCGAGACCACCGCCGCGCGCTCGAGCACGCCGCCGGCGCCGACCATCATCGGCCCGGACCGGTGGACGGCGACCAGCCAGCCGTGCCGCTGGTCGCCGGCCATGATCGGCGCGACCGCGTACTCCCCCACCCCGCCGGGCAGCTCGTGGTGCCCGGGCACCAGCAGGATGCCGTCGGCCGGGGAGAGGTCGGCGTCGGCGAGCACGTCGGCGGGGGTCACCACGGTCTGGTCGGCGCGCAGCCCCGACAGCCGGCGCGAGGGCGCCATGAGCGCCAGCTCGTCCTCGGCCTCGGCGTCCAGCAGCCACAGCCAGTCGCTGATCTCGGCGACGTCCTCGGCCGGGCCGGCGGTGGTGACGATCTCGCGGTCGGGCCCCAGGCCCAGGACGGCGGCGCCGTCGAGCGCGTGCGCGAGCTGCTCGGTCACCTCGGCCAGCCCGCCCCCGCTGAGCGCGACGTCGATGAACTGGTCGTGCATGCGGTAGGAGAGCGCCAGCGCCTCGCTCTGCTTGCCGACGACCGCGCCGAGCACCTCGGAGACCAGCTCCTCGGTGCGGGCCCCGGCGGCCAGCGCGAGCACCGGGAAGGACCTCCGGTCGGCCTCGGCGAGCACCTCGTCAGGCACCGGCCCGGGGCCCTCGCCGCGGCGGAAGGCCAGGGCCGTGGTGCCCATGGAGTCCAGCCGCTCGACGAGCGCGCGGTAGTTGGCCGCGTCGGCCGGGGGCAGCCGTGCCCCGAGGACGACGAGGACGTCGGGGCCGGCCACGGCCAGCGGGTCGGCCGGGTCGTCGACGACCATGTGGCGGAGCACCCGGTCGAGCCCGCGGGCGCCGGCGACGACCTCGGTGCCCTCGAGCGCGGGCAGCTGCAGCGCCTCCTCGAGGGTCAGGCCCATGCGCTCCAGCCAGCTGGGCCGCTCCGGTCGGTTCTCGGTCACCGGCGCCTCCGTTGCCGACAGGTGGCGACGAATCGGAGTCGCACCATCACTCTTCGTTCGGGCGGGCGGCGTGGCCTCACTGTGGGTCACGGCATCCACTGTCCCAGTCGCCCTTCCCTCTGGCCATACCACGGCATCCTGTCAGGAGTGCCTGGACCAACGACCCCATTCTTGGCGACTTCCGCCATACAGGGGCATGCGACGCGCCGCTTAGGTTCGACTCCCGGATCCATTTCCGCCCGCTGGATGGTAGGCCGACCACCGCACCGCGGTGCCGCCGAGTCCCTCCGGTGGAGGAGCGGGGCCGGGCGGGGGGTCTCGAGCCACGGTGCCTCCCGTAGCTCCCACGGTGAAGAGGCCGCCATGCGCACCATCGACGAGACCGCCGGCCCGGGCGACACGCGTCCCGGAGCCCCGACCTCCCCGCGCGGCCGCGCCGCTCGGGCCGGAGTGCCGACCATCCCCCTCCCCCGGGAGTCGGCCCAGGCAACCGCCCGCACCGCCCGTCCCGCGCGCGCAGCCACGGCGGTCCCCGCGTCCGCCAGCACCGGTGTCGCCGACCTGCTCCGCGGTCCGGTGCGCCCGGCGCGGGTGCTGATGAGCGTCCCCGCCGCGGTGTACCTGTACGTCCCCACCGATCGCGGCGGCGACGTCGTCGGCGTCCTCACCAGTGACGCGGCCCGGTTGCCCCTGGGCTGCGTGCTCTTCCGCCCGAGCAACGGCCGGCCCCTCGTGGCCCTGCCCAGTGACGCACCGGCCGAGGTGGGGGGCGGCCGGATCGTCGTCGGCGACCTCGCGGTCAGCGCGGCCGCGTGGTGGGACCCGCGCCCCCGGCTGCCCAGCACCCGCCCCGCCCTGCTGCCCGAGGGCGTCCGCCAGCTGCGCAACGCGCTCTACGGCGAGGGCGTCCCGCACAGCGCGTTCACCCTGCCCGGCCTGCCGGCCGGTCCGGGCGGCCCGCTGGCCGCGCTGCGCGGCGCCGTGCGCCGGGCCGACCTCGACGCGGCCCTGCGCACCGCCGCCCGGCTGGTCGGCCTGGGCCCGGGGCTGACCCCGGCCGGGGACGACGTCATGGCCGGGACCATGGCCGGGCTGGTGCTGCTCGGCCACCCGGCGGCCGAGCGGTTCGCCGCCGGCGTCTACGCCCTGGCCGCGGGGCGCACCACCGAGCTCTCGCGGGCGCTGCTGCGGCACGCCGCGGCGGGCCGGGTCAGCGGCGAGTACGCCGCCGTCCTGCACGGCCTGGTCGGCGAGCGGCCGCTGGGCCCGGCGATCGCCGGGCTGCTGGCCACCGGGTCCACCAGCGGCCGGGCCATGGCGCTCGGCCTGTGCACCGCGATCGACCTGGTCGACCGCACGACCCGCCACCGCTGAGCCGACGCGACGAGGCCCTCCCCGGTTCGCCGGGGAGGGCCTCGTCGCGTCAGATGCGACAGGCGTGGATGCTGGTGACGAGGATCGCCCGGGCGCCGAGCTCCCACAGCTCGTCCATCACGCGGTTGGTCTCCGTCTGCGCCACCATCGCCCGCACCGCCGACCAGCCCTCGGTCTGCAGCGGGCTGACCGTCGGGCCCTCGAGGCCGGGGGTCAGCGCGGTCGCCTTCTCCAGCAGCTCGTTGGGGCAGTCGTAGTCGAGCATCACGTACTGCCGGGCCACCAGCACACCGCGCAGCCGGCGGCGCAGCTGGGCCACGGCCGGGATCTCCTCCGCGCCCGCCCGCCGGACCAGGATCGCCTCGCTGGTCAGCACCGGCTCGCCGATGATGTGCAGCCCCGCGGCGCGCAGCGTCGTCCCGGTCTCCACGACGTCGCAGACGGCGTCGGCCACGCCCAGCCGGCAGGCGGTCTCCACCGCGCCGTCGAGCTTCACCACGCCCGCGCGGATGCCCTGGTCGTCCAGGTACCGCTGCAGCAGGACCGGGTACGCGGTGGCGATCCGCTTGCCCGCCAGCTGCTCGACGGTGCCGATGCCGGACTCGACCGGGGTGGCGAACCGGAAGGACGAGCGGCCGAAGCCCAGCGGCATGACCTCGACGGCGGCGGCACCCTTCCCGTCGGCGGGGGCGGTCTCCAGCAGCATGTCGCGGCCGGTGATGCCGACGTCGAGCGTGCCGGCGGCCACGTACACGGCGATGTCACGGGGCCGCAGGTAGAAGAACTCGGTGTCGCTGTCGGGGTCGTAGACGGCGAGGTCCTTGGTGCTCCGCCGCTGCCGGTACCCGCTCTCGGCGAGCATGGCGGCCGCGGGCTCACTCAGGACGCCCTTGTTCGGCACGGCGATGCGCAGCACGGGGGGTCTCCTCGGGAGGTCGGTGGGGGTCGAGCGTGGATCGGAGGTGGGCCGCTTCAGAGGTGGGCGTAGACGTCGTCCAGCGTCAGGCCGCGGGCCAGCATGAGGACCTGCACCCGGTAGAGAAGCTGGCTGATCTCCTCCGCCGTCCGGACCTCGCCCTCGTGCTCGGCGGCCATCCAGGACTCCGCGGCCTCCTCGACGACCTTCTTGCCGGCTGCGTGCACCCCGTCGCGGACCGCCGTGACCGTGCCGGAGGCGGGGTCACCGGCGGCCACCTTGGCGGCGAGCTCGGCGAACAGCGAGTCGAAGGTCTTCACGCGCGACTCCCGTCGGCGGCCGGGGTGACGGTGAAGCCGGTGGGCCGCGAGGGCCCGCGCAGCGAGCGGAGGGTGAGCGCGGTGGCGAGCGCGGCGACCGTCGCCTCGAAACCCTTGTCCTCCGCGGAGCCGGGCAGCCCGGCGCGGTCGCGCGCCTGCTGCTCGGTGTCGCAGGTGAGGACGCCGTTGCCGACCGGCGTGCCGGCGTCGAGGGCCACCCGGGTGAGGCCGGCGGTGACCGCGTCGCACACGTACTCGAAGTGCGGCGTCCCGCCGCGGATGACCACGCCCAGCGCGACGACGGCGTCGTGCCGCTCGGTCAGCGCCTGGGCGACCACCGGCAGCTCCACCGCACCCGGCACCCGGACGACGGTCGGCTCGGGGATGCCGCAGGCGGCGGCAGCGGCGACCGCGCGGTCCAGGAGCGCGCCGGTGATCTCGGCGTGCCAGGTGGTCGCGACGATGCCGAGGGTCAGACCCGCGGCCTCGACCGGCTGCGCCTCGGGGGCGCCCTTCCCACTCACGCGGCCTCCTCGCTGGCGCTCGTCGGACGCGTTCGCGGGCCCACTGCCATGCCCATCGGTGAACTCGCGAGCTCGTTCACAGCTTCTGCTCCTGCTGGCGGAGGGGCACGTCGGTGCCCGGGACGGTGGGGACGTCGGCCGGACCGGACTCGGTCTCGGGCTCGATGATGTCGAGGAGGTGGCCCATCCGGTCGCGCTTGGTCTTGAGGTAGGCCAGGTTCTCCGCGGTGACGTGGCTGGGCAGCGGCACCCGGCCGGTGATCTTCAGCCCGTAGCCCTCCAGCCCGGCCCGCTTGGCCGGGTTGTTGGTGAGCAGCCGCATGGTGTGCACGCCCAGGTCGACCAGGATCTGCGCCCCGGTGCCGTAGTCGCGGGCGTCGGCGGGCAGCCCCAGGTCGAGGTTGGCGTCGACGGTGTCCACCCCGGCGTCCTGCAGCTGGTAGGCCTGCAGCTTGTGCAGCAGGCCGATGCCCCGGCCCTCGTGCCCGCGGATGTAGAGGACGACGCCGCGGCCCTCCTGGGCGACCGCGGCCAGCGCCGCCTGCAGCTGCGGCCCGCAGTCGCAGCGCAGCGAGCCGAACACATCGCCGGTCAGGCACTCGGAGTGGACGCGGACCAGCACGTCCTCCCCCTCGGCGAGGTCGCCGTACACGAAGGCGACGTGCTCCCGCTCGTCGTAGGAGGAGCGGTAGCCCACGGCGGTGAACAGGCCCGGGGCCAGCGGCACGGCGGCCTCGGCGACCCGCTCCACGAGCTTGTCGAACCGCTTGCGGTAGGCGATCAGGTCCGCGATCGACACCAGCGGCAGGTCGTGCTCGTCGGCGAAGAGCCGCAGCTCCTCCCCGCGGGCCATGCCGGTGGGGTCCTTCTCGCTGACCAGCTCGCAGAGCGTCCCGGAGGGGCGCAGCCCGGCCAGCACCGCCAGGTCCACGGCCGCCTCGGTGTGCCCGGGCCGGCGCAGCACACCGCCGTCCCGGGCCCGCAGCGGCACGATGTGCCCGGGCCGGGCGAGGTCGGTGGGGTCGGTGTCCGCGTCGGCCAACAGCCGGATGGTGTGCGCCCGGTCCGACGCGGAGATGCCGGTGGTGATGCTCTCGCGGGCGTCGACGGTCACCGTGTAGGCGGTGCCCCGGCGGTCCTGGTTGACCCGGAACATCGGCGGTAGGTCCAGCCGGTCGGCGTCGGCCTCGGTGACGGCCACGCAGATGTAGCCGGAGGTGTAGCGGACCATGAACGCCACCAGCTCCGGCGTGGCCAGCTCCGAGGCGAAGATCAGGTCGCCCTCGTTCTCCCGGTCCTCGTCGTCGATCACCACCACCGGGCGGCCGTCCTTGATGGCGGCGATGGCGGCCTCGATGGTGTCCAGGCGCGTGCTGGGCTCGCTCACCGACGTGCTCCCAACAGACGTTCCACGTACTTGGCGACCACGTCGACCTCCAGGTTGACCGGACTCCCCGGAGGCACCGCGCCGAGCGTGGTCTCGCGCAGGGTGGTGGGGATGAGGCTGATCTCGAACCACGGCTCGGGGTCGTCGACGGCGCTGACCGCGCTCACCGTGAGGGAGACGCCGTCGACGGCGACCGAGCCCTTCTCGACCACGTAGCGGGCCAGCTCGCGGGGCAGCGCGACCCGGACGACCTCCCAGTGCTCGCTGGGGGTCCGGGCGAGCACGGTGCCGACGCCGTCCACGTGGCCCTGCACCAGGTGGCCGCCGAGCCGGGTCTGCGGGGTCACCGCGCGCTCGAGGTTCACCGGGTCACCGGCGCCGAGCGCGCCGAGGCTGCTGCGGCGGAGGGTCTCGGCCATGACGTCGGTGGCCCACACGTCGCCGTCCACGCCGGTGACGGTGAGGCAGACGCCGTTGACCGCGATCGAGTCACCCAGCGCCACCCCCTCCAGCGCCCGGCGCGCACGGATCTGCAGCCGGGCGGCGTCCTCCTGGTCCTCGCGGACGAGCAGGGTGCCGATCTCCTCGACGATCCCGGTGAACACGATCAACTCCCTCCGGTCGCGCCCGGGCTGTCCGCGGACCGACGTGCACCAGTGTGCCGGTTCGGTCGCAGCCGGATGCCGACGTCCCCGCCCAGGAGGGTGACGTCGGCGACCGACAGGGTCAGCGCCTCCCCGATCGAGGTGATTCCCAGGTCGCCGACGAGGGGCGCGCCGGCACCGAGCAGCTTGGGCGCCAGGTGGACGACGGCCTCGTCGACCAGGCCCTCGCGCAGGAACGCCGCGGCCAGCGTGGGGCCGCCTTCGAGCAGCACCCGGCGCACGTCGCGGTCGAACAGCTCGGCCAGCAGGTCGCGGGGTCCGGCCGCGGCGCTGACCAGCGTCGGGGCGGCGCCGTCGAGGACGCGGGCGGTGCGCGGCAGCCGGCCGCGGCGGTCGAGGACCACCCGCAGCGGCTGCCGGTCGGCGGCCGGGTGGCCGGGTGGCAACTCGGCGTCGCGGACGGTCAGCTGGGGGTCGTCGGCCAGCGCGGTGCCCGAGCCGACGAGGACGGCGTCGCAGGTGGCGCGCAGCCGGTGGACGGCGGCCCGGGCCTCGGGCCCGGTGACCCAGCGGCTGCTGCCGTCGGCGGCGGCGACCCGGCCGTCGAGCGTGCCGGCGGCCTTCCACACCACGTACGGCCGGCGCTCCCGGATGCCGGTGAGCCACGCGGCCAGCGCGCCCTCCTCCGCCGCGGCCTGCTCGACCCCGAGCTCGACGGCGACCCCGGCGTCGCGCAGCTGCTGCGCCCCGCCGCCGGCCAGCTCGGTCGGCTCGGGGACGGCGACGACCACGCGCGCGATGCCCGCGGCGAGCAGGGCGTCGGCGCAGGGGCCGGTGCGGCCGGTGTGCGCGCAGGGCTCGAGGGTGACCACGGCGGTGCCCCCGCGGGCCCGCTCCCCGGCCGCGGCCAGGGCCTGCACCTCGGCGTGCGGGCCGCCGGGCGGGGCGGTGGCGCCCTCCCCCACCGGCGTCCCGTCGGCGGCCAGGACGACGGCGCCGACGGGCGGGTTGGGGCTGGTCGTGCCGAGGACCGCGGCGCCGAGCTCGCGGGCACGGGCCATGGCGCTGCGCTCGGCCGGGGTGGCCGTCACCCCGTCATCGCCGCGGCCGCCTGCGCGCGCAGACCGGCGATGGCGCGCGCGGGGTCCTCGGCGCCGTAGACCGCCGACCCGGCGACGAACACGTCGGCACCGGCCGCGGCGGCCTGCTCGATGGTGTCGGCGTTGATCCCGCCGTCCACCTCGACGAGCAGCGTCAGGTGTCCGGTGTCGACCAGCTCACGGGCGCGGCGCACCTTGGGCAGCACCTCGGCCAGGAACTCCTGGCCGCCGAAGCCGGGCTCGACGGTCATGACCAGCAGGGTGTCGAAGTCCGGGAGCACGTCGAGGTACTCCTCCAGCGGGGTGCCCGGCTTGAGCGCCAGGCCGGCCAGCGCCCCGGCGGCGCGCAGGTCGCGGGCGACCGCGCGCGGGTCGGTGCACGCCTCGGCGTGGACGGTGACGTTGCGCGCGCCCGCCTCGGCGTAGCGCGGGGCCCACCGCTCGGGGTGCTCGATCATCAGGTGGCAGTCGAGCGGCACCGGGCTGACCGCCTGCAGCGCCTGCAGGACCGGCAGGCCGAAGGTCAGGTTGGGCACGAAGTGCGCGTCCATGACGTCGAAGTGCAGCCAGTCGGCGTCGGCCACCCGGTGCGCCTCCTCGCCGAGGCGGGCGAAGTCCGCCGACAGCAGGCTGGGCGCGATCATCGGGGTGCGGGACACGTCTGCGGAGTCTAAGCGGCGGCGGGCCGGCCTCCGGCCCCGGCGCAGGTCAGGGCCGGGCGCGGGACCGCCGCACCCACAGTCCCCCGGCGACGCCGGCGACCACCAGCACGCCCAGGGCGACCAGCCAGCCGGCGCCGACGCCGCCGTCGTCCTCCTCCTCGACCGCCGGCGTGGTGGCGGTGGCGGCCGTCTCCCCCGCCGACGTCTCCGGCGCCGCGGAGGTGGTGGCCTCGGTCGCGGGCGGGGACGCCGGGGCCGGGGCGCCCGGCGCGACGGTCAGGACGGGGGCCGGCTGCTCGGGCTCGGGCGCGCCCGGCGCGGCCTGCTCGATCCACGCGTCCTCGGTGCCGTCGGCGTAGCTCTGGATCGTGGGGAAGACCAGCTCGGTGACCCCCGGGGGCAGTTGCGCCACGGTGATCGCGAACTCGGCGTCCTGCCCCGAGGGCAGGGGCGGGCCGCCCACCTCGAAGCCGTCCGCGGTCGCGGTGAGCGCCCAGCCGGCCGGTCCGGAGGCGAGCGAGACGGTGGCCGGGTCGATGCCGGTGGGCAGCTGCGTGCGCAGGCCGGCGACGCCGGACGGGTTCTCGGCCGCGCCGGAGAAGGTCACCGTCATCGGCCCGGTGCCGGCGGTGGCGCCCGGCGCGCTCACCTCGACGTGCGCGGCCGCCGGCCCGGTGCCGACGGCGAGCAGGACGGCGGTCAGGACACCGGTGGCCAGGGAGCGGCGCACGGCCGCGCTGTGGGTCGTCACGGGGCTGTAGTCGTCCCCCGGGGCCCGCTGGTTCCCGGCGGACGGCCCCGCCCCGGCTCAGGAAGCGGAACGCGGGAGTCCCACGATGTCGGCGGGCGGACCTAGCCTGACCCCGTGGGACGCACTCCCTCGAGCCGGTACTCCGGCACCGGCCACGGCCGGATCTCCGTGGCGGCCTCCGTCACGCGCTTCACCGTCGCCGGTGTGGTGGCGACGCTCGCGCTGTCCCTGCTGATCGCCTCCCTGTCCCGGCGGGCCGGCGTCGAGGAGGGGATCCGGTCGGCCGAGCGGGTGGCCCGGGTCGTCGGCCACGGCGTGGTCGCGCCGCTGCTGACCCCGGAGCTGCGCAGCGGGGACGAGCAGGCCGCCGCCCGGCTGGGTACGGCCGTCGCCACGGTCGCCGCGTCGGGCCCGGTGAGCCGGATCGAGGTCCTCGACGGCCGCGGCCGGGTGCTGTGGTCCGACGAGCCCCGGGTGGTGGGCATGGTCGCGCCCCTCGACGGGCTCGAGCGCGCCGCGCTGGAGGACGGCACGGTCGGCTCGCACGTCACCGACCTCACCGCGCCGCAGAACCGCTTCGAGTCGCCCGACCGGGCCCTCCTCGAGGTGCACGTGGGGGTGCGCGACGCGGCGGGGCGGCGGCTGCTGGTCAAGGTCTACCAGGGCTACGACGTCGTGCAGGACTCCGCGCGGGCGGCCTACATGCGGTTCGCCCCCGCCGCCCTCGGCGCGCTGCTGCTGCTGCAGGCGGTGCAGATACCGATCGCGTGGCACCTCGCCCGCCGGCTGCGCCGCCACCAGGAGGCCGAGACCCGGCTGCTCCAGTCGGTCGTCGACGCCTCCGAGGACGAGCGCCGGCGGATCGCGGCCGAGGTGCACGACGGCGTCGTCCAGGACCTCACCGGCCTCACCTACGACCTCGACGTCGCCCGGCTGGACGCCGCCGACGCCGACCCCGAGCTCGTCGCCCGCACCGCCGAGCGGGTGCGGCAGAGCGTGACCGAGCTGCGCTCGCTGCTGGTCGACCTCAACCCGCCGCGGCTGCCGGAGGCGGGCCTGGCGCCCGCGCTGGCCGTGCTCGCGGAGGGCCTGGAAAGGGAGGGCCTCACCGTGCACCTGGACGCCGCGGCCGCCGACGACCTGCCGGAACCGGTCGCCTCGCTGCTCTACCGCGCCGCCCTCGAGGCGCTGCGGAACGTGCGGTCGCACAGCGGGGCCGACCGGGTCGCCGTCGTCGTCAGCCGGACGCCCACCGAGGCCGTGCTCAGCGTCGACGACGACGGCCGCGGGATGGACCGGGTCGGCCTGGCCGCCAGCAGCGTCCGCGGCCACCTCGGCCTGCGCGCCCTGGAGGACCGCCTGCAGGCCGCGGGCGGCGCGCTGACCATCGCCAGTGCGCCGGGGCAGGGCACCCGGGTCCTGGCCCAGGTCCCGCTCGACGGAGCCGCGGTGCTCCCCCGGGGCGCGGAGGCACCCTCCTCCGTCGGGGTCGCCCGGTGATCCGGGTGCTGGTGGTCGACGACCACACCGTGGTCCGCCGGGGGCTGACCCACCTGCTGGGCACCGCTGCCGACATGGAGTGCGTCGGGGAGGCGGCCGACGGCGACCAGGCGCTGGTCATGATCGCCGAGCACCGGCCCGACGTCGTCCTGCTGGACTTGTCGATGCCCGGTGCGGACGGCGTCGCGGTGATCCGCCGGCTGCGGTCCCTCGGGGACCTGACGCGGGTGCTCGTGCTCACCTCGTTCAGCGACGCCGGGCTGGTCCTCGACGCCGTCTCGGCCGGCGCCGACGGCTACCTGCTCAAGCAGGCGCGGGCCGAGCAGATCCTCGACGGCATCCGCACCGTCGCGACCGGGGGCGCGCCGGTCGACCCGGCCGTGGCCCGCTCGCTGCTGCGCGACGTCCGGGACCGCGGCGCGGGGCCGGCGGTGCCGCTCACCGACCGGGAGACCGAGGTGCTGGAGCTGATCCGGCTGGGCTACCCGAACCGGCTGATCGCCCGCCGGCTGGCCATCAGCGAGCGCACCGTCAAGGTGCACGTCACGCACATCTTCCAGCGGATCGGCGTGGCCGACCGCACGCAGGCCGCGCTGTGGGCCGAGCGCAACCTGCGGCCCACGCGGGGCTGACCGGAGGCGGCCGTCAGCGGGTGCGGCGCAGCAGCGCCATGAACATCGCGTCGGTGCCGTGCCGGTGCGGCCACAGCTGCCCGTACCGGCCGCGGGCGACCCCGGGGACGTCGGGCAGCAGCGGGGCCACCGGCAGCACCTCGACGTCGTCGCGGGCGGCCGCGGCGTCGGCGACCGCCACGGTCTCGGCCGCGTGCGGGGAGCAGGTCACGTAGGCCACCACGCCCCCAGGCCGCACCGACTCCAGCGCGGCGGCCAGCAGCGCCGTCTGCAGCTCGACCAGCGGGGGGACGTCCGCGGGCGTCCGCCGCCAGCGGACCTCGGGACGGCGGCGCAGCGCGCCCAGCCCGGTGCACGGGGCGTCGAGCAGCACCCGGTCGAAGGCGGCGGCCGGCCACGGCGGACGGCGGCCGTCGGCGACGAGCACCTCGACGTCGTCCTCGGCGGCCAGCGCCTGCCGCACCAGCTCGGCGCGGTGCGGCGAGCGGTCGGCGGCGGTCAGCCGCACGCCCTCGGGACGCACCGCGGCGAGCAGGGACGCCTTCCCGCCGGGGCCGGCGCACACGTCCAGCCAGGCCGCGTCGGGGCCCTCCAGCGGCGCGCGGGCCAGCAGCAGCGCGGCCAGCTGGCTGCCCTCGTCCTGGACGCCGGCGGTCCCGGCGCGGACCGAGGGCACCCGCCCGGGGTCGCCGCCGCCCAGCCGGACGGCGTAGGGCGACCACGGCCCCGGCGTGCCGCCGGACTCCTCGACCAGCCGGTCGCGAGCCACCCGGCGGGCCACCAGGTGCACCTCGGGCGCCGCGTCGTCGGCGAGCAGCGCCGGCTCGAGCTCGGCGGCGTCGGAGGAGTCGTCTCCCCCGAGGGCCTCCCGCCAGGCCTGCACGATCCAGCCGGGGTGGTCGGTGGCCAGGGCCAGCCGATGCTCCTCGTCGCCGCCGAGCCGCTCGAGCCAGGCCGCGCGGTCGCCGCCGGCGGCCACCTTGCGCAGCACCGCGTTCACCAGCCCGGAGGCCCCGGCGCCGACGACGGCCCGCGTCAGGTCGACGGTGGTGGCGACCGCCGCGTGCGCGGGCACCCGCAGGTCGAGCAGCTGGTGGGCGCCCAGGCGCAGCAGGTCGAGCACCCGCGGGTCGAGGTCGGCCAGCGGCCGGTCGACCAGCCCGGCCAGCACCGCGTCGAGGGTGCCCCGGGCGCGCAGGGTGCCGTAGGTCAGCTGGGTGGCGAAGCCGGCGTCGCGCGGGTCGAGCTCGCGCTCGCGCAGCAGCTGGGGCAGCAGCAGGTTGGCGTAGGCCTCGCGGGAGGACACCGCGTCCAGGACGTCGTAGGCGGTCAGCCGCGCCCCGTCGAGCTGCGGCCGGGGCGCCCGCCGTCCGTCGCGCCGTCCCGGCCGCGGCCGGCCCGGCCGGCGTGGGGGCCGCGTCATCCGACCCGCTCGCCGGGGGCCGGGCGGGCGCCCCGGGCCCAGTCGGCGGCCGGCAGCACGCGCTTGCCGGCCGGCTGCACGTCGCCCAGGCGCACCGCGCCGCGGCCGGTGCCGACCAGCACGCCGGTGGACCCCACCGACAGCTCCCCGGGCGCGAGGCCCAGCGACGACGGCAGCGGCTCGACCGGGCCCAGCCGCAGGCGGTCGCCGCGCCAGGTGGTCCAGGCGCCGGGCGCCGGCGTCACCCCGCGGACCCGGCGGTCGACGACGTGCGCCGGCAGCGCCCAGTCGACGCGGGCGTCAGCCGGCTCGATGCGCGGCGCCAGGCTGACCCCCTCGGCCGGCTGCGGCTCGGGCGCGAGCGTGCCGGCCTCGATGCCGTCGAGCGTGGCCAGCAGCAGGCGGGCGCCGCTGACGGCCAGCCGGCCCAGCAGGTCGCCGGCGGTGTCCCGCGGCGCGATCGGCTCGGTGACCACGCCGTAGACCGGCCCGGTGTCGAGGCCGGCCTCCAGGCGGAAGGTCGACGCTCCGGTGACCTCGTCGCCGGCCATGACCGCGTGCTGCACCGGCGCCGCGCCGCGCCAGGCGGGCAGCAGCGAGAAGTGCAGGTTGACCCAGCCGTGGCGCGGCAGGTCCAGCGCCGCCTGCGGCACCAGGGCGCCGTAGGCGACGACCGGCGCGCAGTCGACGGCGAGGTCGGCGAGCTGCTGGAGGAACTCGGGCTCGCGGGGCGAGCGGGGCTGCAGCACCGGCACGCCGGCGGCGTCGGCCCGCTCGGCGACCGGGGAGCGGCTCATCTTGCGGCCACGCCCGGAGCGGGCGTCGGGCCGGGTGAGGACGGCGGCGACCTCGTGCGCGGAGTCGAGCAACAGGTCCAGGGCGGGGACGGCGACGTCCGGCGTCCCCGCGAAGAGGAGCCTCAGTGGGGGCTCACCTCCACGCGCGGCACCCAGGCCTCCATGCCCGTCCACTCGGCCGCGGCGATCTCGGCCAGCGCGGCCGCGCGGGCGGCGTCGGCCAGCCGGTCGACGAAGAGCACGCCGTCGAGGTGGTCGACCTCGTGCTGTACCGCGCGGGCCAGCAGGTGCGAGCCCTCGACCCGGATCGGCTCGCCGTGCAGGTCGAACCCGGTCGCGGCGACGTACAGGTGCCGGCGGCAGTCGTAGGCGAACCCCGGGATCGACAGGCACCCCTCGGGGCCCTCCTGGGTCTCCTCCCCCACCGGGGTCACGACCGGGTTGACCAGGTGGCCAAGCTCGCCGTCGACGAGCCAGGTGAACACCCGCAGGCCGACGCCGATCTGCGGAGCGGCCAGCCCCGCGCCACCGGCGGCGAGCATCGTGTCGGTCAGGTCGGCGACCAGGCCGCGCAGCTCCTTGTCGAAGTCGACGACGGGCGCGGCCGGCGTGCGCAGCACGGGGTCGCCGTAGAGCCGGATGGGGGTGACGCTCACCGGTCGATCCTAGGTGGCGCCCGAGCCGCACTCGACGCGCCGGACCGGGTTCGGGACCGAGCGGGTCCGGAAGTACTCGTCCCGGGCGGCCCTGGTGCGTAGCCTCGGAGCGCCCTCCATCACGCCGAACGAACGAGAAGCACGGTCTATCCACCTGACGTCGACGCGCCGCCGTCCACCGGTCACCGCGCGTCCGCTCCGAGGGGGAACTCTGTGACCTCGATGATGTCCAGGCGCAGCTTCCTGCGCTCCGTGGGTGTGGCCGGCGGAGCCGGTGTCCTGTTCGAGACCATGGGCGCCCTCGGGCTGGCGCCCACCCCCGCCGCGGCGGACGCGGACTTCCAGGCACCTCGGCGGTCCGACTTCACGCTCACCGGCCGCTCCAGCAAGAAGGTCCTCGTCCTGGGGGCCGGGATCGCCGGGTTGACGACCGCCTACGAGCTGGGCAAGGCGGGTTACGACTGCGTGGTGCTGGAGGCCAAGGACCGGCCGGGGGGCCGGAGCTGGACCGTGCGGAACGGGAGCACGGAACGTGACCTCGACGGGCACACGCAGACGGCGTCCTTCGCCGACGGCCAGTACCTGAACGCAGGGGCGGCTCGCATCGCCCAGTGGATGGTCACCCTGGACTACTGCCGCGAGCTCGGCGTGGCGATCGAGCCGTTCGCGAACCAGAACGCCGACGCCTTCATCTACCACCAGGGTTCCGCGGCGCAGGCCGGCACGCCCATCCGCTTCCGGACGGCCCGGGCCGACGTGTACGGCTACGTCTCGGAGCTGCTGGCCAAGGCCACGGACCAGGGTGCGCTGGACGCCGAGTTGAGCGCCGCGGACAAGGACCGCCTCCTGGACTTCCTGCGGGGCTTCGGTGCCATCGGCGGCAGGACGGACGGGTGGGCGTACACCGGGACCGACCGGCGGGGGTACGTGGTGGACCCGGGCGCCGGGAACCAGGCCGGGGTGGTCGCCGGCCCGCCGCCCTCCCTGGCCGACGTGCTCGCCAGCGGGTTCGGCCGGGAGTTCTTCTTCGAGCTCGAGTACGGCCAGGCGATGATGATGTTCCAGCCGGTCGGCGGCATGGACCGCATCGTCGACGCGCTGCAGCGGGCCGTGGGAGCCGACCGGCTGCGGTACCGGTGCGAGGTCGTAGGGGTGACCGATCTGCCCGACGGCGTGGAGGTCGTCTACCGCGACGCCGCCGGCCGACAGCAGGTCGAGCGTGCCGACTTCTGCGTGGCGACGCTGCCGCCGCACCTCATGGCCCGCATCCCGACCAACCTCGCCCCCTCGGTGCAGGCCGCGCTCACCCGGCCGCGGCCGCTGCCGGTCGGGAAGCTGGGCCTCGAGTACGGCCGCCGGTGGTGGGAGGAGGACGCGCGGATCTTCGGTGGCATCACCCGGACCGACATGGACCTCCGGGAGATCTGGCTCCCCTCCCACGGCTACCTGGGCGAAGGGGGCGTGCTCCTCGGCTACTACAACAGGGGCGAGGACGCCGTCAGCTACGGCCGTCTCGATCCCGCCACCCGCGCCCGACGGGCCGTCGCCCTGGGCGCGGAGATCTTCGGCGCGAGCTACCGCGACGAGCTCTCCTCGTCGTTCTCGGTGGCCTGGCACCGCGTCCCGTACATCGAGGGGGGCTGGATGTCGTGGCCGCCGGACAGCCGCCGGGACTACGACCTGCTCCTCGAGCCGGCCGGGAACGTCTACTTCGCCGGCGACTGGCTGACCCACCTCATCTCCTGGCAGGCCGGCGCGTTCCTCTCGGCACGGGCGGTGGTCACGCACCTCCACCAGCGGGTGATGTCCGGCTGAGCCGTGCAGGAGGAGCGTCCTCCCCAGCCCCGAGCGCTCCCGGACACCCCGGCGGCACCACGGGCGCGAGCACGGCCGTGCTCTGGTAGGCCCCCCGGCTGGCACTGATGACCACGTCCCCGTCGGGGACACCCGGGCCCATGTGGCGCACGGCGACGCTCGCGGCCGCGCCGTCGATCATGTACGGGCTGAGCACGAACGGCACCTGCACCTCGACCTGGCGCCCGGAGTCCTGGTCGCGGAACGGGATCGCGACGCGGTCCGACCGGACGCGGCGTTGCAGGACCAGCGGCGACTCGGCGGCGGAGGAGAGGAGATCCGACCACTCCTGGTCCGACAGCCGGTCCCCGAACACCACGGCCCGCCCGGAGTTGCCGACGGCGGGTTTGGCGACGAGGAGGTCCCGCTCGCCGGTCGTCCTGCGCAGCAGCTCCTCCTCCGCGGCCGGATCGCCGTCCAGGCCCAGGCACGCCGTCCACGGGACGTGGGTGCGGACCAGGGCCTGGTCCGCCGCGGAGAGCAGCCCGGCGTCGCAGTCCCCGTGCAGCCAGGCCAGGACCGCCTTCGAGGAGAGGATGGCCGTCTCGGTGCGCGGGAACAGCTGCACGGTCCCGGCCCGGTCGGCTGCGCGCAGGGCGTCGAACCCGCCGCGGTCGTTCACGATGCGGTTGCCGCCCCACTCGAGCAGCACCAGGTCGATCGGCACGTCGGTGGCGAGCAGCCGACCGGCGGCATCGACGCGCAGCTCGGCGAGGTCGGCCTCGACGACGTCGACACCCAGCCGCCTGAGATCGGCCAGGAGGGGCTTCGACGCCGTCGCGAAGCGCTGGCAGGTGCGGGGGTTGTCCATCCCCCAGTACAGCGGCAGGAGCAACCGGCCCCCGTGGCCGTTGCCGTTGCCGTTGCCGTTGCCGTTGCCGGCGGTCCCGGCGCGCAGCGTCCGGGCCAGCGCCGCGGCGCGCGCGGTCACGCTGGAAGGCGGCGGGTGCAGACCGCTCTGCGGGCACAACGCGGCGTAGGCCTCCGCGAGCTCGGGCGTCACCACGGTGCCGCCGAGCCGGGTGCTGTTGTTGGTCTCCAGGAGGCGGGGGCGGCCGTGCTCGAGCAGCAGGTCGGGACGGGCGTACCGGATGAGCTCGGCGGCCCGCAGCGGGCGGTCGGGGTCCATCAGCGGGAGGGCGTGGGGGAAGCGGAGGACCCGGTACAGCTCGCCCAGGGTCGAGGCGCGGCGGCGGCAGGCGTCCACGGCCAGGCGCAGCAGCCGGGCGGCGAGGAACTCCAGACCGCGGTAGGCGGACTCGTCGATGACGACCGGCCGGAGCGGTTCCCAGCGCCGGCTGTCCGCCTTCTGCCGCGGGTTGGTGCCCCACCCGGATCCGGTCGACGCCGCGCGGCGGGTGACGAACTCGTCGCGGAGCTGCGCGGGCAACTCCTCCCAGACGTCGCTCACGAGCAGGTCGGTGCGTTCGTCGACGTGCATGGTGTGCCTTCTCCCGTGTCGAGGACGACGTCAGGGGTGCCGTTCGCCGCCGTGGACCGGCGGAGTCGACCCCGTCGGGACCCGGTGCCGATCGCAGGCCTCGCGGTACAGCGCGAGCAGGAGCGGATCGCGGATCCGGCCGCGCTCGAAGTGCGGACCGAAGCGCAGGTCGTACTGCTCGAACCACCGGCTGGACGGGTGGAGGAAGAGGATGTCGTGCGGCGCCATGTACCGCATCGCGAGCAGGGCCACCGGCGCGACGGAGACCCGGAACTCCGGGTTGCGGACCGCTCGCTCGTCGCAGCGCGGGTGGAACTGCCCCACCATCAGCCCCGACTGCACCGCGAAGTCCTTCAGGCGCGCGTAGTAGACCGCGTCCAGGCGGTCCCAACCCGCAGGGTCCATGCGCGGCAGGACGATCAACCTGCTGTCGAGCGACACCCCGGAGCTGTGCGGCGGTCGGCCGAGCTCCCCGAACCGGCGGATCTCGGCCGCCAGCTCGTCGTACAGCTCCGCCTCGTCCGACCCGTCGATGTCGTACCGCACGCAGATGTCCACGGCCCCCTCGACGAGGGCACGGGGGATGAACGGGCAGACCGGGCCGGTCCGGCCCACCCTGCGGTCCGGGGCAGAGACGTAGTCGCGCAGCCAGGCGTCCACCAGGTCGTGGTACTCGTCGGAGCGCTGCTCGTGGGTCATGGCGTCGGTCATGGCGTGGCCCTCCCTGGGGCAGCGGCGGCTGTGCCGCTATCCGGTCGGCGCGGTGGACGGCTCGTGGAAGCGCAGGCGCAGGAGATGGCGTGCCGGGTCGGTGAACGCGGTGCGCCCGTGCAGGGCGATGTGGTTGTCGACGACCAGCAGGCCGTCGGTGGGGATGACCTGCCGGACCTCCCCGGGGCCGTGGGTGAGCTGCTCGGTGACGGCGTCGAGCGCGTGGTGCACCTCGGGCGTCGCGTACTCGGGACGGGCGGCGATCCCCTTCCGGATCGAGTCCTCCCGCCAGCGCCACAGGGGTCTGTCGGCGAGCACCGGCGCGTACAGGTGGCCGTCCGGAGCGACGTCCGTGTGCTCCCGGAACGCCCGGGGGACCCGCCGGGGCAGCGGCGTCCCGGTGAGCAGCCGCACCGCCTCCCGACCGCCGGGGGCCTGCTCCAGCCGGCGCACGACATCGCGGCCGTCGCGGAGCAGGGACACCCCGCCGCCGCACCGGGCGGCCCGGACGGCGTACAGCAGGAAGAAGCGCTCCGGGACGGGCAGGACCGCACTGTCGGTGTGGTACTGCGCCTCGAGGTCGTTCTCCGAGAAGCTCGTGTGGCTGGAGGACCCGTCCCCGCGGTTCCGGACGTCCCACACCACGCGGTCGAACGGGATGTTGGGGGTCGGGTCGCCGAGCAGCACGGAGAGCGCGAAGACGCCGGTGCGCTGGGCGTCGAGGCCCACCTCGCCCAGGCCGACCGCCGGCACCACCACCGCGCAGGCCCCGTCGGCGTCGAAGGCCGCGCGGATGCGGTCGGACAGGGCGGTCAGCCGGGGCGCGACGTCCCGGAGCAGCGCGCGGAGGGCCGCGGGGTCGGGCGGAGGAGGAAGCGCCTCCGCCGCGACGCCGGCGCCGAGGGAGTCGGCAAGAGCCGCCCCGATGGCCGCTCCCTCCGCCGCCCACCAGGACCGTCCGCCGTCCGCCGCGAGGGAGACGACGCTGCTCGCCGGCGCGGTCGTCGTCACGTGGGACACCCCCGGGCGAGGAGCCGCTGCCCGTGCGCGGCCATCGGTCGGCCGGCCTTCGCCCGCGCGGCCCGGGAGAGCTCGTTGTTGCTGACGCCCAGGTGGATGCCGTGGTCGGCCATGGCGGCCAGGACGGCGGGCGCGAGGGCGGGGTCGGCCCGGACCATGGCGGCCAGGAGGCGGGAGAAGTGGCGCCGTTCGAGGAGGGCGCCGCCGGTGCGGTCGGCGGGCTCGTCCTGCCCGGCCAGTTCCAGCCCGCGCAGCAGCATCCGGTCGAAGCGGGTGGCGTCGGCGCCGGCGTCGCTGACCCGCCGGCGGGCGCTCCAGCACGCGGAGGCCCAGATGGTGCCGTCGGCGTGGGGGTCGCTGTAGCGGCCGCCCTGGAAGTCGGCCATCGTCCAGCGCGGGTCGAGCCGGCGGCGTCGCCGGTCGGTCGGTGGGATGCCGTGGCGGTGCCACCCGTAGATGTCGGGGGTGCCCAGCAGCACCGCCGTGATCGCGTCGGCGGTGCCCTCGTCCACGGGTCGCTTCTTGCTGGTCTGCTGGTCCGGCGGGCGCAGCCGGTTGAGCCGGAAGTCCGCGGTGTGCCGGCACACGTGGTGGCCGACCTCGTGACAGACGATGGCGGGGTTGTGCGCCGGCGCGCGGAAGTACCGGCCGGTGCCGGTGGTGGCGACGGCACCCGCGCCGCCGCCCAGGTGGACCTCTCCGGTCGGGCTCACCGCCTCCGGGTCGGACCCCACCCCGGTGCCGGGCAGCCGGTAGTGCCCGCCCGCCCACCGGCGCGGCTGGTCGTGCACCCCGATGCGCACCACCAGCCGCGGCAGGGGGTGCCCGAGCAGCCCACCGACGTAGCGCAGTGCGCGCTGGGTGTGGAAGGCCGTGTTGACCACGCCGAACGCCCGTGCCGCCCGGTCGGCCGCCGCACCGGCCCAGGGGCCACCGCCGGCGGACGGGTCGCACACCAGCTCGCCGTCGCCGAACAGCGCCCCGCCGCGCTCGTCGCGGACGGTGGCCTCGGGCAGGACGACCTCCGCCGGACCGACCTCCAGCACGTCCAGGTCGACCTCCGCGAGCTGCCCCGGCCCGACCCGGCCCTCGGCCCAGCCGCGCGGGTCGGGCAGGTAGACCGCCGCGCGGGTCATGCCGGGACCTCCGCGCCGCTCAGCAGGGCCAGCGCACCACCGGCGATGAGCTCCTCCGGCGACACCACCGGGAGGCCGGTCGCGGCCGCCGCCTCCCGCGACGCCAGGGGGCTCGACGACACCAGGCCGCTCACCGCCCGCAGCGGGGCACCGAGGTCCGCCAGGATCCCGGCCCCGGCGACCGCGCCGAGCGCATCGCCCACCGCCAGCACCACGCCGTCGGCGAACGCCGCCAGGCCGGCGGCCAGCTCCCGGGTCTCCTCCTGCAGCAGCCCGTCGGCGATCTCCAGGACCACCACCGCCGCGCCCCGCTCGACCAGGGCGTCCCGGATCCCGAGCATCGTGGCCCACAGTCGCTCCGGTGGGTAACCGAACGTCGAGGCCATGCCGAAGTCCAGGAAGTCCACGATCTCGGCGGCCCCGGCGTCCTGGTACATCCACCGGTCCTTGCCGCTGCCGGAGCCGGTGACCTTGCCCGCGCCCACGCGCACCCCGGCGCGTGACCACCCCTGCGCCAGCGCCGCCGCCGTGGTGGTCTTGCCCGCCCCCATCGAGGACCCCACCACCACGAAGGTGCCCAGCTCGGGCCGCCCCGGCGGAGGAGCCGCCATCGCGAGGTCGTCCAGCGACAACGGCCGGCCGGAGCGATCGGTCAGCAACCCCAGCAGGTCCAGGACCGTGGGCTCACCCCGACGGGCGTGCGCCGAGGCCACCTGCCCGACCACACCACCCGCGGTCAGCAGGTGGGCTCCCGGCCCGGTCGGCAGGTACCCCTCGTAGTAGTCGGTGGCATACCGGTTGCCGAAGGCCCCCACCACGACGTCCCCGGGGTACAGCCGGACCTGCCGGCCGTTGGTGTCCTCCAGGTGGTCGTGGGCCCGCACCTCCACCACCCTGGCCGCCGCGAGGTCCCCCAACCGCGGCTTCCGATCGAGGCCCCCCAGCCGGACCGCGCCACGGTCGACCAGCCTGCGGGTGACATAGCTCCACTTGACGTCCGGTAGCGGGTGCATCACTGGCCTCCCGGGAAGGGGCTCGGACCGGATCCCTGCGCTTCACGTGTGGTCGATCTCGCGCTGCTCCTCTGCCGCAGCCGCGTTCCCGGCGTAGCCGGTCGCCCCGGGACGTCGTCCGGGCGGCCGCCGCCGGGTCCCGTTCCCCCCGGATGGCGGCGCCCGGTGGGTCCGGTGGTGCGGGGCGATGTGGACGGTCCGGTCGGCGATGGCCGCCAGGACCGGGTCGTGGGTGACCAGCACCACCGTGCGGCCCCGCGTGGCCGATCGGATAGCGCCGACGACCTGCCGGGCGGCCTCGGCGTCGAGCGACGTCGTCGGCTCGTCGAGGAGGACGACCGGCGCGGGCGACACCACCGCGCGGGCCAGGGCCACCCGACGGCGCTGACCGCCCGAGAGCAGGATGCCGCTCTCGCCGAGCGGGGTGTCGTAGCCCTGCGGGAGGGCGGCGGCGAACTCGTCCACCCAGGCCGCCCGGCCGGCCTCCAGGACGTCGGCACGGGTGGCGGCCGGGTTCCCGAAGGCGATGTTGTCGGCGACGGTGCCGTCGAGCAGCCACGGGTCCTGCGGCACGAAGGCCATCTGCCGCCGCAGCTCGACGGTCGGGACGTCGCGGATGTCGACGCCGTCGACGACCACCCGGCCCGCGTCCGGGTCGTAGAGCCGCAACAGCAGGGAGAGGACCGTGCTCTTCCCCGCGCCGCTGGGTCCGAACAGGCAGACGGTCTCGCCCGCGCGGACGTCGAGGTCGAAGTCGCGCAGCACCGGACGGTCGGAGCTGTAGGCGAAGCTCACCGACTCCAGCCGCAGGCCCTCCCGGACGGGGGGCACCGGCCGGGGGTCGACGGGCTCGGGTACCGCCTCGGCGCAGGACAGGACGTCGTGGATGCGCTCGGCACTGGCGTTGGCCTTGGCCACCACGCCGACCAGGCGCACCAGCCCCCGCACCGGCGACTGCAGCTTGCCGAGGTAGGAGATGACCACGAGCAGCTGACCCACGGTGAGCGCGCCGGCCAGCACCTGCAGCCCGCCCGCGACGAGGACGATGCCGGTGCCGATGCTGAGCAGGAAGCTGGGCACCGGACCCCAGCGCGCCTCGGTGATCGCCGCCCGGGTCTGCGCGGCGACGGTCTCCTCGTTGGGCTCCGCGAACATCCGCTCGGCCCGATCGGTCCGGCCGAACGCCTGGACGGCCCGCACGTTGCGCAGCAGGTCCGTGGCCGTCCCGGACAGCCGTCCCGCTGCCCTGCGGGCCTCGCCGGCCGCGGTACGGATCCGTCGACGCTGGTGCGTGGTCAGCCAGGCCAGCAGGGGCAGGACGACGAGCCCGAGCCACGCCAGGGACGGGTCCACCGCGAACAGCAGCACCAGCGCCCCGCCGAGCAGGAGCAGGTCGGGCAGCAGGGACGTGAAGCCCAGCACGATGGCGTCGAGCACGCGGGCGACGTCGGAGGTCAGCCGGGAGACGACCTCTCCGGTGCGCATGCGGTCGTGCCATCGCAACGACAGCGTCACGGCTCGCTGGAACAGGGCGGCCCGCATGGCGCCGCCCGTCCGCTCGGCCGCCCGCTCGGCCCACACGTCGGTCATCACGGCGAGCAGGGCGCCCAGGACGTTCAGGCCGATCAGGGCCAGCCCGGCGACGACGAGCAGCCCCACCGGCCCCAGGCCGGACAGGACGTGCAGGGGACCCTGCAGCGGCCGACCGCCCAGAGCGTGGTCCACCGCGAGGGCGAGCGGCCACGGGCTCAGCAGGGACGCGGTGACCTGGAGCGCCGCCGCCGTGGCGGCCAGCCCGAAGAGCCGAGCCTGAGGCCGGATGAAGGGAGCGGCGACTCGCACGGTCCCCCGGACCCGTGATGTCGTCTGCTCCGGCATGCCGCCCAGCGTTCGCCTCGGGGGGGTGGAGTATCCATCCGTCCCTGGACGTACACCGTTGGTCCCCGGCACGCGGGACCGTGCACGCCGCACCGCGGAGACCCATTTCGAGCCGCGCTCGTCCTATCCTCAGCGGCGTGACCTGGACCACGTCACGGCCGCGGGGGTGGCCGGCGGAACTGCCGGTCCCCGTGGCGGCGTCCCGGGTCACCGCAGTGAGGTCGCGGTCGTGATCCGGGTCCTTGTCGTCGACGACCACGCGGTCGTCCGCCAGGGACTGCTGAGCCTCCTCGAGGAGGGCGTTGGCATGGAGTGCGTCGGGGAGGCAGGGGACGCCGACGGTGCCCTCGGCCTGACCGAGCAGCTGCGCCCCGACGTCGTCATGCTCGACCTCTCGATGCCGGGAGAGGACGGCGTCAGCGTCATCCGCCGGCTGCGGGCCCGCGAGGACCCCGCCCGGATCCTGGTCCTGACCTCGTACGGGGAGGGTCCCCGCGTCCTCGAGGCCCTCGACGCCGGCGCCGACGGCTACCTGCTCAAGCACGCCTCGTCCGACGCGATCCTCGACGGCATCCGGGCCGTCGCCGCCGGGGGCGGCCCGATCGACCCGCAGGTGGCGCCGTCGGTGATCTCCGCGCTGCGGGACCGCGGCCAGAGCGAGGTGCTCACCGAGCGGGAGCGTGAGGTCCTCGAACTGCTCCGCCAGGGGCACTCGAACAAGGCGATCGCCCGCCGGCTGCGGATCGCCGAGGGCACCGTGAAGACCCACGTGACCCACATCCTGCAGCGGGTGGGGGCCGCCGACCGCACGCAGGCGGCGCTGTGGGCCGAGCGCCACCTGCGTCCCGGCCGGGCCGAGGAAGGGGGCGTCTGATGTCCCGGAGCGCCCCGCGGCACCGTCGCGGGTCCCGGGCCCCGCGGCATCGGCAGGTGCCCGGCGTCCCGCCCTTCCTCGTCGACAGCCGGCACCGGCCGGTGGTGGTGGGGCGCGCGGTGGTCCTCCGGCCGCGGCACGAGTGGGCCGGGGTCGTCCGGGTGACGGCCGGCACGCTGACGATCGCCGGCGCCTTCCTGCTCGTCCTGCTGCTGGGGACGTGGACCGGGCTGTCCCTCGTCGGCGGTCCCGGCGTCGCGGACCGCTCCGGGCCCGCCGTGGCGCTCCCCCTGCCCGGGAGCGGGCCGTCGTCCGGCCGGGACGCGCCGCGCCCTCGGGACGCCGTCCCGCCGCCCGGGGAGGTCGTCGCGGTCGTGCCGCCCGCCTCGTCCGGGGCGGTTCTCCGGCCGGCGGCGGCCACCCGCGAGCGCGCGCCCGAGGTGGCACCCGCCTCGCCGGCCGACCTCCCGGCCGGGGCCGCCGCGCAGGTCCCCGTGCCGCCGGCCCGTGCGGCCGCGGTCCCGCCGCTCGCGGCGGCCACCGCGGCCCAGCCACCCCCGGCGGCGCCGGCGGCCGACCCAGTGCCTATCCGCCCGGCCACGCCGGACCCTGCAGTGCCGCCCGCGGCGGCCCCCTCGGGGCCGGAACCTGCTCCGGTCACCGGCACCGATCCCCCGGCTCCCAGCCCCGGCAGCCCGGCGCCCGTCGAGCCGGAGGCCCCGGGTCCCGGCCGGGACGGCCCCGGGGACCGCGACGGGCACGGCGACCGCGACGGGCACGGCGACCGCGGCCGGCACGGCGACGGTGATCGGCACGGCGATGGTGACCGGCACGGCGACCGGCACCACGACGGGGACCGCGACCGGCACCGGTTCGACGACGGCTCCGGGTGGCACGGCGCGGACCCGGGCCGTGGGCCCGACCGCACCGGGCCGTGCCCTCCCGGGGCCGTGCAGGCGCCGGTCGCGACCGGGGCGGCGGCCGCCCCGGCGACGGGGGCTCCCGTCGAGGCGGCTCCCACCGATGCGGCTCCCGTCGAGAGCGCTCCGGTCGCCGAGGCGGCCGTCGAGGAGGCCGTCGAGACCGCGGCCGGCGCGGACTGACCACCTCCGCCGGGGCCGTCGCTCAGACCAGGTCGAGCGGGTCCAGCTGCACGCGGACGTGCTCGGGCGCCTTCTTCGCGCTGCGCACCCCCTGCACCTCCGCCAGCGCGTGTGCCAGCGCCACCCCCTCGGTGCGCGGCACCCGCACGAGGTAGCGCTCCCGGTCGCCGTCCTGACCGGGGCGCAGTGGTTCGGGCACCGGGCCGAGCAGGTCGGCGTCGCCGGGCAGCCGGGCGGCCTCGAGGAACTCCGCCAGCGCCTGCGCCGTCCCCGACAGGGCGGCCATGCGGGTCGCGGGCGGGAAGCCCAGCGCCCGCCGGTCGGCCAGCTCCCGGTCGGCCAGCCACGCGGGGTCCCAGCGGACCAGCGCCTGGACGACGGGGTGGGCGGCGTCCGCGGCGACGACGACCTGCCCGCCGGCCGACGCCGGGCGGACCAGGGTCGCGGCGTTGAGCCAGCGGCGCAGGGTCTCCTCCCCCGCCCGCAGGTCGGCCCGCCCGAGCAGGGCCCACGAGTCCAGCAGCAGCGCCGCCCCGTAGCCGCCGTCGGCAACCGGCTCGGCGCCGGGTGTGGCCACGACCAGCGCAGGTCCGGCGGGCACCGAGGCCAGCACGCCCGAGCCCCGGCCGGAGACCCGCACCGCCGCGCCGGGGAACGCCCGCCCCAGCTCCTCGGCGGTGCGGGCGGCGCCGACCACCGACGCCCGCAGCTTGGTGCCGTGGCAGTGCGGGCAGTCGAACGTCGCCGCGGGGCGGGCGCACCAGCGGCAGGCCGGCACCCGGGAGCCGCCGGGGCCGGGCGTGGGCGAGATGCCCAGCGGCCCGGAGCAGGCCGGGCAGCGGGCCGGCGCCCGGCAGCGGTCGCAGGCCAGCCCGGGCGCGTACCCGGCGCGGGGCACCTGCACCAGCACCGGGGCGCCGTCGGCGAGGGCCTGCCGGGCGACCCGGTGGGCCAGGCTGGGCAGCCGTGCGGTGCGCGCGGCCGGGTCGCGCGCCAGCTCGGCGTCGGCGCCGAGCGCGTGCACCCGCGGCATGGCGGCCCGCAGGACGGCGCGGTCGGCGACCAGCTGGTGCGCCCACCCGCTCTCCACGAGCAGCTGCGCCTCCGCGGTCCGGGCGGTGGCGGCCACGACCGCGGCGCAGGAGGCCAGGTGCGCGCGGTGCACGAGGACGTCGCGGGCGTGCGCGTAGGGGGCCCGAGGCTCGGCGTGCAGGTCGTCCCCGTCGTCCCACACGGCGACCAGCGCGAGGTCGGCCACCGGCGCGAAGACCGCGGCCCGGGTGCCGAGCACGACCCTGGCGCTGCCGCGGGCGGCGTCCAGGAAGCGCCGGTACCGGGCGTCGGGTGCGGCATCGGCGCGGAGCACCACGAAGGAGCCCTTCGGCAGCCGGGCCTCCGCCGCGGCGGCCAACCGGTCGAGGTCGCGACCGTCGGGGGCGACGACGAGGGCGCCGCGCCCGCCGGACAGCGCGGCCTGGCACAGCTCCACCAGCCGGGCCGGCCAGTCCTCGCCGGGCAGCGCGGTCCACACCGCCCGGGCCGGCCGGCCCTCGGCGACCGCGGCCAGCAGCGCAGGGCCGGCCTGGTACCGGGCGAAGCCGGCCGGGTCGGGCGCGGCCGGGGGCGGCGGCGGCTCGGCCGGCGGCCGCTTCTCGGCGGCGGCGCGGCGCGGCGGGACGGCCAGCCGCAGCACGTCGGTCACCGTGCCGCCCCAGCGTTGGGCGACCGAGCGGGCCAGCGCGAGCACCTCGGGGGTCAGCACCGGCTCCGGGGAGACCAGCTTGGCCAGCGGTGCCAGCTTGCCGCCGTGCTCGCTGGTGTCGACGAGCTCGACGACGAACCCGTCGACCAGCTGGCCGGCGAAGCGCACCCGCACCCGGCAGCCGGGGCGGATCTGGCCGGCCAGCTCCTCGGGGACGGCGTAGTCGAACGGCCGGTCCAGGTGGGCCAGGGGCACGTCGACGACGACCCGGGCCACCCGCGGGGTGCGGGCGCCCGGGTCGTCGCCCGAGGCGGGTCGGGTGGGGGCCGAGGTCAGCGGGATCTCCGTTCGGGCGTGGTCGTGCCCGGCAGTGTCTCCGAGGGGTACGACGGCGCCGTGACGCCCCTGGCCCCGCTGCTGGGTCCCGCCGCGAGCTCGCGGGTGGCGGGGCGCAGCGGCGGCCCCGTCCAGAGGCTCGCCCCGAGCTCGCGAGCGGTGAGGAGGACGGAGTCCTTCGTCAGACCCCGGCGGCGGAGCGGAGGGCGTCGACGCGGTCCAGCCGCTCCCAGGGCAGCTCGACGTCGGTGCGGCCGAAGTGGCCGTAGGCGGCCGTCGGCGCGTAGATCGGCCGCAGCAGGTCCAGGTCGCGCACGATCGCCCCGGGGCGCAGGTCGAACACCGTGCCGATCGCCTTCTCCAGCACGTCGTCGGGCACCGCCCCGGTGCCGAAGGTCTCGACGAACAGGCCGACCGGGTGCGCCGCGCCGATGGCGTAGGCCACCTGCACCTCGCAGCGGCGCGCCAGCCCCGCGGCCACGACGTTCTTGGCCACCCAGCGCATCGCGTAGGCGCCGGAGCGGTCGACCTTCGACGGGTCCTTGCCGGAGAAGGCCCCGCCGCCGTGGCGGGCCATGCCGCCGTAGGTGTCGACGATGATCTTGCGGCCGGTCAGCCCGGCGTCGCCCATGGGGCCGCCGATGACGAACTTGCCGGTCGGGTTCACCAGCAGCCGGTAGCCGGTGGTGGGCAGGCCGAGGGCGGCCAGCTCGGGCTCGACCACGAGCTCCTGGACGTCGGGGGTGAGCAGCTGCTCGATCGAGATGTCCTCGGCGTGCTGGGAGGAGACCACGACCGTGTCGACGCCGACCGGGCGGTCGTCCTCGTAGACGACGGTGACCTGGGTCTTGCCGTCGGGCCGCAGGTAGGGCACCGAGCCGTCCTTGCGGACCGCGGACAGCCGCCGCGACAGCCGGTGCGCCAGCGCGATCGGCAGCGGCATCAGCTCGGGGGTCTCGTCGGTGGCGTAGCCGAACATCAGCCCCTGGTCGCCGGCGCCCTGGCGCTCGATCTCGTCCTCGGTCGTGCCGGCGGTCCGGGCCTCGTAGGCGGTGTCGACGCCCTGGGCGATGTCCGGGGACTGCGAGCCGATCGAGACGCTGACGCCGCAGGAGGCGCCGTCGAAGCCCTTGCGGGAGGAGTCGTAGCCGATCGCGAGGATCGTCCGGCGGACGATGTCGGCGATGTCGACGTAGCCGGCGGTGGTGACCTCGCCGGCGATGTGGACCTGGCCGGTGGTGATCAGCGTCTCGACGGCGACCCGGCTGCGCGGGTCCTGCTCGAGCATCGCGTCGAGGATCGAGTCGCTGATCTGATCGGCGATCTTGTCCGGGTGGCCCTCGGTCACCGACTCGGACGTGAAGAGACGGCGTGGCACTGGGGGCTCCTAGTGTTCGGGAACGGGTGGGCCCCGCCGCGCGGGCGGGGGCTTCGGGTGCACGTTACCGGCGCGGCACGCCGGAGGGGCGCCGCGCCGCCGGGGCGCTCAGGGCAGCCGGGCGGCCGCCACGGCCCAGATCCCCGCCGCGACGGCGTCCTTGCCGCCCTCGGGGACGTCGGTCGCGGTCCCGTCCGCGGCGAGCACGACCGCGGCGTTGTCCGGCCGGCCGAAGACCCGCCCGCCGGACACGTCGTTGACCACGAGCAGGTCAGCGCCCTTGCGGGCGAGCTTGGCCCGCGCGTGGGTGAGGACGTCGCCCTCGTCGTCCCCCGTCTCGGCCGCGAAGCCGACGACCAGCTGACCGGTCCGGCGCTTGGTGACCAGCTCGGCGAGCACGTCGGGGTTGCGCACGAGCGGCACCGCGCTGGGCTCGGCGGCGCTGTCCTTCTTCAGCTTGGTCCCGGCGACGGCGGCCGGCCGGAAGTCGGCCACGGCGGCGGACATGACGACGACGTCGGCGTCCGCGGCCTCCGCCAGCATCGCCGTGCGCAGCTCCTCGGCGGTCCCGACCGGGACGACGCGGACGCCGAACGGGGCCGGCAGCTCGACGTTGGCCGCGACCAGCACCACCTCGGCGCCGCGGGCGGCGGCGACCCGGGCCAGCGCCCAGCCCTGCCGGCCCGAGGAGCGGTTGCCGAGGTAGCGGACCGGGTCCAGTGGCTCGCGGGTGCCGCCGGCGCTGATGACGACCCGTCGCCCGGCCAGGTCCTGGGCCAGCGCCGCGGGGCCCTCGGTGAGCACCACGCCGGCCAGGGCGGCGATGTCGGCGGGCTCGGGCAGCCGGCCGGGGCCGGAGTCGGGGCCGGTCAGCCGGCCGACGGCGGGCGGCAGCACGATCGCGCCGCGCCGGCGGAGGGTGGCGACGTTGTCCTGCGTCGCCGGGTGCAGCCACATCTCGGTGTGCATGGCCGGGGCGAAGACGACCGGGCAGTGCGCGGTGAGCAGCGTGGCGGTGAGCAGGTCGTCGGCCCGGCCCGCGGCCGCGCGGGCCAGCAGGTCGGCGGTGGCGGGGGCGACGACGACGAGGTCGGCGGTCTGCCCGATGCGCACGTGGGCCACCTCGTCGACGTCGGACCAGACGCCGGTGGTGACCGGGTTGCCCGAGAGCGCCTCGAAGGTGGCCGCGCCCACGAAGTTCAGCGCGGCCGGGGTCGGGACGACCCGCACCTCGTGCCCGACCTCGGTGAACGCGCGCAGCAGGAGGGCCGCCTTGTACGCGGCCACGCCTCCGCTGACCCCCAGGACGATCCGGCTCATGCGGTCATCCTCCCCCAGACGCGACGACGCCCCCGGCGCGGACCGGAGGCGTCATCACAACTGGCGGGGACGTCGATGACGTCACCAGCGGTCGGCCCCTCTGCAGGGGCCCGCGCCGAGCGTGCGAGGCGTGGGGGGCAGAGGGGCCCTTCCTCAGTTCTCGCCGGCGGTGTGGGTCAGCAGGCCCTCGTTGATCTCGCGCAGCGCGATGGAGAGCGGCTTCTCCTGCGGGGCGGTGTCGACCAGCGGGCCGACGTACTCCAGCAGGCCCTCGGAGAGCTGGCTGTAGTAGGCGTTGATCTGCCGCGCGCGCTTGGCGGCGAAGATGACCAGGCCGTACTTGCTGCTGGTGCGCTCGAGCAGCTCGTCGATCGGCGGGTTGGTGATGCCCTCGGGGGCGGGTGCGACTCCGGACACGTTGGGGCGTGCTCCTTGCGATCGTCAGGCGGGAGTGTCGGGCGGCGGGACCGGGCCCGTCACTCTGAGGCGTCGCTGCTCGGAACGGTGCCGGGCGACGGCGCAGTCAGCAATCCTACCAACTCGTCCGCGGCCCGGACCACGTCGTCGTTGACCACGACCACGTCGAACTCCCCCGCGGCGTCCAGCTCGGCCTGCGCGATCGCCAGCCGGCGCTCCTGCACGGCCGGCGGTTCGGAGCCGCGGCCGGCCAGCCGGCTGACCAGCTCGCCCCACGACGGGGGCGCCAGGAAGACCAGCTGCGCGTCGGCGTCCCGGGCGCGGACCTGGCGGGCGCCCTGGAGCTCGATCTCGAGCAGGGCCGGCGCCCCGGTGGCGAGCCGCTCGCGCACCGGGGCGAGCGGCGTCCCGTAGCGGTTGCCGGCGTACTCGGCCCACTCGAGGAGCCCGTCCTCGGCGACCAGCCGGTCGAACTCTGCGTCGGTGACGAAGTGGTAGTGCACCCCGTCGACCTCACCGGGGCGGGGCCGACGGGTGGTGGCCGACACCGACACCCAGACCTCGGGGTGCCGGCGCCGGACCTCCGCCACGACCGTGCCCTTGCCGACCCCTGAGGGGCCGGACAGCACGGTCAGCCGGGCCGGGGTGCGGTCCTCGGCAGCACTCACCACTCGTCGTCGTCCTCGGCCTCCGGGTGCCTCGTCGAGCGGGTCAGCCCTCCGCGGAGACCTGGTCGGCGGCGACCTTCTCGCCACCGAACTCCGCTTCGAGGGCTCTGCGCTGGTTGGCACCCAGGCCACGCACCCGGCGGGTCGGGGAGATCTCGAGCCGCTCCATGATCTTGGCAGCCCGCGCCTTGCCGACTCCCGGCAGGGACTCCAGGACCGCGGAGACACGCATCTTGCCGATGACCTCGTCGGTCTCCCCCTGGCGGAGGACGTCGCCGACGGTGGCGCCCTTGCTCTTGAGCCGCTCCCGCAGCTCGGCACGGGTCTTGCGGGCCGCGGCGGCCTTCTCCAGTGCGGCGGCGCGCTGTTCGGGGGTCAGGTCAGGAAGGGGCATGGTGCGACCCAATCGTGTCGTCGCCGGCGCTCGTCTCGACCGGCGGGCTCGGTGCGGTGTCGGGGGAAGGCTCGCTGCTGAGCCTGTCGGCCAACCTAGTTCCCGGTATATGCGCAGGTCACGTCCCTCTGAACCACCGAAATCCGACTTTCGGTGACCTCCCGTTCACCGTCCGTCTGCCTGGGCGATGACCGTCCGTCATACGCGCAGGTCACCGGGGGGTTCCTACCGTCCGCGCCGACGCCCCGTTTGCGGACGGTTCCGTCCGACACACCGACGACGACACGCCGACGCATTTCGGAAACCGCAGGTCCGCCCGGGGAGCGAGGGTCGTTGCGCCGGGCCGACGGGTCGGCCGGCCGGCTCACCGGGCCAGTTCGGTCGCCCAGCGGTCGGCCGCGGCCCGCAGCCCGGCGGCGTCCGGCCCGGCGGCGAGCACGTCCCGGGAGACGGTGGGGACGACGGCGACGTCCGACCCGAACAGCCGCCGCAGGTCGGCCACCGAGCCGCCCTGGGCGCCCAGGCCGGGCGCCAGCACGGGGCCGCCCAGGCCGGCGAGGTCGACGTCCAACGCGGGCAGGGTGGCGCCGACGACGACCCCGAACGAGCCGGTGGCCGCGCCGAACCGGCTGCTCAGGTCGCGGACCGCGGCGACGTCGGGCAGCGGGTCGCCGACGACCCAGCCCGGGGTGTTCCAGCCGCGGACGGTGTCGACGACGACCTGCGCGACGGACCGCTCGCCCACCCGCGCGTGCTGCAGCGTCCCGGCGTCCGGGTTGGACGTGCGGGCCAGCACGAACAGCCCGCCGCCGTGCTGCCGGGCGGTGTCGACGGCCGGCAGCAGCGAGCCGGGCCCGAGGTAGGGGCTGACCGTCATGGCGTCGGCGTACAGCGGGTGCCCGGGGCGAAGGTGGTCGGCGTAGGCGTCCATCGTCGAGCCGATGTCCCCGCGCTTGGCGTCGAGCAGCACCAGGGCCCCGGCGGCCCGGGCGCGGGCGACGGCGTCCTCCAGCACGGCCAGCCCGCGGGAGCCGTGCCGCTCGTAGAAGGCCAGCTGCGGCTTGAGGACGGCGACGGTGCCGGCCAGCGCGTCCACCACCGCGTCGGTGAACCGGGCCAGGCCCTCCGGGCTGTCGGCCAGCCCCCAGCGCTCCAGCAGCGGCACGTGCGGGTCGATGCCCACGCACAGCGGCCCGCGGGCGGCGACGGCGTCGGCGAGCCGCTGACCGAAGGGGGCCGTCACGACCGCACCGCCCGGGGCAGGGTCTCCCCCAGCGTCGCGATGCAGTCGCGGGCCAGGAACGGGTCGGCGAAGGCCCCCGACGCGGACTGCACCGCGTCGGCGCCGGCGGCGAACAGCGCCGCGAACGAGGCCGGGTCGGTGACCCCGCCCATCGCCAGCACGTCGAAGGAGTGCCCGCCGTCCTCCCGCAGGGCCACCAGGCGCCGGGTGAAGTCCAGCGCCGACCCGCGCACCGCGGCGCCGGACAGCCCGGCCAGCTCGCGGCCGGGGAAGGTCGCCTCGCCGTCGCTGCGGCGGACCCGGCTCTGCAGCGTGTTGATGCCCGCGACGCCGTCGACCAGCGGGGCCAGCCGGGGCACCAGAGCGGCCAGGCCGGGCCCGTCGAGCCAGGAGAGCTTGGCCACCAGCCCGGTGCGGTCGTCCAGCGCCCGCCGCACCGCCTCGACGACGGCCACCGTGGCGTCGGCGTCCAGGCACAGCGGTGGCTTCACCCCGGCCGCGGACCGGTCCAGCGTGTTGGGGCAGGAGAGGTTCAGCTCGACGACGGGCGCACCGGCCTGCTGCGCCAGCACCGCGGTCCGGGCGAAGTCGTCGACCAGGGCCGGACCGTCCCCCTCCCCCATGACGCTGACCAGCAGCAGCTGGTCGTCGCCGAGCGCGGCCAGCGACCGCTCGAGGTCGGGCACCCACTCGTCGGGGGCGAGGGACGGGACGCCGAAGGAGTTGACCGTGCTCACCTCGGGAGAGCCCGGCGCGACCCAGTCCCACGGGTCGGCGGTCACCTCGGCGGCCGCGCCCGCCGGGAGGCTCGCGGTCTCCCGGGCGGCGAAGACCCAGTTGGGCTGCGGGTTGGGCACGGAGGCGCAGCTGCGGACGGTCTTGTAGGTCAGGACGCTGTAGCCGTTGCCCGCGAAGTGGCGCACCCACTGCTCGCCGCCGTTCAGCACGCACGCGGGCACCCCGATCGGGAAGCCGACCTCCCGGCCGAGGACCCGCCAGCGCCGCCCGGCCGCGACCGGCCGCTCGGGCAGCCTGGGGCCGACCGGGGTGGCCAGGTTGTCCTGGTAGGACCCGAGGACGTCGTAGGCCGGCGTCCGGACCCCGGCGGCCGCGAGCACGCCGCCGTGCCCGGCGAAGAACAGCACCCGGGTCAGCAGGGGCAGGTCCTCGTCCCCGGCCGTCCCGGCCGCCAGCCGGCCGGCCAGCCCGCGGGCCGCGGCGGCCAGCGCGTCGAGCTCGGGCCGGGGCGGGCGCGCGAACCGGGTGACGCCGGCCAGGAAGGCGTCGGTCAGCCCGTCGAGCAGACCGCGGCCCACCAGGTCCTCGCGGACCCGGCGGACAGCGGGCACAGCGGGGGCCGCGGTCACGAGCGCGGCGTCGCGGCCAGCGCGGCGTGCACCTCCTGGAGGCTGCGGACGCCGACGCCGCCCTGGCGCAGCGCCTCGATGCCCTGCACCGCGGCCGCCAGCCCCTGCACCGTGGTGATCGACGGAATCCCGGCGGCGACGGCGGCGGTGCGGATCTCGTAGCCGTCCAGCCGCGGCCCGCTGTTGCCCGGCGACCCGAAGGGCGTGTTGACCACGATGTCGACGTCCCCGGCGAGGATCCGCTCCACGACGTTGCCCGGGCCCTCGCTGAACTTGCCGACCACCTCGCAGGCCACGCCGTTGCGGCGCAGCACCTGCGCGGTGCCGGAGGTGGCCAGCACCCGGTAGCCGAGGTCGGCCAGCCGCTTGACCGGGAAGATCGCCGAGCGCTTGTCCCGGTTGGCCAGCGAGACGAACACCGTCCCCGTGGTCGGCAGCGGCCCGTAGGCGGCGGCCTGGGACTTGGCGAACGCCGTCCCGAAGCCGGTGTCGAGGCCCATGACCTCCCCGGTGGACTTCATCTCCGGGCCGAGCACGGTGTCGACGTTCTGTCCCTCGACCGTGCGGAACCGGTGGAAGGGCAGCACCGCCTCCTTGACCGCGATCGGCATGTCCGGGGGCAGGTCGGCGCCGTCACCGGTGGCCGGCAGCACGCCGGCGGCGCGCAGGTCGGCGATGGACTCCCCCACCGCGATGCGGGCGGCGGCCTTGGCCAACTGGACGGCGGTGGCCTTGGAGACGAACGGCACCGTGCGGCTGGCCCGGGGGTTGGCCTCGAGCACGTAGAGGATGTCGTCCTTCACCGCGTACTGGACGTTGAGCAGCCCGCGGACGCCGATCCGGGCCGCCAGCTGCTCGGTGGCCGCGCGGATGCGGACCAGGTCGGTGGCGCCCAGGGTGATCGGCGGCAGCGCGCACGCGGAGTCGCCGGAGTGGATGCCGGCCTCCTCGATGTGCTCCATGACGCCGCCGAGGAACAGCTCGGAGCCGTCGTAGAGCGCGTCGACGTCGACCTCGACGGCGTCCTCGAGGAACCGGTCGACCAGCACCGGGTGCTCGGGGCTGACGTCGGTGGCCTTGGCGATGTAGGCCTCCAGCGTCGCGTCGTCGTAGACGATCTCCATGCCCCGCCCGCCGAGCACGTACGAGGGCCGGACCAGCACCGGGTAGCCGATGGCGGCGGCGATCTCGCGGGCCTCGGTGAACGTCGTCGCCGTGCCGTGCTTGGGGGCGAGCAGCCCGGTGTCGGCGAGCACGCGGGAGAAGGCGCCGCGGTCCTCGGCGGCGTCGATCGACTCCGGCGAGGTGCCCAGCACCGGGACGCCGGCGTCCTTGAGCCGCTGCGCCAGGCCCAGCGGCGTCTGCCCGCCGAGGGTGCAGATGACGCCGGCGACCGGGCCGGCGGCGCGCTCGGCCTCGACCACCTCGAGGACGTCCTCGAAGGTCAGCGGCTCGAAGTACAGCCGGTCGGCGGTGTCGTAGTCGGTGGAGACGGTCTCGGGGTTGCAGTTGACCATCACCGCCTCGTAGCCGGCGTCCTGCAGCGCCTGGACGGCGTGCACGCACGAGTAGTCGAACTCGATGCCCTGCCCGATCCGGTTGGGTCCGGAGCCGAGGATGAGCACCGCCGGCTTCTCCCGCGGCTCCACCTCGGTCTCCTCGTCGTACGAGGAGTAGTGGTACGGGGTGCGGGCGGCGAACTCCGCGGCGCAGGTGTCGACGGTCTTGTAGACCGGCCGGATGCCCAGCCGGCGGCGCAGCGTCCGGACGCCGTCCTCCCCGGCCAGCTCCGGCCGCAGCGAGGCGATCTGCCGGTCGGACAGGCCGTGCCGCTTGGCGCGGCGGAGCAGCTGCGAGGTGAGCGCCGGCGCCTCGCGGACCTCCCGGCCCACCTCGGCGACCAGGGCGATCTGGTCGACGAACCACGGGTCGAACCCGCTGGCCGCGGAGACCTGCTCGACGGTGGCGCCCGCCGCCAGCGCCCGCTCGGCCAGGTAGAGCCGGCCGTCGACCGGGGTGCCCAGCGCCTCGAGCAGCTCCTCGGCGGTCGACCCGTCGTCTGCTCCGGTCCAGAAGCCGGCCGCCTTGGTCTCGGTGGACCGCATCGCCTTGCCCAGCGCCTCGGGGAAGTTGCGGCCCAGCGCCATGACCTCGCCGACGCTCTTCATCGTCGTGGTCAGCCGCGGGTCGGCGCCGGGGAACTTCTCGAACGCGAACCGCGGGATCTTGACGACGACGTAGTCCAGCGTCGGCTCGAAGGCCGCCGGCGTGACCCCGGTGATGTCGTTGGTGATCTCGTCGAGGGTGTAGCCGATGGCCAGCTTGGCGGCGATCTTGGCGATCGGGAAACCGGTGGCCTTCGACGCCAGCGCGCTGGACCGGGACACCCGCGGGTTCATCTCGATGACGACCAGCCGGCCGGTCTCCGGGTGGACGGCGAACTGGATGTTGCAGCCGCCGGTGTCCACGCCGACCGCCCGCAGCACGGCGATGCCGACGTCGCGCATCCGCTGGTACTCGCGGTCGGTGAGGGTCATCGCGGGGGCGACGGTCACCGAGTCGCCGGTGTGCACGCCCATCGCGTCGACGTTCTCGATCGAGCAGATGACGACCACGTTGTCGCTGCGGTCGCGCATGAGCTCGAGCTCGTACTCCTTCCAGCCGAGCACCGACTCCTCGATGAGGACGGTGTGGACGGGCGAGTCGGCCAGCCCGTGCCCGGCCATGCGGCGCAGCATCGGCTCGTCGGTGGCGATGCCCGAGCCCAGCCCGCCCATGGTGAACGACGGCCGGATGACCACCGGGTAGCCGACCTCGGCGGCGGTCGCCAGCGCCTCCTCGACGCTCGCGCACACCTTCGACCGGGGCGCGTCGGCGCCGATCGACCGGACGATGTCCTTGAACATCTGCCGGTCCTCGCCGCGGTTGATCGCGTCGACGTCGGCGCCGATGAGCCGGACGCCGTACTTCTCCAGGACGCCGTTCTCGTACAGGCCGATGGCGATGTTCAGCGCGGTCTGTCCGCCGAGGGTGGCCAGCAGCGCGTCGGGGCGCTCCTTGGCGATGACCTTCTCGACGAACTCCGGCGTGAGCGGCTCCACGTAGGTGGCGTCGGCGACGTCCGGGTCGGTCATGATCGTCGCCGGGTTGCTGTTGACCAGGCTGACCCGCAGCCCCTCGGCCTTGAGCACCCGGCAGGCCTGGGTGCCGGAGTAGTCGAACTCGGCGGCCTGGCCGATGAGGATCGGCCCGGAGCCGATCACCATCACGTGCGAGATGTCGGTGCGCTTGGGCATGTCAGGCCTTCTCCCCCGTGCTGTGCGTGACCTGGGGCGGCGGCCCACCGGCGTGCCCGTCCCCGGTCCGGGCGGTCTCCATGAGGTCGACGAACCGGCCGAACAGCGGCGCCGCGTCGTGCGGGCCGGCGGCGGACTCGGGGTGGAACTGCACGCTGAACGCCGGGGCGTCCAGCAGGCGCAGGCCCTCGACGACGTCGTCGTTGAGACCCACGTGGCTGACCTCGACCCGCCCGTAGGGGGTGTCGGTCGGCCGGTCGAGCGGGGCGTCGACGGCGAAGCCGTGGTTGTGGCTGGTCACCCGGACCGTGCCGCTGACCCGGTCGAGCACCGGCTGGTTGAGGCCGCGGTGGCCGAAGCGCAGCTTGTAGGTGCCCAGGCCCAGCGCCCGGCCGAGGATCTGGTTGCCGAAGCAGATGCCGAACAGCGGGCGGCCGGCGTCGAGGACCCCGCGCACCGCCTCGACGGCGTAGTCCGCGGCGGCCGGGTCACCGGGGCCGTTGGAGAGGAACACCCCGTCGGGCCCGGCGGCGAGCAGGTCCTCGGCGGTGGCGGTGGCCGGCAGCACGTGCGTCTCGACGCCGAGCTCGGCCAGGTGCCGGGGGGTGGCGGTCTTGATGCCGAGGTCGAGCGCGGCGATGGTGAACCGCTTCTCCCCCACCGCCGGCACGACGTACGGGTCGTTGGCGGTGACCGCGGGCGCCAGGTCGGCGCCGGTCATGCTCTCCGAGGACCGCACCCGGGTGAGCAGCTCCTCGGCCGACAGCCCCTCGCTGCTGATGCCGGCGCGCATCGCACCGCGCTCGCGCAGGTGGCGGGTCAGCGCCCGGGTGTCGATCCCGCTGATGCCGACGACGCCCTGGGCGACCAGCTCGTCGTCCAGGCTGCCGGTGGCCCGCCAGTTGGCCGGGCGGCGGGCGGGGTCGCGGACGACGAACCCGGCCACCCACATGCGGCGGCTCTCGTCGTCCTCCTCGTTCACGCCGGTGTTGCCGATGTGCGGAGCGGTCATGACGACGATCTGCCGGGCGTAGCTGGGGTCGGTCAGCGTCTCCTGGTAGCCGGTCATGCCGGTGGCGAACACCGCCTCGCCCAGCGTCGTGCCGACCGCGCCGTAGGCCTCGCCGCGGAACGTCCTTCCGTCCTCGAGCACGAGGATCGCGTCTGTCAACGAACTGCCTTCCCGTCCAGAACGGTCGCCGTCCCCCGCAGGAACGTGGCGACCACCCGGCCGGGGAGCTCCCGGCCGGCATAGGGGCTGTTGCGGCTGCGGCTGGCCAGCGCGGCCGGGTCGACGGTGACCCGGGCGGCGGGGTCGAGCAGCAGCAGGTTGGCCGGCTCGCCGGGGGCGAGCGGGCGGCCGTGCCCGTCCAGGCGGCCGATGGCGGCCGGGCGGGCGGACATCCGGTCGGCGACGCCGCGCCAGTCGAGCAGGCCGGTGTCGACCATCGTGTCGACCACGACCGACAGCGCCTGCTCCAGCCCGAGCATCCCGGGCCGGGCCTGCGCCCACTCGCACTCCTTGTCCTCCACGGCGTGCGGGGCGTGGTCGGTGGCGACGGCGTCGATCGTGCCGTCGGCGAGCCCGGCCCGCAGCGCCTGCACGTCGGCGTCGGTGCGCAGCGGCGGGTTGACCTTGAACACGGGGTCGTAGCTCTCGGCGCACTCGTCGGTGAGCAGCAGGTGGTGCGGGGTGACCTCGGCGGTCACCTGCACCCCGCGCGACTTGGCCCAGCGCAGGATCTCCACCGAGCCCGCCGTCGAGACGTGGCAGACGTGCAGCCGCGCGCCCACGTGCTCGGCCAGCAGCACGTCGCGGGCGATGATCGCCTCCTCCGCCGCCGCGGGCCAGCCGGTGAGGCCGAGGCGGGCCGACCGGTCGCCCTCGTGCATCTGGGCGCCGACGGTCAGCCGCGGCTCCTCGGCGTGCTGCGCCACGACGCCGTCCAGGGCCTTCACGTACTCCAGCGCCCGGCGCATCAGCGCGGGGTCGGCGACGCAGTGCCCGTCGTCGGAGAACACCCGCACCCGCGCGGCGGAGTCGGCCATCGCGCCCAGCTCGGCCAGCCGCGCGCCGGCCAGCCCGACGGTCACCGCCCCGACCGGGACGACGTCGACCAGCCCGGCCTGCTGGCCCAGCCGCCACACCTGCTCCACGACGCCGGCGGTGTCGGCGACCGGATCGGTGTTGGCCATGGCGTGCACCGCGGTGTAGCCGCCCAGGGCCGCCGCCCGGCTGCCGGTCTCGACGGTCTCGGCGTCCTCCCGGCCGGGCTCGCGCAGGTGGGTGTGCAGATCGACCAGGCCGGGCAGGGCGATCAGGCCGGCGGCGTCGACGACGTCGGCGCCCGGGACCGACAGCGACTCGCCGATCGCGGCGATCCGGCCGTCCTCGACCAGGATGTCGGCGGCGTCCTCGCCGTAGGGGCGGGCCCCCGTGATCAGGACGGTCATGAGGGGGCGCCTCCCAGGAGCAGGTAGAGCACGGCCATGCGCACGGAGACCCCGTTGCCGACCTGCTCGACGATCGTGGAGCGGGCGGAGTCGGCCACCTCGGCGGCGATCTCCATCCCGCGGTTCATCGGGCCGGGGTGCATGACGATCGCGTCGTCGCCGAGCACCCCCATGCGGCGGGCGTCGAGCCCGTAGCGGCGGCTGTACTCCCGGGCGCTGGGGAAGTACGAGGCGTTCATCCGCTCGGCCTGGACGCGCAGCATCATCACGACGTCGGCCTTGGGCAGCACGGCGTCGAGGTCGTAGGAGACCTCCGCCGGCCAGCTCCCCACGCCGACCGGCAGCAGGGTCGGCGGGGCGACGAGGGTGACCTCCGCGCCGAGGGTGTGCAGCAGCCGCACGTTGGAGCGGGCCACCCGGCTGTGCAGGACGTCGCCGACGACGGCCACCCGCACGCCCTCCAGCCGGCCGAGCCGGTGCCGGATCGTGTAGGCGTCCAGCAGTGCCTGCGTGGGGTGCTCGTGGGTGCCGTCGCCGGCGTTCACGACGCTGCCGCGCACCCAGTGCGCCAGGCGGTGCGGCGCGCCCGAGGCGCTGTGCCGGACGACGACCGCGTCGGACCCCATCGCCTCCAGGGTCAGCGCGGTGTCCTTGAGGCTCTCGCCCTTGGAGACGCTGCTGCCCTTGGCCGAGAAGTTGATGACGTCGGCGGACAGCCGCTTGGCGGCCAGCTCGAAGGAGATGCGGGTGCGGGTGGAGTCCTCGTAGAAGAGGTTGACCACCGTGCGGCCGCGCAGCGTCGGCAGCTTCTTGACCTCGCGGCCGGCCAGCGCCTGCTCGATCTGCGCGGCGGTGTCCAGCACCAGGGTCGCGTCGGCGCGGTCGAGGTCGGCGGCCTCCAGCAGGTGGCGCTTCACGCTCTGCTCCCCTGGTCGGCTCCGCGGTCGCTCCGCTCCTCGCTCGCAGAGCTCGCTGCGATGCTCACTCCCTGTCGCCCTCCTGGCTCCTCCGTGAGCAGCACCTCGTCGGCGCCGTCCACCTCGGTGAGGTGGACGCGCACCTGCTGGGTGCGGGAGGTGGGCACGTTCTTGCCCACGTAGTCGGCACGGATCGGCAGCTCGCGGTGCCCGCGGTCCACCAGGACGGCGAGCCGCACCGCCCGCGGCCGGCCCAGGTCGCGCAGCGCGTCGAGCGCGGCCCGCACCGAGCGGCCGGAGTAGAGGACGTCGTCGACGAGCACGACCAGCCGGTCGTCGATGCCCGCCTCCGGCAGCGTCGTCGGCTCCAGCGCGCGGACGCCGCGCCGCCGCAGGTCGTCGCGGTAGAGGGTGATGTCGACGGTGCCGACGTCGACCGCCGTCCCGGAGAACGCCTCGATGCGGGCGGCCAGCCGGCGGGCCAGCGGGGCGCCGCGGGTGGGGATGCCGATCAGGACGACGTCGGACAGACCGCCGTCCGCGGAGTCGGGGCTGGCCGAGGCGGCACGCTCGATGACCTGGTGGGCCATCCGGTCGAGGACGCGGGCCACGTCGGCGGCGGAGAGGAGTGCTGCGGGGGGCGCACCGGCGGACGCCGGTGCCGGCTCCCGGGCAGGCTCGGGTGAACTGGCCATGGGGCCTCCTTCCCCGCCTCACGGGACGGGTCGTTAAAGGAGTGGTCGGACCGGGGCCGACGGTACTGCACGCCCGGATGTGACCCGCATCGCGGCTGGTTGGGCCACGATGTGGGGCCATTGCACCCGGAGGAGTGTCCTGGTGTCGCCGATCCGGCTCGACCAGTACGCTCCGTGACGACAACTCGCCCACGACGACGCACAGTGAGCAGGAAGCGATGAGCACCGACTACTCACGGGCCCTCGGTGCCCGGCTCCGCGCCATCCGCAACCAGCAGGGGCTCTCGCTCCAGGGAGTCGAGGACAAGTCGCACGGCCGCTGGAAGGCCGTCGTGGTCGGCTCGTACGAGCGCGGCGACCGCGCGGTGACCGTGCAGCGCCTGTCCGAGCTGGCCGTCTTCTACGGCGTGCCGGTCTCGGAGCTGCTGCCCGACCCGCGGCCCAGCTCGGCGGTCACCTCGACGACGAAGATCGTGCTCAACCTCGAGTCGCTGGGCTCGCTGCCCGCCGACGAGGCCGGACCGCTGGCCCGGTACGCCTCGACCATCCAGGCCCAGCGGCACGACTACAACGGCAAGGTGCTCTCCATCCGCGCGGAGGACCTCAAGTCGCTGGCGATCATCTACGACATGAGCCCCGACGAGCTGACCAGCCGGCTCATCGAGTGGGGGGTGCTCTCCCCCGGCATGGAGAGCGTCGTCGGCTTCGGCGGTGACGAGGACGAGGACGAGGTCAACCCCAACTGGGAGCGCCGCCGCTCCCCGCGCTGAGAGCGACCTCCTAAACGCGAGAGGCCCCCGACCCGTCGGTCGGGGGCCTCTCGCGCACCCGGGGTCCCTTCCCTGCGACCGCTCCTCCGCATTGGGGGATGGGAAGTGTCAGCAGGAGGTCCTAGCGTCCGCGGCGTCGCATCGACCGCCGAGGAGTCCGCCATGTCCCAGCCCGTCCCGGTCCCCGTCGTGCTGGACCGGGATCTCCTGCTCGCCGCGCGCCGGCGGGCCGCCCTGCGGCGCGTCCAGCGGCAGCGGTCCGCCGCCCGGGTCGCCGCCATGCTCGTGGCCGCCGGTCCCGGCCCCGATCTGCCGGGCTGAGGCCCGCCCCGGCGCTCGGCCCAGCAGTGGGCGGCGGCGCGACCCCGGAACGCGACAGGGCCCGCTCCGTCGATCGGAGCGGGCCCTATCGCGTCGGTGGTGCGGTCAGCTGGTCGGCAGCTCGGCCTCGAGGATGGCGCCCAGGACGCCGTTGACGTAGGCCGGCGAGTCGTCGGTGGACAGCCGCTTGGCCAGCTCCACCGCCTCGTCGATGACCACCGGGTCGGGGACGTCGTCGTCCCACAGCAGCTCGAAGACGGCCATCCGCAGGATGGCGCGGTCGACGTCGGGCAGCCGGTCGATCGACCAGCCGCGGGCGTGCCGGTCGATCAGCTCGTCGATGCGGGCGGCGTGCTCGACCACGCCCTCGACCAGCCGGACGGTGTGGTCGTTGACCGGCGGCTGCCCGGCGGCGACCTCCTCGGCCAGCTGCTCCCGCGGGTCCCGGCTCCGGAGGTCGGCGGCGTAGAGGACGTCGACCGCCCGCTTGCGCGCCTTGGACCGTGCAGCCATGCGACCTGCCCGCCCGCCCGCGTCAGTTGGCGCGGCCGAGGTACCGGCCGTCGCGGGTGTCGACCTTGAGCTTGTCGCCGGTGTTGACGAACAGCGGCACCTGGATCTGCGCGCCGGTCTCCAGGGTGGCGGGCTTGGTGCCGCCGGTGGAGCGGTCGCCCTGCAGGCCCGGGTCGGTGTGCTGCACGACCAGCTCCAGGGTCACCGGGAGCTCGACGTAGAGCGGGGTGCCCTCGTGGACGGCGACGACGGCCTCGGTGTTCTCCAGCAGGTAGTCCGCGCCGCCGCCGACGGTCTCGGCCGGCACGTGGATCTGGTCGTAGGTCTCGCCGTCCATGAAGACGAAGTCGGTGCCGTCCTTGTACAGGTACGTCATGTTCCGCTTGTCGACGGTGGCGGTGTCGACCTTGGTGCCGGCGTTGAAGGTCTTGTCGACGACCTTGCCCGAGAGCACGTTCTTCAGCGTGGTGCGGACGAACGCGCCGCCCTTGCCCGGCTTGACGTGCTGGAACTCGGTGACGGTCCAGAGCTGGCCGTCGAGGTTGAGGACCATGCCGTTCTTGAGGTCGTTGGTGGTAGCCATCTAGAGGACCAGCAGTTCCTTGCTCGTGAGGGTCAACAACTCCGGCTCGTCGTCCGTGACGACCAGCGTGTCCTCGATCCGGACACCGCCGTGGCCGGGCAGGTAGACGCCGGGCTCCACGGTGACGGCCATGCCGGCGGCCAGCGTACCCGCGCCGAGCTGGCCGATGCCCGGCGCCTCATGGATCTCCAGCCCGACCCCGTGGCCGAGGCCGTGGGGAAAGTGGTCGCCGTGGCCGGCGTCGGCGATGACGTCGCGCGCCGCCGCGTCGACCGCCACCACGTCGGCGCCGACCGCCAGCGCGGCCCGGCCGGCGGCCTGCGCCGCCGCGACCAGCTCGTACACCTCGCGCTGCCAGTCGGCCGCGTGCCCGAGGACGATCGTGCGGGTCATGTCGGAGTGGTACCCGTCGACGGTCGCGCCGAAGTCGAGCTTGAGGAAGTCGCCGGCCCGCAGCTCGGTGGTGTCGGGGCGGTGGTGCGGGATGGCCGAGTTCGCGCCGGTGGCCACGATCGTCTCGAACGACGGCGCCTCGGCGCCCATCGCCAGCATGCGGGCGTCGAGCTCGCGGCCGACCTGAAGCTCCGTGCGCCCCGGCCGCAGCGCGCCCTCGCCGGCGAGCTCGGCCAGCGCGGAGTCGGCCACGGCGCAGGCCCGGCGCAGCGCGTCGATCTCGTCGTCGTCCTTGACCGCCCGCTGCGCCTCGACGGCCCGGCGCACCGAGGCCAGCTCCGGCACGGCGCCCCCCGCGGCGGCGTCGGCCAGCACGCCCTCGAGCGCGCGCAGCCCGTCGACGGTGAGGTGGTGGCTCTCGTAGCCGATCCGGGCGGCCTTCCGGCGGACCGCCTCGCGGGCGAGGGAGGCGACGGTGGCGCGGTCCACGAGCAGCTCGACGTCGGGCACCTGGACGCCGGCCTGCGTGGTGTACCGGCCGTCGGTGCCGAAGACGTCCCCGCCATCGGTGCGCAGCAGCAGCGCGCCGTTGGAGCCGGTGAAGCCGGTCAGGTAGCGGACGTTGAGCAGGTTGGTCACCAGGACGGCGTCCAGCCCCTGCTCGGCGGCGGTCGCCCGCAGCGCGTCCCGTCGGGCGGCGTGGTTCACCGGTGACCTCGGGCGACCAGCCACTGCAGCGCCAGCACGTAGCCCTGCACGCCGAGGCCGGCGATGACGCCGTCGGCCACCCGGGAGACGTAGGAGAAGTGCCGGAACTCCTCCCGCTTGTGGATGTTGGTGATGTGCACCTCGACCAGCGGGCCGTTGAGCGCGGCCAGGGCGTCGTGCAGCACCACGGAGGTGTGCGACCACCCGCCGGGGTTGATCACCACGGCCTCGCCGGCGTCGGAGGCGGCGTGCACCCAGCCGAGCAGCTCGCCCTCGCTGTCGGTCTGCCGCACCCGTACCTCGACGCCGAGGTCCCGGCCGGTGCCCTCGAGCAGCTCGACCAGCTCGGCGTACGTCGTCGTCCCGTACTTCTCGGGCTCGCGCAGGCCGAGCCGGCCGAGGTTGGCGCCGTTGAGCACCTGGATCGTCACGCTTCCTCCGCTACTGCGGCCCACGCCGCGTCCAGCCAGGCCTGGTCCGGATCGGCCAGGATCCGCGGGTGGCCCAGCCCGTCGAGGACGACGAACCGCAGCGACGCCCCGCGGGCCTTCTTGTCCACCCGCATGACCGACTGCAGCCGCGTCCAGTCCCCGGCGTAGCGGGTCGGCAGCCCCATCGCGGCGACCAGCTCGCGGTGCCGGTCGACCTCGGCGCGGGTCAGCAGCCCGGCCTGCCCGGCCAGCTCGGCGGCGAACACCAGGCCGACGGCGACCGCCTCGCCGTGCCGCCAGCCGAAGTCCTCGACCCGCTCGATGGCGTGGGCGAGGGTGTGCCCGTAGTTGAGGAACTCGCGGCGGCCGGTGTCGAACAGGTCCTCGCCCACCGCCTCGGCCTTGACCCGCACCGCGCGCTCGATGAGCTCGACGGTGTCGCGGCGGCCGGTGGGGTCGGCCTCGAGCAGCTCGAGGACGGCGGCGTCGGCGATGAACCCGCACTTGACGACCTCGGCCAGCCCGGCGCGGAACTCCGCCTCCGGCAGCCCGGCGAGGACGTCGGTGTCGGCCAGCACCCCGGCCGGCGGGTGGAACGCCCCGACGAGGTTCTTGCCGGCGCCGGTGTTGATGCCGGTCTTCCCGCCGACGGCGGCGTCGACCATGCCCAGCAGGCTGGTCGGCAGGTGGACGACGCGGACGCCGCGGACCCAGGTGGCGGCGAGGAACCCGGCCAGGTCGGTGACCGCTCCCCCGCCGACCCCGACGACGGCGTCGGACCGGGTCAGCCCCAGGCGGCCGAACTCCTCCCAGGCGCGGGCGGCGACCTCGGCGGTCTTGGCGGCCTCCCCGTCGGGGACGACGACGGCCTCCGCGGCGACCCCGGCGGTCTGCAGCGTCTCCACCGCCGCGCCGGCGAGCCCGGCCAGCGGCGGGGCGTGGACGACGGCCGCCCGCGCGGTGCCGGCCAGCACCAGCCCCAGCTCGACCTGCGCCCCCGGCCCGATGACGACGTCGTAGGGCTTGCCGCCCGGGACGGTCACCCGCCGCAGCGTCATCGGTTGGTCCGCGTGCGCAGGGCGGCGGCGACGTCGGCGATCACGTCGCCGGGCTCACGGCCGCCGGTGGGGACGCGCAGCGAGGCCACCTCCTCGTACAGCGGTGCCCGTGCCAGCAGCAGGTTGCGCAGCGTGGCCCGGGGGTTCATGCCCAGCACCGGGCGGGTGCGGCCCAGGCCCACGCGCTCGGCCGCGGAGGAGAGGTCGACGTCCAGCCACACGACCGTGCCGCCGGCCCGGCCGTAGCCGACCAGCAGCTCCCGCGTCGCGGCGCTGAGCACCGCTCCGCCGCCGAGGGCCAGGACGCCCTCGTGCGCGCCGAGCGCCCGGGCCACGGCCTGCTCCTCGAGGGAGCGGAAGAACGGCTCGCCGCGCTCGACGAACAGGTCGGCGACGGTCTGCCCGGTGACGTCCTCGATGTCGGCGTCGGTGTCGCGGAAGGGGACGCCGAGCATCTCGGCGACCGCCGTGCCGACGGTGGTCTTGCCCGACGACGGCGGGCCGACGAGGACCAGGACGGGGCGGGTCGTCGGGTCGGCGGGGGTCCCGGGTTCGGCGGGGGTCAACGGATCGCCAGCGCGTCGAGGTAGGCCTGCGCGTTGCGGCGGGTCTCGGTCAGCGAGTCGCCGCCAAACTTCTCCAGCGCGGCGTCGGCCAGCACGAGGGCCACCATCGCCTCCATGACGACGGCGCCGCGGGGCACCGCGCACGCGTCGCTGCGCTGGTTGATCGCGACCGCCGGCTCACCGGTGGCGACGTCGACGGTGGACAGCGCCCGCGGGACGGTCGAGATCGGCTTCATCGCCGCACGGACCCGCAGCACCTCGCCGTTGGTCATACCGCCCTCGATGCCGCCGGCGCGGTCGGTGGTCCGCTGGACCCGGCCGTCGGCGAGCACGATCTCGTCGTGGGCGACCGACCCGCGGCGCCGGGCGGTCTCCAGGCCGTCGCCGACCTCGACCGCCTTCACCGACTGCACGCCCATCAGGGCGGCGGCCAGCCGGGAGTCCAGCCGGCGGTCCCAGTGCACGTGGCTGCCCAGGCCCGGCGGCAGGCCGTGGACGACGACCTCGATGACCCCGCCGAGGGTGTCGCCGTTCTTCCGGGCGTCGTCGACCTCGGCGACCATCAGCTCACTGGTGGCCGGGTCGGCGCAGCGGACCGGGTCCTCGTCGATCCGGGGGTTGTCCTGCGGGCCGGGGACGAGGCCGTCGGGCGCGACGACCGGCCCGATGCCGACCACGTGGCTGACGACCTCGGCGTCGAGCACCTGGCGCAGGAACGCGCGGGCGACCGCACCGAGGGCGACGCGGGCGGCGGTCTCCCGCGCGCTGGCCCGCTCCAGCACCGGACGGGCGTCGTCGAAGCCGTACTTCTGCATGCCGGCAAGGTCGGCGTGGCCGGGGCGCGGCCGGGTGAGGGGCGCGTTGCGGGCCTGGCCCGCGAGCACCTCGGGGTCGACCGGGTCGGCCGACATCACCGTCTCCCACTTGGGCCACTCGGTGTTGCCGACCTGGACGGCGATCGGCCCGCCCTGCGTCAGGCCGTGGCGCACCCCGCCGGTCAGCGTGACGACGTCCTGCTCGAAGGACATCCGCGCGCCGCGGCCGTGGCCGAGCCGGCGACGGGCCAGGTCGACGTCGAGGTCGGAGGTCTGCACCCGCACGCCGGCGGGCAGGCCCTCGAGGATGGCGGTGAGCTGCTGGCCGTGCGACTCACCGGCGGTCAGCCAGCGCAACATGCCCCGGAGTGTAGAAGGACCGCCGTCCACCCCTTCCCGCGCAGGCTCGGGCGGGCCCCTGGAGGGTGGCCGTCGCAGCTCGTCACCAGGGGCCCTCCAGAGCCAGCGCGAGCGCCGCCCCGACCAGCAGCGGCGGTCCGAACGGCAGCGCGGTGCGCCACCCGGCCCGGCGGGTTGCCAGCAGCGCCAGGGACACCGCGGCGCCGGTGAGCAGGCCGAGGAACACCCCGGCCAGCAGCGCGCCCCAGCCCACCCAGCCGAGCACCAGCCCGAGCAGGCCCAGCAGCTTCACGTCGCCGTAGCCGAGCCCCTGCGGCGAGGCCAGCGCGCCGAGGGCGGCCAGCCCGAACGCGACGGCCGCCGCCAGCACCGCGCGCAGCAGCGCCGGCCACGTGCCCAGCACGGCCGCGTCGGCCAGCAGGGCGGCGCCGACCACGGCGTACGCGGGGAAGGTGACCCGGTCGGGCAACCGGTGGACGGCGAGGTCCACCCCGGCCAGCACGACCCCTGCCGCGGCGGCCCACGCGAGACCGGCCGTGGCCGGACGCAGCCCCGCGAGGAGCAGCACCCCGGCGAACGCCGCGCCGAGCAGCCCGCAGGTCAGCGCCGTCCGCCCCGGCCCGGCCGACGCCGCGTCGTCCCGGTGCGCCAGGCGGACGGTGCAGCGGGCCAGCCACGGCCCGAGCGCCAGCGCCGGGACGGCGGCCAGCACCGCGACGACGGCGCCCGGGAGCTCCCCGACCGGCACCGGGGTCAGCGGGTGTCGAGCGCCGCGCGCATCGCCTCGATCGGCGCGGGGTGCCCGGTCATCAGCTCCACCTGCGCGGTGGCCTGCCAGAACAGCACGTCCAGGCCGCCGACGACGGTGCCGCCGGCCTCCTGCACGCGCTGCGCCAGCGGGGTGGGCCACGGGTCGTAGAGCACGTCGAGGACGGTCTGCCCGGCCCGCCACGGCAACGAGGACACGACCGGCTGCCCGCCGACCGGCACGGTGCTCACCACGACCGAGGCGTCGACGACCGCGCCCTCCAGCGAGCGCACCGTCGTGGGCACGTCCAGGGTCTCCAGCACCCGCAGCAGGTCGAACGCCCGCGCGGGCTGCCGGACGACGACGTCCACGTGCTGGGCTCCCAGCGAGGCCAGCGCGACCGCGGCGGCGGCCGCCGTGCCCCCGGCCCCGACGATCGCCGCCCGGTCCACCTGCTCGACGCCGGCCAGCTGCAGGGCCATGCCGATGCCGGTGACGTCGGTGTTCTCCGCCCGCCACCCGGCCTCGGTGCGGACCAGCGTGTTCGCCGCGTGCAGCAGCTGCGGGAGCGGGTCGACGACGTCGGCGACGTCCACGGCGGCCTGCTTGCACGGCATGGTGACCGAGAAGCCGCGCCACTCCTCCCCGAGCCCGGCGAGCAGGACCGGCAGGTCCTCCGCGCCGATGTCCAGCGCGTCGTAGGTCCAGTCGGTCAGCCCGAGCGCCGCGTACGCCGCCCGGTGCAGCAGCGGGGACAGCGAGTGCCCCACCGGGCGGCCGAGGACCGCCGCCCGGTGGGTGCCGTGCTGCCGCGTCCCCCCGTCAGCCACCGCAGCCGAGGCCGGCGCTGGCGCAGCGCTCCCGGGCCGCCTGGAACTCCGCGTAGTCGGCGGTGAAGAAGTGGTGGCCGTCGGCGTTCTCCAGCACGTAGTACAGGAGGTCCCCGGACGACGGCGCCAGGGCCGCCTCGAGGCTGGCCTCACCCGGCGAGCTGATCGGCGTCGGCGGGAGGCCGGCGCGGGTCCGGGTGTTGTACGGGCTGTCGGTCTGCAGGTCGTCGACGGTCAGCTCGTTGCCGTTCTTCTGCAGGCCGTACGCCAGCGCCGCGTCGACCCCGAGCGGGATGCCCTGGCCCAGCCGGTTGTAGACGACCTGGGCGACGTCGGTCCGCTCCTCGTCCAGCCGGGTCTCCGACTGGACCATGGAGGCCACGGTGACCACGTCGTGCACCGACCGGCCGGCGGCCGCGGCCCGCTGCTCGAGCTGCAGGCCGTTCGCCGTCTCGGTGAACTTCGCGACCATCGCGCGCAGCATGTCGACCGGCTCGTCGTCCGGGGTGAAGTCGTAGGTGGCCGGGAAGAGATAGCCCTCCAGGGTCCCGTTCGCGTAGGCCGGCAGGCCCAGGGCGGCGGGGTCGGCCGCCGCGGCCTGCACCTCCTCCAGCGGGGTCTGGGTGGCCTCGGCGAGCCGCTCCAGGACCGCCTGCACGGTGAAGCCCTCGGGGATGGTCACCCGCGAGAACAGCCGGGTGGCCGGGTCGAGCAGCAGGTCGAGCGCCGCCTGGCCGCTCATCTGCGACCGCATGGCGTAGACGCCGGGTTGGATTCCGGTCGCCGCCGGCTCGGTCTCGGCGGCCTCGATGAACGGGCCGACCGAGGCGATGACGCCGTCGTCGACGAGGGTCCGGCCGATGTCGCTGAGGGTGTCGCCCACCGCGATGCGCACCTCGACGCTGCCGGTGCCCTGCCCCGCGAAGTCCTCGCTGGGCGGGTTGACCAGGTTGATCAGCGCCTTGCCGCCGACGACGATGCCGGCGACCAGACCGGCCAGCACGACCAGCGACAGGACGACGGCCAGCGGGCTGCGCCGCCCGCCTCGGCCGCCCCGGCGCCCGCCGTCGCCGTCGCCGTCCCGCCGGCGCCGGGAGCGGCGCGGGTCGTCGGACCCGGCGGCGCCGATCACCTCGAGGCCGCCGGTGGCGTCGTCGTCCTCGTCCCAGCCGTGCAGGTCGCGGTCGGCGGTGCCCTCGTCGTCGGAGGGATCGCCGGGCACGGCCGGCTGCGCGCCGAGGGGCTGGGCCACGGTCTGGTCGTCGTCGGCCGCGTCGGCGCGCCGCGGCATGCGCGACCAGGCGCCCGCCGGCCGCGGTGGGAGGTCCGGCAGCGGGGCCGAGGGGTGCGTCGAGCCCTCCTCGTCCCGGGAGGCGGTCAGCCGGGGCAGTCCGCCGCCGGGACCGGGCAGCGGGCCGGTGCTGCGGTCGCCGGGGGCGGCGGCGCGGCCGCCCGGGGAGCGCGGCATCGAGGCCATCCACGCCGTGGCGGGGACGCCGCTCGGGAGGTCCGGGGACGCGTGCCGACCCCGCCGCGAGGACGGGGTCGGACCCGTCACGACTGCTCCCGCTGGGCGTCCAGATAGGCCTGGAGGATGACCACGGCGGCGGCCTGGTCGATCACCGAGCGCTGCTGTCGGCTGTCGAGACCGTTCGCCCGGAGGGAACTGGCTGCGGTCACGGTGGAGAGCCTTTCGTCGACGAGGTGCACGGGCACGGAGCCGATGCGCCCGGCGAGTGCCCGAGAGTAAGCACGTGCCTCCCGCGCAGAGGCGCCCGACGCTCCCGAGAGGTGCCTCGGCTCCCCCACGATCACCTCTGTCACCTCGTGTTCCACGACGAGGTCGGCGATGCGGTCCAGGTCGGACTCGTCGCGCCGGCGCTGGACGGTCTCCAGCGGGCTGGCCAGGGTGCCCGTCGGGTCGGAGATCGCCACCCCCACCCGCACCGTGCCGACGTCGATGCCCAGCCGCCGGCCCTGCTTCGGTCGGCGCGGCGGGATCGGCAGGCCGCCCGGCAGCCCGCCGGACAGGTCGATCTGCGCCGTCTCGTGGCGCACCGGCGGGAAGCCGGCGGTCAGGTCGATGGCCTCGGTGCTGTGGTGGCCCGGCTCCTGCGGCGCAGCCGGCGGGGCCGGGCGCGGGCGGGCCGGCGGCGGGGGCACCGCCGGGCGGCGCACCCGCCGCTCGCCCACCGGGCCGGTCTCGTCGGGGCTGGGGTACTGGGGTCCGGCCACGCCTGCCTACCTCCCTGCGGCGGTCGCGACCGCCTGTTCGCCGGCCTGCAGGGCCGCTGGGATGCCCGCGGGGTCGGTACCGCCCCCCTGGGCCACGTCTGCCTTCCCGCCGCCCTTGCCGCCCACCTGGGCGGCGGCGACCCGGACCAGGTCGCCGGCGGAGAGCCCCCGCTGCACGGCGGCCGGGTTGAGGGCCGCCACGACGGCCACCTTGCCCGCCGTCTCCGACGCGAGCAAGACCACCGCCGGCCGGTCGCCGGGCAGCCGCCCGCGCACGTCGAGGGTCAGCGTGCGCAGGTCCCCGCCCGCCAGTCCACCCGGCGCGCCGGTGACCACGGAGATGCCGTTGACGTCCCGCGCCCCGGCGGCCAGCTCCCCCGCCGCGGCGAGGGTCTGCTGCGCGCGCAGCTCGGCCAGCTCCTTGTCCACGTCCCGCAGCCGGGCGAGCATGCCGCTCACCCGCTCGACCAGGTTGTCGGTCGGCGTCTTGAGCACCTCGCCGAGCTGCCGGACGAGGTCGCGCTCGCGGGCCAGGTAGCGGAAGCCCTCCAGACCGACGACGGCCTCCACGCGGCGGGAGCCGGAGCCCACCGACGACTCGCCGGTCAGCGCCAGCGTGCCGATCTGCGCGCTGCCCTGGACGTGGGTGCCACCGCACAGCTCGCGCGACCACGGGCCGCCGATCTCCACGACCCGGACCTGCTCGCCGTAGGTCTCCCCGAACAGCGCCAGCGCGCCGATGGCCTGCGCCTCGGGCAGCGTCATGTAGTTGGCGGTGACCTTGTGGTCGGCGCGGACCGCGGCGTTGGCGACGTCCTCGATGTCGTGCCGCTGCTGCTGGGTGAGCGCGCCCTGCCAGGCGAAGTCCAGCCGCAGGTAGCCGGGGCGGTTGTAGGAGCCCGACTGCAGCGCCTGCGGGCCGAGCACCTGGCGCAGCGCGGCGTGCACCACGTGGGTGCCCGAGTGCGCCTGGCAGGCCGACAGCCGCCACTCGCGGTCGACCTCGGCGACCAGCTCGGCGCCCTCGCGCAGCTCGCCCTCCAGAACCCGCACCTGGTGGGCGACCAGGCTCTTGACCGGCCGCTGCACGTCGAGCACCTCGGCGCGGCCGCCGTCCCAGGTCAGGACGCCGGCGTCGGCGACCTGGCCGCCGGACTCGGCGTAGAACGGCGTGCGGTCGAGCACCACCCGGGTGACCTCGCCGGGACCGGCCGGGGCGACCTCGGCCCCCTCCTCCGCGGCGAGGTCGGAGACCAGGCCGAGCACGCGCGAGTCGGTCCGCAGCGTGTCGTAGGCACGCCAGTCGGTGGGCCCGTGGTCGGCGAGCAGCCGCCGGTAGGCCAGGACGTCGACCGAGCCGGTCTTCTTGGCGCGGGCGTCGGCGCGGGCCCGGTCGCGCTGCTGCTGCATGAGGGCCCGGAAGCCCTCCTCGTCGACGCTGACGCCCTGCTCGGTGGCCATCTCGAGGGTGACGTCGATCGGGAAGCCGTAGGTGTCGTGCAGCGAGAAGGCCTGCTCCCCCGACAGCTCCGGCGTCCCGGCCCGCTTGGCCTGGGCGACGGCGGTGTCGAACAGCGTCGTCCCGGCGGCGAGGGTGCGCCGGAACGCCTCCTCCTCGGCGTAGGCGACGCTGGAGATGCGCGCGAAGTCGGTCTCCAGCTCCGGGTAGCTGGCCTTCATCGCGTCGCGGGAGACCGGCAGCAGCTCGGGCAGGGTGGCCTCGTCGACGCCGAGCAGCCGCATCGAGCGGACGGCGCGGCGCAGCAGCCGGCGCAGGATGTAGCCGCGGCCCTCGTTGCCCGGCGTCACGCCGTCCCCGATGAGCATCAGGCCGCTGCGGACGTGGTCGGCGACCACGCGCAGCCGGACGTCGTCCTCGTGATCGCGGCCGTAGGTCACGCCGGCCAGGTCGGCCGCGCGGCGCAGCACCGGGGCGACCTCGTCGATCTCGTAGAGGTTGTTCACCCCCTGGAGCAGGTAGGCCACCCGCTCCAGGCCCATGCCGGTGTCGATGTTCTTCTTCGGCAGGTCGCCGACGATGCGGAACTCCTCCTTGGACCGCACGTCGTCGAGCTGGTACTGCATGAAGACGAGGTTCCAGATCTCGAGGAACCGGTCCTCGTCGACCACCGGACCGCCGTCGGCGCCGTGCTCGGGCCCGCGGTCGTAGTAGATCTCGCTGCACGGGCCGCCCGGTCCGGGCTGGCCGGTGTGCCAGTAGTTGTCCTTCAGCCCCCGGCGCTGGATCCGCTCCTCGGGCAGCCCGGCGATGCGCTTCCACGCGTCGGCCGCCTCGTCGTCGTCCAGGTAGACGGTGACCCAGATGCGCTCCGGGTCGAAGCCGAGCCCGCCGTCGGCCACCGGGCCGGTGACCAGGTCCCAGGCGTGCTGGATGGCCCCCTCCTTGAAGTAGTCCCCGAAGGAGAAGTTGCCGTTCATCTGGAAGAACGTGCCGTGGCGGGTGGTCTTGCCCACCTCCTCGATGTCGAGGGTGCGCACGCACTTCTGCACGCTGGTGGCCCGCGGGTAGGGCGCGGGCTCGCGGCCGGTCAGGTACGGGATGAACGGCACCATCCCGGCCACCGTGAACAGCAGGGACGGGTCCGGCGAGACCAGCGAGGCGCTGGGGACGACGGTGTGGCCGCGCGCGGCGAAGTGCTCCAGGAAGCGGCGGCGGATCTCGGCGGTCTGCATGTCCTACTCGGTCGGAAGAGGGCGGGACGGTCGGCCCCGCGGGCGGGAGGGGGTCAGGAGTCGGCGGCGTGCGCGCCCCGGCGGTAGGGCAGCTGGGCCGGCCGGCCGTCGGGCAGCGGGGCGTCCAGGCCGGTGCCGGCGCGCAGCTCCTGCTCCCGCGCGCTGGCGGCGGCCCGGACGTCGGCCCCGAACTCGCCGATCGCGTCGGCGAGGTCGCGCAGGCCCTCGACCAGGGCGCCCGCGATGCCCTGCGGGGTCAGCTTCTCCGCCGCCCGCGACAGCTTGCGGACGACGAGGGCCCCGATGGTGATGCCCATGGCGAGCCAGAACAGCCGGCGCATCAGGCGGCCCGCCGGGCGGCGCGGCGCGCGCGGCGCTCGTCCTTGTCGCGGCGGGCGGCCTCGGCGATCGCCTGGCCCTCCCGCTTCTTCTTCGCCGCGCTGCGGACGCCGTAGCTGAACGCGGCGACCTTGATCAGCGGGCTGCCGAGGGTCGCGGCGACGACGCTGGTGAGGGCGGCGACGTTGCTGGAGACGTTGGCGGCGTTGCCGGTGATGTCGTCGACCCGCTCCAGGTTGCTGTTGACGTGCGCGACCGTGGTCGAGGCCTGGCTCAGGATCGGCGCGCTCTGCTCCCGCGTCTGGCGGATGGTCAGGGTCGCCTCGTCCAGCGTGCGTCCCAGCTTGAGGATCGGGACGGCGAGCAGCAGCACCAGCAGCACCAGCGCCAGCGCTGCGATCAATCCGGCCCACTCTCCTGCGGTCACGCGCGGGTCTCCTGTTCCTCGGCTGTCTCGTCCGGAACCGGGCTGCGCCCGGGGCTCCCGGCGGGCGTCGGCCCGGCGTGGTCACAGTAGTCGCGGCCGCAGACCGCCGTCCGCGCACCGCCGGAGCCCGGCGGCGGTGGCTGGACGGTGCCGCCGGTCAGGCCCGGCGCCCCGGCTGTCGTCTGACGATCGCCCGCAGCTTGCCCAGCCGAGCCGCGATCGGGCCCTCGGCTCCGCGGCTGGTGGGCCGGTAGTAGTCGCGACCGACCAGGGCGTCCGGCGGGTACTGCTGCGGCACGATCCCGTCGGGCGCGTCGTGCGGGTAGCTGTAGGACGTGCCGTGGCCGAGCTTCTTCGCCCCGGCGTAGTGGGCGTCGCGCAGCCCCGGCGGCACCGGCCCGCCGAGGCCGGCCCGCACGTCGGCGACCGACTCGCCGATGGCCACGGTGACCGCGTTGGACTTCGGTGCGGTGGCCAGGTGGACCACGGCGTGCGCCAGCGGGAAGTGGCCCTCCGGCATGCCGATGAACTGCACGGCCTGCATCGCGGCGACCGCGGTCTGCAGTGCCGTCGGGTCGGCCAGGCCGATGTCCTCGCTCGCCGAGATGATCAGCCGGCGGGCGATGAAGCGGGGGTCCTCCCCCGCCTCCACCATCCGCGCCAGGTAGTGCAGGGCGGCGTCGACGTCGCTGCCGCGAATCGACTTGATCAGCGCGCTGGCGACGTCGTAGTGCTGGTCGCCCTGGCGGTCGTAGCGCACCGCGGCCTGGGCGACCGCCGTCTCGAGGGTGACCAGGTCGATCTCGGCCAGCTCGGCGGCCAGCGCGGCGCCGGCGCCGGACTCCAGCGCCGTCAGCGCCTTGCGGCCGTCGCCGCCGGCGATGCGGACGAGGTGCTCCTCGGCCTCGCTGCTCAGCGTGACCGCGCCGTCGAGCCCGCGGTCGCTGGTGAGCGCGCGGCGCAGCAGCGTGCGGACGTCGTCGTCGGAGAGCGGCTGCAGCGCCAGCACCAGGGACCGCGAGAGCAGCGGGCTGACCACCGAGAAGAACGGGTTCTCGGTGGTGGCGGCGATCAGGCTGACGATGCGGTCCTCCACCGCGGACAGCAGCGAGTCCTGCTGGGTCTTGGAGAAGCGGTGCACCTCGTCGATGAACAGCACCGTGCGCCGCCCGGCGTAGGTCAGCTCCCGCTTCGCCGCCGAGATGACCGCCCGGACCTCCTTGACCCCGGAGTCCAGGGCCGACAGCTGCACGAACTGGCGCTTGGTGGCCAGCGAGATGACGTGCGCCAGCGTCGTCTTGCCGGTGCCCGGCGGGCCGTAGAGGACCAGGGACATCGGCTCGTCGCCCTCGACCAGGCGGCGCAGCGGCGCGCGCGGGCCGAGCAGGTGCTGCTGGCCGACGACCTCGTCGAGGGACCGCGGCCGCATGCGCACGGCCAGCGGGGCGCCGGGGTCGACGGCGACGGCCTCCGCAGGCGCCTCGTCGAACAGCGAACTCACGGTTGCGACGCTACCCGCGGGGCACGACACCCCCGTGCAGCAACGACGCATCGGAGACCGCCCCGTCAGCGCCATCGGCCTCGGCGCCATGCCCCTGTCCACCAAGACCGACCGGCCCTCCCCCGAGGACGCCGTCGCCACCGTCCACGCCGCGCTCGACGCCGGCGTGACGCTCATCGACACCGCCGACGCCTACGCCCGCGACGAGGCGGAGTTCGGGCACAACGAGTCGCTGGTCGCCGACGCGCTGGCCTCCTACGGGTCCGGTGCCGACGACGTCCTGGTGGCGACCAAGGGCGGGCACACCCGGCGCGGCACGGACTGGGAGCTCGACGGCACGCCGGCCTACCTGCGCAAGGCCTGCGAGGAGTCGCTGCGGCGTCTCGGCGTGGACGCGATCGGGCTCTACCAGTTCCACCGGCCCGACCCGGACACGCCCTGGGAGGAGTCCATGGGCGCGTTGCGCCAACTCGCCGACGACGGCCTGGTCCGCATGGTCGGGATCTCCAACGCCGACATCGCGCAGATCGACGTCGCCCGCTCGATCGTGGGCCCGGCGCTGGTGAGCGTGCAGAACCAGTTCTCCCCCGGCTGGCGGTTCTCCGCCGACGAGGTGGCGCACTGCGCGGCGCACGGGCTGGCGTTCCTGCCGTGGAGCCCGTTCGGCGGCGTGTCCGCGGCCGGCTCGCTGGACGACACCGCGCCGGCGTTCGCCGAGGTGGCGTCGGAGCTGGGCGTGTCGGTGTACCGGGTGGCGCTGGCCTGGCACCTGGCGCAGTCGGAGGTGGTCGTGCCCATCCCGGGGGCGTCGCGCCCGGCGTCCATCGTCGACTCCGCGGCCGCGGCCGACCTGCAGCTGACCGCCGACCAGCTGGCCCGCCTGGACAGCTGACCGCCGCCGGCCCTCCCGCTGCCGCCTCCGCAGCCCCCACAATGGCCCCACGACCGGGCCCTCCGAAGGGATCGCGGACATGGCCGTTCCCCCGTCTCCTGCCCCGACCAGCACCGGGCCGCTCGTCGCCGCACAGGTGATGCGCCCTCCGGTGACGACGGTGGAGCGCAGCGCCCACGTCGCCGCGGTCGCCTACCTGATGAAGAAGTCGCACGACAACGCGCTCGTGGTGATCAGCGACGACGGCGAGCGCCGGCCGATCACGGTGATCTGCGACAGCGACGTCACCCAGGCGGTCGCGGACGGGCGGGACCTCGAGGAGACCCGGATCACCGACCTGCACCTCGGCGAGGTCGTGACGTTCACCTCGGACACGCCCGTTCCGCAGGTGGCCGAGCGGATGCTCGAGACGCGGGTCGCCTACGCGCCGGTGGTCGAGGAGGGTCGGCTGGTGGGGCTGGTCGACCTGGCGGTGGTCTGCGGGGCGCTGCTGACCGACCGCCGGTCGCACGGCCTGCGGGACGACGAGGCGTAGCCGCCGCCCGCGGACGGCTCAGCCGGCCGGCGGTGCCGCGGGACGGCGGCCGGCCAGCAGGGCGGCGACGAACGCCGCGCCCACGACAGCCACCACCCAGGGCAGCAGCGGCCGGCCCTGCGGGGACGCCGCGAGCCAGAACACCTGCACCGCGCCGGCGAGGGCGTCGCCGAGCCCGCGGGGCAGCCCCGCCCCCGGCCGCAGGTACGGCTCCAGGTAGGTCACCGCGGTCAGCGCCGGGCCGACGAACCAGGTCACCAGCCCCCACGCCGGCAGCCGGCGCGCCGTCCGGACCGGCGCCGGCGAGGGGGCGATCACCTCAGCGGCCGAGGACCTCGCGCAGCGCGGCCAGCACCAGCGCGACGGTGTCGGGACGGGCGTTGGCACCCATCAGCCCGATCCGCCACACGGTGGCCGCGTACGCGCCGACGCCGCCGCCGATCTCCAGGTCGTAGCGCTCCAGCAGCTCCTTGCGGACCGACGCGGAGTCCACGCCGTCGGGCACCCGCACGGTGGTCAGCTCCGGCAGCCGGGAGCCCTCGGCGGCGAACAGCTCCAGACCCATGGCCTGCAGCCCCTCGTGCAGCAGCCGCCCGGCCTCCGCGTGGCGGGCGTGCACGGCCTCCAGGCCCTCGTCGAGGATCCGGCCGAGGCCGGCGTGCAGCGACACGACCATCCCGGTGGGCGCGGTGTGGTGGTAGGTGCGCCCGCCGGAGCCCGCGGCCTCGCCGGCGTAGCCGCCGAGCATGCCCAGGTCGAGGTACCAGCTGCGCGGCTGCTCGACCCGCCGTTCCCAGGCCCGGTCGTTGATGGTGAACGGCGCGAGGCCGGGGGCCACGCCCAGGCACTTCTGCGAGCCGGAGTAGGCCAGGTCCACGCCCCAGTCGTCCAGCCGCACCGGGATGCCGCCCAGCGAGGTCACGCAGTCGGCCAGGAGCAGGGCGTCGCCCTTGCCCGCGGCCAGCGGCTCGAGGTCGGAGAGCACACCGGTCGAGGTCTCGGCGTGGACCGCGGCGATCAGCTTCGGCGACGGGTACGCCGAGAGCACGCGGTCGGCGTCGACCGGCTGCCCCCAGTCGTGGTCGACCCGGACGACCTCGGCGCCGCAGCGCGAGGCGACGTCCACCATCCGCTCGCCGAACAGGCCGTTGACCGCGACGACGACGACGTCGCCGGGACCCACGGTGTTGACGAAGGCCGCCTCCATGCCCGCCGAGCCGGTCGCCGACAGCGGCAGCGTGCGCCGGTTGGTCGTGCCGAACACCCGGCGCAGCCGGTCGGAGGTCTCGTCGAGGATCCCGAGGAAGACCGGGTCGAGGTGCCCCAGCAGCGGCTGGGCGAGGGCGACGGTCGCCTCCGGATAGGGGTTGGAGGGACCGGGTCCGAGCAGGGTGCGGGCACGCAACGGCATGCCCGCAACCTACCGGCGGCCTGTGACGAGGGTCGCTATGGGCGGATCGTCACGTGTGTCGAGGTCGGTCCGGGGGCCCCGGGCTCGGCCGGCAGCGCCGGCTCCTCCGGCTTCGCGTCGATGCCCGCCTCCTTGCGCTGGGCCTCGGTGATCGGCGTCGGCGCGCCGGTGAGCGGGTCGAACCCGGCACCGGTCTTCGGGAAGGCGATGACCTCGCGGATGGAGTCCACCCCGGCCAGCAGCGCGGTCAGCCGGTCCCAGCCCAGGGCGGCGCCGGCGTGCGGCGGCGGGCCGTAGGCGAAGGCCTCCAGGAAGAAGCCGAACCGCTCCCGGGCCTCCTCCCGCGACATGCCGAGCGTCTCGAACACCCGCTCCTGCAGCTCGGGGTCGGAGATGCGGACCGAGCCGCTGGCCAGCTCGTTGCCGTTGACCACCAGGTCGTAGGCGTCGGACAGGGCGCCGCCCCTGTCCTCGGCGAACCGCTCCCGCCACTCCGGGGTGGGCGAGGTGAACGGGTGGTGCATGAAGGTCCAGTCGCCGTCCTCGGTCTCCTCGAACATCGGGAAGTCGACGACGAACAGGAACGACCACGAGCCCGGCTCGATCAGCTCCAGCCGGCGGGCGATCTCGTTGCGCGCCGCCCCCAGCAGCTCCTGCGAGGGACGCCGCGGGCCGGCGGCGAAGAACACGCAGTCGCCGGGCTTCGCGCCGACGGCGGCGACCAGGCCCTCGCGCTCGCTGTCGGAGATGTTCTTGGCGACCGGCCCGCCGAGGGTGCCGTCCTCGGCGATGGTCACGTAGGCCAGCCCGCGCGCGCCGCGGGACTTCGCCCAGTCCTGCCAGGCGTCGAACGCCCGCCGCGGCTGCGACCCGCCGCCGGGCATGACCAGGGCGCCGACGTAGGGCGCCTGGAAGACCCGGAACGGCGTGTCGGCGAAGTACCCGGTCAGCTCGGTCAGCTCGAGGCCGAACCGCAGGTCGGGCTTGTCCGACCCGAACCGGTCCATCGCCTCGCGGTAGCTCATCCGCGGGATCTCGGGCACCTCGTAGCCGGCCAGCTCCCGCCACAGCGCCCGGACGACGTCCTCGACCACTGCCAGGACGTCGTCGCGCTCGACGAAGCTCATCTCGAAGTCCAGCTGGGTGAACTCCGGCTGCCGGTCGGCGCGGAAGTCCTCGTCCCGGAAGCAGCGGGCGATCTGGTAGTAGCGCTCCAGCCCGCCGATCATCAGCAGCTGCTTGAACAGCTGCGGGGACTGCGGCAGCGCGTACCACTTGCCCGGCTGCAGCCGGACGGGGACGACGAAGTCGCGGGCGCCCTCGGGCGTGGAGCGGGTCAGGTTCGGCGTCTCGACCTCGACGAAGCCGTGCTGCGCCATGACGCCGCGGGCCACCCGGTTGATCTCGCTGCGCAGCCGCAGCGTCCGGGCCGGGCCCTGCCGGCGCAGGTCGAGGTAGCGGTACCGGTAGCGCACGTCGTCGCTGGCGGCCTGGTCGGTCTCGATCGGGAACGGCAGCGGCGCGGCCGGGGACAGCACACGCAGCTCGGCGGCGGCCACCTCGATCTCGCCGGTCGGCAGCTCCGGGTTCTCGTTGCCCTCCGGGCGCCGGCGCACCTCGCCGGTGACCAGCACGCAGAACTCGTTGCGGAGCGCGTGCGCCTCCTCCTCGCGGACGACGACCTGGACGTACCCGGAGGCGTCGCGCAGGTCGACGAAGACCACGCCGCCGTGGTCGCGGCGGCGGGCCACCCAGCCGGCGAGGGTGACGGTGGAACCGGCGTCCGACGCGCGCAGCGTGCCGGCGTCGTGGGAGCGGAGCACTAGAGGAGAGCCTTTCGGGACGGGGTCACCAGCGGTCGTGCACGTGCGCGCGGATGCGCTCGTCGTAGAGCCGCTCGAGGTCGGCGAGGTCGGCGTCTGTCAGCGGGGGCAGCTCGGCCGCCTCCGCGTTGCCGCGGGCCTGCCCGACGTTGCGGGCGCCGGGGATGACCGAGGTGACGCCGGGCTGCTGGATCACCCAGCGCAGCGCCACGGCGCTGGGCACCCGGTCGCCGCAGATCTCGACGAACTCCCGGGCGGCCTGGACGCCGACCTCGTACGGGACCCCCGCGAAGGTCTCGCCGACGTCGAAGGCCTCGCCGTGCCGGTTGAAGCTGCGGTGGTCGTCGGGCGCGAACGTCGTCGCCTCGGTGTAGCGGCCGCTGAGCAGACCGCTGGCCAGCGGCACCCGCGCCAGGACGCCGACCTGCGCCTTGGCCGCGGCCGGCAGCAGCTCCTCCAGCGGCTTGCGCCGGAAGACGTTGAGGATCACCTGGATCGACTGCACGCCGGGGTGCTCCAGGGCGGTCAGCCCCTCCGCGACGGTCTCCACCGAGACGCCGTACGCGGCGATCGCCTGCTCCTCGACCAGCGCGTCGAGGGTGTCGTACACCCGCTGGTCGCTGTAGACCGCGGTCGGCGGGCAGTGCAGCTGCACCAGGTCGAGGGTCTCGACGCCGAGGTTGCGGCGGGACCGGTCGATCCAGGCGCGCAGGTTCTCCGGGGTGTACTGCGCCGCCTCGAACGGGTCGGCGCGCCGGCCGGCCTTGGTGGCGACGAACGGCCGCTCCGAGCGCGCCGCCAGGGCCGCCCGGATGCGCTGCTCCGAGCGCCCGTCGCCGTAGACGTCGGCGGTGTCGAGCAGGGTGACGCCCGCGTCGAGGGCGGCGTCCAGGACTTCGGCGGCGGTGTCGTCGTCGACGTCCCCCCAGTCACCGCCCAGCTGCCAGGTGCCCAGGCCCACGACGCTGACGTCGGCCCCCGTCCGCCCGAGCGGTCGCTGCTCCATGGTGCTCATCGTTCGACTCCGCCCTCGTTCCGCTCCTCGGTCCCTGGCGCTCCCTGCGATGCTCGCGCGGGCGTCGTTCTCACAGTCGAGGTCACTCCCCCACCGTCGCACGCACCGTCTCGAACAGCTCGCCCACCGGGACGGCCCGCTGCTCGCCGGTGCGCAGGTCCTTGAGCTGGCCGACGCCCTCGGCCAGGTCGCGCTCGCCGATGACGACGACGTGCGAGGCGCCCGAGCGGTCGGCGGCCTTCATCGCGCCCTTGAGCCCGCGGTCGCCGTACACGGTGTCGGCCGAGACGCCCGCCCGGCGCAGCTGCCCGACCAGCTCCACCGCCAGCCGCTTGGCCTGCGCGCCCAGCGGCACCACGAACGCCTGCACGCCCGGTGCGACGCCGATGTCGAGCCCCTCGGCCTGCACCGCCAGCAGCGTGCGGTCCACCCCCACGGCGTAGCCGATGCCGGACAGGTCCGGGCCGCCGAGCGCCGCCGACAGCCCGTCGTAGCGCCCGCCGCCGCCGATCGCCGACTGGGCGCCCAGCCCGTTGTGCACGAACTCGAACGTCGTCTTGGTGTAGTAGTCCAGCCCGCGGACCAGCTTCGGCGCCTCGGTCCAGGTCACGCCGAGGTCGGTCAGGTGCTGGCGGACGGCGTCGTAGTGGGCCTTGGTCGAGTCCGAGAGGTGGTCGACCATCAGCGGGGCGTCGTCGAGCTGTACCTGCACCTCGGGCCGCTTGTCGTCGAGCACCCGCAGGGGGTTGATCTCCGCGCGGCGCCGGGTCTCCTCGTCGAGGTCGAGCTTGTCGAGGTAGGCGACCAGCTTCTCCCGGTACTGCGGGCGGCAGGTCGCGTCGCCCAGCGAGGTGAGGAGCAGCGCGAAGTCGGTGAGCCCCAGGTCGCGGAAGCCCTGCACGCCGAGGGCCACCACCTCGGCGTCCAGCGCCGGGTCGTCGACCCCGAGGGCCTCCATGTCGACCTGGGTGAAGTGCCGGTACCGGCCGGCCTGCGGGCGCTCGTACCGGAACGCCGACCCGACGGTCCACAGCTTCACCGGCAGGGCGCCGGTGTGCAGGCGGTGCTCGATGAAGGCCCGCATCAGCCCGGCAGTGAGCTCGGGGCGCAGGGTCAGCGAGCGGCCGCCGCGGTCGTCGAAGGTGTACATCTCCTTGGTGACGACGTCGGTGGACTCCCCCACCCCGCGGGAGAAGACGGCGGTCTCCTCGAACACCGGCGTCTCGACGTAGCCGTACCCGGCCAGCCGCAGCGGCGCGGTCAGCGCGTCGCGGACGGCCAGGAAGCGCGCCGACTCCGGCGGCAGGGTGTCGAAGGTGCCCTTCGGCGCCCGCATGATCTCGCTGGTCACAGTCCTCTTCCCCTGGGGGCCGGGCCCGCTCCGACGGCGGCCTCGGCCAGGTACGGGTTGGTCGCGCGCTCGCGCCCGATCGTCGTCGCCGGCCCGTGCCCGGGCAGCACGACGGTCTCGTCGTCCAGCGGCAGCACGACGTCGCGCAGCGAGCGCAGCATCGCCTCCCACGAGCCACCCGGCAGGTCCACCCGGCCCACCGACCCGGCGAACAGCACGTCGCCGGCCAGCAGGCCGGGCGCCTCGCCGAGGTCGAGGGAGAAGACCACCGAGCCCTGCGTGTGGCCGGGGGCGTGCCGCACCGTCAGCTCCACGCCGGCCAGCGACAGGACGGCGCCGTCGTCGAGGGAGAGCACGTCCGACGGGTCGGGCAGCCGCACGCCGGTGATCAGCGGGGCCAGCTGCGGACCGTGCCACCGCACCGGGTCGGCGAGCATGCCGGAGTCGGCGGGGTGCAGGTAGGCGGGGATGTCGTAGCCGTCGCAGACCGGCAGCACCGAGAAGGTGTGGTCGAGGTGGCCGTGGGTGAGCACGACCGCGACCGGCTTGAGGCCGTCCTCGGCCAGCATCCGGGCCAGCGGCTCGACGGCGTCCATCCCGGGGTCGACGACCACGCACTCCTGCCGCGGACCGGAGGCGACCGCGTAGCAGTTCGTGCCGAACGCGCCGGCCGGGAACGAGCGGATGAGCACCCGTGCAGGTTACGCGGGGCCCCGTCGGCGCTCCGGGCTTCCCGGCTGTCAGGGAAGGAGCAGGTTCGCCGCCTAGACTCGCGGATCGACCAGCGGTGAGCGGGCGCGCTCGGGAGCGACCGCCGCGCCCCGCCGCAGCACCCGTCCCTTCGAGGAGTACCACCCGTGCCGAGCAACAAGCAGCGGCGGCAGGCCGCGCAGCGGCGCCTGCAGCGCCAACTCGAGCGCCGCGCCGAGCTCGCCCGCAAGCGCCGTCGCAACCTGCTCATCGGGGTCACCGCGGTGGCGGTGCTGGTCGTCATCGGGGCCGTCTGGCTGATCACCGGCGTCGGCGGCGACGACACCGACGACGCCGCCGCGACCCCGACCAGCGCCGCACCGACCACCCCCGCCGCCGTCGACGGCAGCGACGGGACGTGCGACTGGACCCCGGCCGACACCGCGAACAACCCCGACCTGAAGGCCGACTCCGGCACGCCGCCCACCGAGGTGAACCCGACCGGCACCACCCCGGTCACCATCACCACGAACTTCGGCGCCATCGGGCTGACCCTCGACAACGCCAACGCCCCCTGCGGGGTGGCGAGCATGGCCTTCCTGGCGCAGCAGGGCTACTTCGACGGGACGATCTGCCACCGCGAGACCGACGGCGAGGGCCTCAAGGTGCTGCAGTGCGGCGACCCCAGCGGCACCGGCCGCGGCGGCCCGGCCTACGAGTTCCCCACCCAGGTCACCGGCGACGAGACCTACCCGCGCGGCACGGTGGCCATGGCCAACAGCGGCCAGGGCTTCGACGGCAGCCAGTTCTTCCTCGTCTTCGGCGACAGCCAGCTCCCGCCGAGCTACACCGTGCTCGGGACCATCGACGAGGCCGGCCTCGGCGTCCTCGACACCATCGCCGCCAACGGCAACGACGGCGCCAACGGCCCGGGTGACGGCGCGCCGACGCAGGAGGTCCGCATCGAGTCCCTGACGGTCGCCGCGTGAGGCTGCGGGCGCTGGCCGGCCTGGCGGGTGCGGCCCTGGCCCTGGCGGCCTGCTCCGGCGGCGCCACCGGGGAGGCCGAGCCCTCGGGCGGGGACGGCGGGTCGGCCGCCGGCGGGTCGGCGCCGTCGGGCGCGCTGACCACCTGCGCGTGGGCGGACACCCCCTCCGGCAACCCCTACCTCATCGAGGTCGAGCCGCCGGACGACGAGGTCCCGGCCACGGGGACCACCGACCTGGTCATGTCGACCAACCTCGGCGACCTCACCCTCACCCTGGACCAGGAGCGCACCCCGTGCGCGGCGGCCAGCCTGGTCCACCTGGCCGAGAGCGGCTTCTTCGACGACTCCCCCTGCCACCGGGAGGTCGACAGCGCCGGCCTGCAGGTGCTGCAGTGCGGCGACCCGACCGGGACCGGCGCCGGCGGCCCCACCTACACCTTCCCCACGCAGGTCACCGGCGACGAGACCTACCCCCGCGGCACGATCGCGATGGCCAACAGCGGCCAGGGCTTCGACGGCAGCCAGTTCTTCCTGGTCTGGGGCGACAGCCAGCTGCCCCCGGACTACACGGTCGTCGGCTCGGTCGACGAGGCCGGGCTGGCGGTGCTCGACACGGTCGCGGCCAACGGCAACGACGGCTCGATGGACCCCAGCCCCGGCGGCGGCGCCCCGACGGTGCCGGTCACCGTCGCGTCGATGTCCGTCGCCTGATGCGGCGCGGCACCCGGTCGCTCGCCGTCCTGGCCACCGTGGTCCTCGGCGGCTGCACCACGGGTGCCCAGAGTGCGCCGGAGCCGGCGGCCCCGTCGGTCACCCTGGAGAACACCCGGGTGGCGCAGTACGCGGCGGGGCAGCACACCGCTGCAGAGGTCGACTACGCCGAGACCCCGCCGGTCGGCGGCCCGCACGACCCGGTGTGGGCCGACTGCACCGGCAGCGTCTACGACGTGGCGATCCGGCCGGAGAACGCCGTCCACTCCCTCGAGCACGGCGCGGTCTGGATCACCTACGACCCCGCCCTGCTGGCCGCGGACGACGTGACGGTCCTGGCGACCGCGGTGCGGGGCACCTACGGCCTGATGATGTCGCCCTACCCGGGACTGGGCACCGCCGTCTCGCTGCAGGCCTGGAACCACGCGCTGCGGCTCGACGACGTCGACGACCCCCGGCTCGTCGAGTTCACCCGGCTGCTCACCGGCAACCCCGAGAACACCCCGGAACCCGGCGCCCCCTGCGAGAACCCCGCGTTCCTGGCCACCCCGCGCACGGCTTGAGGGGCCGCTGCGGCTAGGCGGTGCTCATCGGCCTGACTCCGCGATGGCCCCCTGCAGGGCCCCGCCGCGAGCCTGCGAGCGGCGGGGGGCAGGGGGTCCTTTCTCAGGCGGTGACGCGCTCCACGTCGAAGACGCCGTCCACGTTGCGCACCGTCTGCAGCACCGCACCCAGGTGCGCCGGGTCGGCGAGCTCGAAGGTGAACCGGCTGATCGCGACGCGGTCCCGGCTGGTCTGCACCGAGGCGGACAGGATGTTGACCCGCTCGTCGGCCAGCGCCTTGGTGACGTCGGAGAGCAGCCGGTGCCGGTCGAGCGCCTCGACCTGGATGGCGACCAGGAAGACCGAGCCGGGCTGGCTGGCCCACTCCACCTCCACCAGGCGCTCGGGCTTGCGCTCGAGGTCGGCGGCGTTGGTGCAGTCGCGCCGGTGGACGCTCACCCCGCCACCGCGGGTCACGAAGCCGAGGACGTCGTCCCCCGGCACCGGCGTGCAGCACTTGGCGAGCTTGGCCCACACGTCGGTCATCCCGTGGACGACGATGCCCGGATCCCCGCCCGCCGGACGCCGGTGCGCCGGCCGCCGCATGGGGATGGTGGTCTCGGCGATGTCCTCGACCGCGCCCTCGGCGCCACCGAGGGCCGTGAGCAGCTTGTCCACGACGGACGAGGCCGAGATCTGGTTCTCCCCCACCGCCGCGTACAGCGCCGTCACGTCGGCGTGGCGGAGGTCCTTGGCCAGGGTCGACAGCGCGTCGCCGCCGAGCAGCCGCTGCAGCGGCAGCCCGGCCTTGCGCATCGCGCGGGTCAGCGCCTCCTTGCCGGCCTCGACGGCGTCCTCGCGGCGCTCCTTGGTGAACCACTGGCGGATCTTCGTGCGCGCCCGCGAGGAGCCGACGAACGCCAGCCAGTCCTTCGACGGGCCCGCCGTCGGCGACTTGGACGTGAAGATCTCCACGACGTCGCCGTTGGTCAGCTTGCTGTCCAGCGACACCAGGGCCCCGTTGACCCGGGCGCCGATGCAGCGGTGCCCCACCTCGGTGTGCACGGCGTAGGCGAAGTCGACCGGGGTCGAGTCGCCGGGCAGGCTGAGCACGTCGCCCTTGGGCGTGAAGACGAAGACCTCCTGCGGACCGAGGTCGTAGCGCAGGGTCTCCAGGAACTCGCCGGGCTCCTGCGCCTCGCGCTGCCAGTCCAGCAGCTGGCGCAGCCACAGCATGTCGTCCGGCGAGCCGGCCTTGGCCGCGCCGAAGCCCCCGGCGTCGGGCCTGCCGCCGGCCTTGGCCTTCTCCTTGTACTTCCAGTGCGCAGCGATGCCGTACTCGGCGGTGCGGTGCATGTCGTGCGTGCGGATCTGCAGCTCCACCGGCTTGCCCTGCGGGCCGATCACCGTGGTGTGCAGCGACTGGTACATGTTGAACTTCGGCATGGCGACGAAGTCCTTGAAGCGGCCGGGTACCGGCTGCCAGTGGGCGTGCATGATGCCCAGCGCCGCATAGCAGTCGCGCACCGAGTCGACCAGGATCCGGATCCCGACGAGGTCCCAGATGTCGGTGAAGTCGCGGCCGCGCACGATCATCTTCTGGTAGATCGAGTAGTAGTGCTTGGGCCGGCCGGTGACGACCGCCTCGATCTTGGCCGCCTTCAGCTGCTCCTGGACCGTCGAGGTGACCTCGGCCAGGTAGGTGTCCCGCGACGGCGCCCGCTCGGCCACCAGGCGGACGATCTCGTCGTAGCGCTTCGGGTACAGCGTGGCGAACGCGAGGTCCTCGAGCTCCCACTTGATCGTGTTCATGCCGAGGCGGTGGGCCAGCGGCGCGAGGATCTCCAGCGTCTCGCGCGCCTTCTTCTCCTGCTTCTCCGGCGGGAGGAAGCGCAGCGTGCGCATGTTGTGCAGCCGGTCGGCGAGCTTGATGACCAGCACCCGGGGGTCGCGGGCCATCGCGACGATCATCTTGCGGATCGTCTCCGCCTGCGCCGCATCGCCCAGCTTGACGCGGTCGATCTTCGTGACGCCGTCCACCAGGTGCGCGACCTCGGGGCCGAACGCCTCGGTGATCGACTCCAGGGTCTGGCCGGTGTCTTCCACCGTGTCGTGCAGCAGCGCGGCCACCAGCGTCGTGGTGTCCATGCCCAGCCCGGCCAGGATGGTCGCCACGGCCAGCGGGTGGGTGATGTACGGGTCGCCGCTCTTGCGCTTCTGCGAGGCGTGCGCGGTCTCGGCCACGTCGTAGGCGCGCTGCAGCAGCGCCAGGTCGGCCTTGGGGTGGCTCTGCCGGTGCAGCGCGGCGAGCGGCTCGAGCACCGGTCGGACCAGGCCGCTGCGCTGCCCGGCGACGATCCGGCGGGCCAGCCGGTCGCGGACCCGCCGCCGGGGCACACCCGCCGGCTCCCGCTCGTCGGGCGGCTCGGCGACGACGTCGTCGGGACGGCGGACGACCGGACGGCTCGGCAGGGGCGGGCGGTCTCCCCCGCCCGGCGGGGCGGCTGCTCCCGTGCCGGCGGGGAGCGCCGGGGCGTCAGCCCGTGCAGCAGCCACGTTGGTGGCGGCGTCGGGGCCCATGGCGACTCCTGCAGGCCGGAGGAGGAACGACCCTCCTCATGCTAGTCGGACGACACTCCGGTAACGCACGGAGAGCCGGGCGCCATCCCTCAGGTCGTCCAGAGGGCGTGGACGGTGTGCGGCGCCAGCCGCTGGCGGCCACCCAGCGCCGAGAGCTCGACGACCACCGACACGGCGGTCACGACCCCGCCGAGCCGCTCCACCAGGGCGATCGCCGCCTCGAGCGTGCCCCCGGTGGCGAGGACGTCGTCGACGACGAGCACCCGCTGACCCGGACGGACCGAGTCGGTGTGCATCTCCAGCGTGGCGGTGCCGTACTCGAGCGCGTACTCGGCGGCCACGCGTTCGCGGGGCAGCTTGCCGGCCTTGCGCACCGGGACCACCCCGACGCCGGCGTCCAGGGCGACCGCCGCGGCGAGCAGGAACCCGCGCGCCTCCACCCCCACGACGACGTCGAAGCCCGGGTCGGTCCCGCCGGCCCCGAGCGCGGCGGCCCGCGGGTCGGCCAGTGCCGGGCCGGCCAGGCCGTCGATCACCCGGCGGAACGCGGAGCCGTCGGCGAAGACCGGCGTGAGGTCCCGGAACAGCACACCCGGTTCCGGGTGGTCGGGGACGTCGACGGTCAGCCCCGCGATCACCTCGTCGAGAGGCAGTTCCGCGGCCGGCTCCGCGGTCACCGGCGCTTCTTCCCGCCGGAGGGACGACCCGGCCGCTGCGGCCGGGCCCCCGGCCGCGGCGCCGTCGTCCCCCCGGTGCGCGGGGCGTCGGGGCGCACCGACTCCGGCGACTCCACCACGACGTCGGCCGCGGCCGGCCCGAGGTCGGCCTCCCGTTCGGCGACGGCGACCCCGCCGCTGCGGCGGGTGGTGCCGCCGGCCCGGCGGGCGGTGGCGACCGGGCCCCGGCCGGCGGTCGCGCCCGACCCGCCCTGCCGCACCCGGGAGGCGCGCCGGGCGAGCACCCGCTTGCGCAGCGCCTGCACCTCCGGCTCCCGCTCCTTGAGGTCGGCCACGATGGGCGTGGCCAGGAAGATCGAGGAATAGGTGCCCGCGGCCAGACCGACGAAAAGGACCAGGGCGAGGTCCTTGAGCGTGCCGACACCCAGCAGGCCGGCGCCGACGAACAGCAGGCCGGCCACGGGCAGCAGCGCGATGACCGAGGTGTTGATCGAGCGCATCAGCGTCTGGTTGACCGCGAGGTTGGCCGCCTCGCCCCAGGTCATGCGCGAGGTCTTGGTGAGGTCCCGGGTGTTCTCGTCGACCTTGTCGAACACGACGACGGTGTCGTAGAGGGAGAACCCGAGGATGGTGAGGAACCCGATGATCGTCGAGGGGGTCACCTCGAAGCCGATCAGGGCGTAGACCCCGGCGGTGACGACGATGTCGTGGACCAGCGCGGCCATGGCGCCGATGGCCATCTTCGGCTGGAACCGCACGGCGAGGAACAGCACCACCGCGACGAAGAAGACCGCCAAGGCCACCAGCGCCTGGTCGGTGATGTCGCGGCCCCACTCGGCGCTGACCGCCTCGGGGCTGACCTGCGCCGGGTCGATGCCGGCCGCGTCGGCGACCGCGTCCACGACGGCGCGCTCGGCGTCGTTGTCCAGCGCGCCGGTGCGCAGCAGCACGGTGTCCCCGCCGACCACCTGGGCGCTGGCCACGTCGGCGCCGGCGTCCTCGGCTGCGGCGCGCACCTCGCCCAGCTGTGCCTCGGTGCCCGGCAGGCGGAAGCTGTTGCCGCCGGCGAAGTCGATGCCGAAGTTGAAGCCGCGGAACACGATGGCCGCGATGCACAGCAGCACGACGACGGCGGTGACCTTGTAGATCAGCCGGCTGCGACCGACGACGTCGAGGCCGGCCTCGCCGTTGTAGAGCCGGTGGGCCAGCGAGGCCCGGTGCGGGGGACGCACGGTGGCCCGGTCGCCCTCGCGGGGCAGCCCGGCGTCGTCCAGGGCGGTGTCGTCGGCCGCGGCCGCGGCGTCCTCCGCGGCCGAGCCGGCGTCGCGGGTCTCGTCCTCGGCGGTGCCCACGGGCAGCCCGTCGTCCTCGTGACGGGGGTCGCGGCCGCTCATGAGTCGCTCCTGTCCTGCGCGGTGCTGCCGGACCCGCTGCCGGCGCCGACGAGCTCGCGCCCGGCCGAGGGACGGCGGCCGGTGGGCCGGCCCGGCCGGTCGAGACTGCGGCCGAGGCCGGAGAACCGGCTGCTGCCGAACGACCGGAAGCGCGCCAGCACCGCCATCAGCGGGTGGGTGAAGAGGAAGACGACGACCAGGTCGAGCACCGTCGACATGCCGAGGGTGAACGCGAAGCCCTTCACGTCGCCGATCGCCAGCACGTAGAGGATCGCCGCGGCGAGGAAGCTGACCGCGTCGGCGGAGAGGATCGTGCGCCGCGCGCGGACCCACGCCCGCGGCACCGCCGACCGCAGTGTGCGGCCCTCGCGGATCTCGTCCTTGAGCCGCTCGAAGTACACGACGAACGAGTCCGCGGTGATGCCGATCGACACGATGAACCCGGCGATGCCGGCGAGGCTGAGGGTGAACCCGATCTGCCGGCCGAGCAGCACCAGGACGGCGTAGACCACCACCGCCGACAGCACCAGGCTGGCGATCATCACCAGGCCGAGCAGCCGGTAGTAGACCAACGCGTAGACGAAGACCAGCGCGATGCCGATGGCGCCGGCGATCAGGCCGGCCTGCAGCTGCTCCTCGCCGAGCTCGGTGGAGATCGACTGGGCGGTCGCCTGGGTGAAGGTCAGCGGCAGCGCGCCGTAGCGCAGCTGGTTGGCCAGCTGCTCGGCCTCTTGCTGCGTGAACTGGCCGGTGATCGTCGTCTGCCCGTTGATCGCCCCCTGGATGGTGGGCGCGGAGACCACCCGGCCGTCGAGGGTGAACGCGACGTTCTTGCCGATGTTCGCGGCGGTGTAGGTCGCCCAGGTCTCGCGGCCGGTGGAGTTGAAGTCCAGCAGGACGATCCACTCGCCGGTGGCCTGCTGGGTGCCGGCCTGGGCGTCGACGATGTCGGTGCCCTCGAGGATCGCCGGGCCGAGCAGGTACTTGAACTGGCCGTCCTCCGAGCACGCCGCGACGTGGTCCTGGGACCGGTCCACCGCCGCCGCCGGGTCGGTGGTGTCGCAGGTCAGGGTGGCGTACTCGGCCTGCGCCTGCTCCTGGGTCACCGCCGGGGCGTCCGGGTCGGGGATGGAGGGGTCGGCGACCGCGCCGTCCGACGGCGCGGCATCGGTCGGGGTGGCGGCGTCGGTCGGCGCGGCCGAGTCGGTGGGTGCCGCGCTGTCGGTCGGTGTGGCGCCGTCGGTGGGCGTGGCCGCGTCGCTGGGCGTCGTCCCGTCGGTCGGCGCCGCGCTGTCCTCGGCGGCCGGGGTGGCCGGCTCCGGTCCGGCGAGCACCGGCCGGAACCGCAGCTGCGCGGTCTGGCCCAGCTCCCGCGCCTGCTCGCCGTCGTCCCCCGGGACGGAGATGACGATGTTCGAGTCGCCCTCGGTGACCACCTCGGCCTCGGCCACGCCCAGGCCGTTGACCCGCTGCTCGATGATCTGCCGGGCGAGCTCGAGGTCCTCGGGGGCCGGCGCCTGCCCGTCCGGGGTGCGCGCGGACAGGGTGACCGTCGTCCCGCCCCGCAGGTCCAGCCCCAGCTGCGGGGTGCGGGTGTCACCGGTGAGGAAGATCAGGCCGTAGAGGACGGCGATGATCAGCACGAACGCGCCGAAGTACCGGCGCGCGGGGAGCTGACGCTGGGCCACGGAGGACTACCTGCTCAGTGCGCCCGGTCGGCGGGACCGCCGTCGGCCGGGCCGTTGGCGTCGTCCCCCGGGACGGCGGGACCGTCGACCGCCGGGCCGGGCACGGCGGGCTTGCGGACCTCGAGGATGGCCTGCCGCGCGAAGGTGACCACGACCCCCGGGGCGATCTCGAGGTCGACGGTGCCCTCGCCCAGGCGCGCGACCGTGCCGTGCAGCCCGGCGGTCGTCATGACCGGGGTGCCCGGGGTCAGCGACTCCTGCATCGCCTGGGCCTGCGCCTGCGCCCGCTTGCGCTGCCGGGCGGGCAGCACGATGAGCAGGACGAAGGCCAGGGCCAGGAGGACGAGCGGGAAGTACTGCTCCACGACAGATGTGCCTCTCTACCGCGCGGCGTTCCGCGGTGGGTGCGGCCCGGGACGGGACCGCTCGGGTACGGCGGCTGTGGCGCGCCGCGTCATCCGCGTGCAGCGACCGGGCAGGACGCGCGCGGCCGCGGCCGGACGAGTTGCGCGCCAGCGCTCCGCAGTCTAGGCGTCGAACAGCGTCTCTGACGACGAACCGGGGACCGGTGGGTCGACGGTGACCCTCCCGAGGGGGATGCCGCCGCGCGGGACGGGCTGTCCCAGGTGCTGCCAGGCGGCCTCGGTGGCGACCCGGCCCCGCGGCGTGCGGGCCAGCAGGCCGGCGCGGACCAGGAACGGCTCGCAGACCTCCTCGACGGTGTGCGGCTCCTCCCCCACCGCGACCGCCAGCGTGGCGACCCCGACCGGACCGCCCCCGAACCGCATCACCAGGGCCTCCAGGACGGCGCGGTCGAGCCGGTCCAGGCCCAGGTGGTCGACGTCGTAGAGGGCCAGCGCCGCCTCGGCGACCGCGCGGGTGACCCGGCCGTCGGCCCGCACCTCGGCGTAGTCGCGGACCCGGCGCAGCAGCCGGTTGGCGATGCGCGGCGTCCCTCGGGACCGGCCGGCGATCTCCGCCGACCCCTCCTCGGTGAGCTCGACGCCGAGCAGAGAGGCGCTGCGGGCCAGCACCCGCTGCAGCTCGGACGGCTCGTAGAACTCCATCTGGCCGACGAAGCCGAACCGGTCGCGCAGCGGGCCGGTCAGCAGGCCGGCGCGGGTGGTGGCGCCGACCAGCGTGAACGGGTTGATCTCCAGCGGGATCGCGGTCGCACCGGGCCCCTTGCCGACGACGACGTCGACCCGGAAGTCCTCCATCGCCATGTACAGCAGTTCCTCGGCCGGCCGGGCGATCCGGTGGATCTCGTCGATGAACAGCACGTCGCCGGGGCCGAGGTTGGACAGCATCGCGGCGAGGTCACCGGAGCGCTCGATCGCCGGACCGCTGGTGATCTTCACCGACGTGCCCAGCTCGGAGCCGATGATCAGCGCGAGGCTGGTCTTGCCCAGCCCGGGCGGCCCGGACAGCAGCACGTGGTCCGGCGGCCGGCCGCGTCGCTTGGCGCCCTCCAGGACCAGCTCCAGCTGGCGGGCGACCTTGGGCTGACCGATGAAGTCCGCCAGCGAGTGGGGGCGCAGGGCCGACTCGACGACCCGCTCCTCGTCACCGGCCTGCGCCGAGACCGAGTAGTCGCGGGTGAACCCCTCGGCCGGCTCCGCGGACAGGCCGCGGTCGAAGGGGCTGCTCACGGCCTACCCAGCATCCGCAGCGCCTGCCGCAGCAGCACCGCCACCTCGACCGACCCGGTCTCGGCGACCTGCTCGTCGGCGATCGGCGCGAGCTGGGCGACGGCGCTGTCGGCCTCCTTGCTGGTCCACCCCAGCCCCACCAGGGCCGAGGCGAGCTGGTCGCGCCACGGGGCGACGGGGGTGACCGACGGCAGCCCCGCGGGGGCCCCCGCGCCGTCGAGCTGGGTGTCGGTGGTGGTCGCCCCCAGCCGGTCGCGCAGCTCCAGGATCAGCCGCTCGGCGCCCTTCTTGCCGATGCCCGGCACCTGCATCAGGGCTTTGACGTCAGCCATCGACACCGCGCGGCGGACCTCCCGCGGCGGGTGGATGGCCAGCACCGCCTGGGCCAGCCGCGGGCCCACGCCGTTGGCCGTCTGGAGCAGCTCGAACAGCTGCCGCTCGTCGTCGTCGGCGAAGCCGTAGAGGGTCAGTGAGTCCTCGCGGACCACCAGGCTGGTCGACAGCCGGGCGCTCTCCCCCACCTGCAGCCGGGCGATCGTGCCGGGGGTGCACTGCACCGCCAGCCCGATGCCGCCGACCTCGACCACGGCGCCGTCCGGCGACACCGCCGCGACCCGGCCCGACACGCTGGCGATCACCGCGACACCCCCGTCCAGCGCGGGAGGGTCGTCGACCGCACGGGGGCGCCGATGCCGCCGGCCAGCGCGGCGTGCCGCAACCGTTGCTGCGCGGGCCCCCGCCAGGCGTGGCAGACGGCCAGCGCCAGCGCGTCGGCGGCGTCGGCGGGCTTGGGCGGGGACGACAGCCCCAGCACCCGGGTGACCATGAGGGTGACCTGCTCCTTGTCGGCTCGGCCGCTGCCGGAGATGGCGGCCTTGACCTCGCTCGGCGTGTGCCAGGCGACGGGCCGGTCGGCCTGCGCCGCGGCCAGCGCGGCGACGCCGGCGGCCTGGGCGGTGCCGGTGGCGGTGCCCTTGTTGTTCTGGGTGAACACCCGCTCGATCGCCACGACGTCGGGGCGGTGCTCGCGCAGCAGCGCGGTCACGGCGGTGTGCAGCTCCAGCAGGCGCAGCTCGAGGTCGAGCTCCGCGGCGGTGCGGACGACGCCGACCCCCACCGCCGCAGGGCGGGCTCCGGGACGCCCGTCGACCACCCCCCACCCGCACCGGGTGAGGCCCGGGTCGATGCCGAGCACCCGCATGGAGGAGCCTCCCGCCGTCAGCCGAACTGGTGTTCGACCGAGGTTAACCGCCCGGGACGACGCAAGGCCGCGACACGCCTTGGTGAGGGGCTGGAACGGCCTCCCTGCAGGGTCCCGGCCCGAGCCTGCGAGGGTCGGGGGGCAGGGAGGTCCTTCAGCCGACCTTCTCGAGCACCTCGTCGGAGACGTCGTAGTTCGCGTACACGTTCTGCACGTCGTCGCAGTCCTCGAGGGCGTCGATGAGCCGGAAGACCTTGCCCGCCGCCTCCTCGTCGAGCTCGACGGTGACGCTGGGCACGAACCCGGCCTCGGCCGAGTCGTAGTCGATGCCGGCGTCCTGCAGCGCGGTCCGGACGGCGACCAGGTCGGTCGGCTCGCTGATGACCTCGAACGAGTCGCCCTGGTCGCGGACCTCCTCCGCGCCGGCCTCGAGCACGGCCATGAGGACGCTGTCCTCGTCCACGCCGTCTGCCTTGGGCACCACGACGACGCCCTTGCGCGAGAACAGGTAGGAGACCGAGCCCGGGTCGGCCATCGAGCCGCCGTTGCGGGTCATCGCCGTCCGGACCTCGGACGCGGCCCGGTTGCGGTTGTCGGTCAGGCACTCGACCAGCACCGCCACGCCGGCGGCCGCGTAGCCCTCGTACATGATCGTCTGCCAGTCCGCGCCCCCGGCCTCCGCCCCAGAGCCGCGCTTGACGGCGCGGTCGATGTTGTCGTTCGGGACCGACGACTTCTTCGCCTTCTGGATGGCGTCGAACAGCGTCGGGTTGCCGGCCGGGTCGCCGCCGCCGGTGCGGGCCGCCACCTCGACGTTCTTGATCAGCTTGGCGAACAGCTTGCCGCGCTTGGCGTCGATCGCGGCCTTCTTGTGCTTGGTCGTCGCCCACTTGGAATGGCCACTCACGGCGTACCCCTCTCGTTCCCGGCGCCCGATCGGTCCGCCATCTCTCTGCGCACCAGGTCGACGAACAACGCGTGCACCCGGCGGTCCCCGGTGAGTTCGGGGTGGAAGCTGGTGGCCACCAGGTTGCCCTGGCGGACGGCGACGATCCTACCGTCGGCGTGTCCCCCGACGACCCGGGCGAGGACCTGCACGTCCTCGCCGGCCTCCTCGACCCACGGCGCGCGGATGAACACCGCGTGCACCGGGTCGCCGCCGAGCCCCTCGAACCGGACCTCGGACTCGAAGGAGTCCACCTGCCGGCCGAAGGCGTTGCGGCGGACGGTGACGTCGAGCCCGCCGACGGTCACCTGGTCCGGCGGTGAGCCGAGCAGCCGGTCGGCGAGGACGATCATCCCGGCGCAGGAGCCGTACACCGGCAAACCGGCGGCGACCGCGGCACGCAGCGGCTCGAGCAGGCCGAACCGGACGGCCAGCTTGGCCATGGTCGTCGACTCCCCGCCCGGGACGACCAGCCCGTCGATCCCGGCGAGCTCCTCGGGACGGCGCACGGCGACGACCTCGGCCCCCTCGGCGCGCAGGGCCGCCAGGTGCTCCCGGACGTCGCCCTGCAGGGCCAGCACACCGATGACCGGAGCCCGCGTCACGGCGGGCGCGCTCACCAGCCGCGGGTCGCGTAGCGCTCGGACTCGGGCAGCGTGGTGACGTTGATGCCGACCATGGCCTCGCCCAGCCCGCGGGACACCTTGGCGATGACGCCCGGGGCGTCGAAGAACGTGGTGGCCTGGACGATCGCCTCGGCCCGCTGCGCCGGGTCGCCGGACTTGAAGATGCCCGAGCCCACGAAGACGCCCTCGGCGCCCAGCTGCATCATCATCGCGGCGTCCGCCGGGGTCGCGATGCCGCCGGCGGTGAACAGCACGACCGGCAGCTTGCCCAGGCGCGCGACCTCGGCGACCAGGTCGTGGGGCGCCCGCAGCTCCTTGGCCGCGACGAACAGCTCGGTCGCATCGAGGGTGCCCAGCCGGCGGATGCCGGCACGGATGGCACGCATGTGCCGCACGGCCTCGACGACGTTGCCGGTGCCCGCCTCGCCCTTGGAGCGGATCATCGCCGCGCCCTCGGCGATCCGCCGCAGCGCCTCGCCCAGGTCGGTGGCGCCGCAGACGAAGGGCACGGTGAACTCGCTCTTGGCGATGTGGTGGGCCTCGTCGGCCGGGGTGAGCACCTCGGACTCGTCGATGTAGTCCACCCCGAGGCTCTGCAGCACCTGCGCCTCGACGAAGTGCCCGATCCGCGCCTTGGCCATGACCGGGATGGAGACCGCGTCGATGATCCCGGCGATCATGTCCGGGTCGCTCATGCGGGCGATCCCGCCCTGCGCACGGATGTCGGCCGGCACCCGCTCGAGCGCCATGACGGCAACCGCACCGGCGTCCTCGGCGATCTTCGCCTGCTCGGGGGTGACGACGTCCATGATCACGCCGCCCTTGAGCTGCTCGGCCATGCCGCGCTTGACGCTCTCGGTGCCGGTGGTGCCGGGAACGGTCTGGGTGTGCTCTGCCACGGGTTGCTGCCTAGGGTCGATCGGAGAGGGCGCGATCATGGTACGGCCGCTCAGGGCCGCGGCCGTCCCCCGCCCGACGCGCTGCTGGTGAGCTCCCGCAGGCCGTCCTCGATGTCGAAGAAGCGGGGCACCGGGCGGGCGGCGTGCAGTCGCAGCAGCGCGGTCAGCCGGCGGCTGCGCAGCAGGTGGGTGTCGCGGACGGCGTCGTTGTAGAACCGCCGGGCCAGCCCGATCCGGGTGGCGGTGCCGTCGAGGTCGGCCCGCAGCGCGGCCGGGATGCCGGGCAGGTCGGCCGGCAGGTCCCGCAGCTCGCGGCCGAGCGCGTTCTCGGCGAGCTCCCGGTCGCCGGCCCGCGGGCCGCGCGCCTCGCGGGCCGCCTCGGCCAGCCGGGCCGCCCGCTCCTCGCCCACCGCCGCGGCGTGGTCGCGGGCGAGCTCGGCGGCCAGGCCGACCCGCCGCTGGAGCTGGGTGTCGAGGGCGGTCCAGGCGCGGTCGACGCGCGCCTCCAGGCGGCGCAGCCGGGTCAGCGTCCACCCCGACCACAGCACCAGGAGCACCACGACGGTCGCGACCGCGAGCAGCAGCCAGACGTCGGGGGTCACGACGGGTCAGGCTAGCGCTGCACCCACCGCCGGAGGGCCGACCGCAGCGGGGCGTCGTCGAGTTCGTCGTCCGCGATCGCCGGCAGGTCGGCCAGGCCGTCGTCGGACTCCTCGGCGGTGACCTCGCCGGCGCCGGGCAGGACGACGGTCTCGTACACGTCGAGGATCCGCCGCGCGATGACCGCCCAGTCGTAGGCCGCGGCCGCCCGGCGGCCGGTCTCCGACAGCTGCGCCCGGCGCGCCGGGTCGGCGAGCAGGTCGCTCAGCGCCCGGGCGAGCGCGCGGGCGTCGCCGCGGCGCACGAGCACGCCGGCGGCGCCGTCCTGGAGGACCTGGGCGAAGGCGTCGAGGTCGCTGGCGACGATCGGCGCCCCGGCGGCCAGCGCCTCGATGAGGATGATCCCGAAGGACTCACCCAGCAGGTTGGGCGCGCAGTAGACGTCCACCGAGCGCAGGAACGCGCCCTTGTCCTCCTCGGAGAGCTCGCCGAGCAGGGACACGTGCGGTCGCAGGTCGTCGCCGAGCTGCTCGTACACGTCGTCGGGGTCGCCGCGGCCGGCGATGAGCAACTGGGCGCCCGGGTGCTGCCGGACGACGGTGCGCATGGCCTCCAGCAGGACCGGCAGGCCCTTGCGGGGCTCGTCGTAGCGGCCGAGGAAGCCGATCGTGGGGCCGTCGACCCCGCGGGTGTGCCCGGGCAGCATCGGGCCCTCGGCGAACGCGGCCACGTGGACGCCGTTGGGGATGATCACCGCGTCCCCGCCGAGGTGCTCCACCTGCACCCGGCGGGCGAAGTCGGAGACCGCGATCCGGCCGGTGATCTTCTCCAGCCAGGGGCGGATCACCGGCCCCCACGCCGCGAGCCACTTCGACCGGATGGTGGCGGCGTGGAAGGTGGCCACGATGGGGCCCTTCGCGATCATGCAGACCAGCAGCCCGATGGACGGCGGCGCCGGGTCGTGCACGTGCACGACGTCGAAGTGGCCCTCGCGCAGCCAGCGGCGCACCCGCGCGGCCGACACCGGGCCGAACTGCACGCTGGCCATCGAGCCGTTGTACGGGATCGGAACGGTCCGCCCGGCCCAGGTGACGTGCTCGGCGGGGAGGGACTCCTCGCGCTCGGCCGGGGTCAGCACCTCGACGTGGTGACCCATGCCGCGCAGCGTCTCGGCGAGGTCGCGCACGTGGTACTGGACGCCGCCGGGGACGTCCCACTGGTAGGGGCAGACCAGCCCGATGCGCATCAGCGCCGGTCCCGGACCGGGTCGGGCGCGACGTCGGGCCAGATCCGGCCGAGCACGTGCCAGTCCTCTGGCCGCAGGGCGATCTGCTCGGTGAAGGCGTCGGCCACCTCCTGCATGGCGGTGGCGACCCGGTCCCGCAGCCGGCCGGAGCCGTCCACCGGCACCTCCGGGCGGACCGTGAACCGCCAGCCGCGCTCGGTGAACGAGCAGACCGCCGGGTGCAGGGCCGCGCCGGTCTGGGCGGCGAGCAGGGCCGGCCCGCCGGGCATGGTCGCGGTACGCCCGAAGAACTCCACCGGCACCCCGCCCTGCCCGAGGTCGCGGTCGACGAGCAGGCAGCTCCACCCGCCGTCGGCGAGCCACTCGCGCAGCACGGTCGAGCCCGGCCGCGGCCCGCCGGTCAGCGGGACCACCCGCATGCCCAGGGACTCCCGGTAGTCGAGGAACCGCCGGTACAGCGACTCGGGCTTCAACCGCTCGGCGACGGTCATGAACGGGCCGCCGAGGAAGTCGACGAGCCACACCCCGGCGGCGTCCCAGTTCCCGCTGTGCGGCAGCGCGAAGACCACGCCCCGGCCCTCGGCCCGCGCCTTCTCCATGTGCTCCCTGCCGCAGGCCTCGGTGCCCGCGACGATCCGCGTGGCCGACAGCCGCGGCAGCCGGAAGGCCTCCTGCCAGTAGCGGGCGTAGGAGCGCACCGCGCGGGTGGTGAGCTCGTCGAGCTCGGCCTCGGACAGCCGGCCCCCGGTGGCCACCCGCAGGTTGCCGCGCAACTGGCGGACGCCCCGGCCCTCCCGTCCGGCCGCCCACCGGCCGCCGGCGTCGAAGGCGCCGCGGGCCACCGGCTCCGGCAGCAGCTTGACCGCACCCCACCCCGCCGCGTAGCCGAGGTCGGTGACCCGTGCGCCGACGCGGGAGCGCAGCCCGGGACGGCCGGGCTGGGTCGACGGGACCTCGGTCGGCGACCCGGCGTCCCGGGTGTCGGTCACGGGGCGGTGCCGGACGGTGGCGGCGACGCGGGCAGCGATCGGTCGCGGCCCTGCCGGTGGACGGCGGCGAAGCGCTGCCCCACGGTGATCGCGCTGCCGACGAGCAGCACCCACAGCGCGACGTGGATGGCGTACGGGATGCCCAGCCCGCTGAAGCCGGTGCCCACCAGCACGAGGATCAGCCGCTCGGTGCGCTCGACGATGCCCACGTCGCAGCGCAGGCCCACCCCCTCGGCCCGGGCCTTGACGTAGGAGGTCAGCACGCCGAGCACCAGGCACAGCAGGGCCAGCGCCACCAGCAGGCGGTTGTCCCCCTCGCCGGAGAACCACCACACCAGCGCGCCGAAGATCGCCGCGTCGGCCGCCCGGTCCCCGGTGGAGTCCAGCACCGCGCCGAACACCGAGCCGCCGCCGCGGGCGCGGGCCAGCGCGCCGTCGAGCATGTCGAGGAGCACGAACACCGTCACGGTGAACGCGCCCCAGAACAGGTGGCCGGTGCCGATCAGCCCGACCGCACCCGCGACCGCGCCGAACGTGCCGACGAGCGTGACCGCGTCCGCGGTCACCCCGGCACGCAGCAGCCGGGCCGCCACCGGAGCCCAGAACCGCCCGACGGCGGCACGGGCGTTGACGCCGAGCACTCAGTCCCCCTGGATCGCGGCGGCCTCGGCGGCCGGCCAGTGCGCGGCCAGCAGGGCCCGCGTCTCCGCCAGCACCTGCGGCAGCACCCGGGTCAGGCCGATGACCGGCATGAAGTTGGTGTCCCCGCCCCAGCGCGGCACGGCGTGCTGGTGCAGGTGGTCGGCGATGCCGGCGCCGGCGACCGAGCCCTGGTTCATGCCGATGTTGAACCCGTGCGCCCCCGAGACGGCGCGTACGACCCGCATCGCCGTCTGGGTGAACCGGCCCAGCTCGACGACCTCGGCCTCGGTCAGGTCGGTGTAGTCGGGCACGTGCCGGTAGGGCACGAGCATCAGGTGGCCGGCGTTGTACGGGTACAGGTTGAGGACCGCGTACACGCTCTCCCCCCGCGCCACGACCAGCCCCTCCTCGTCGCTCATCTGCGGGATGAGGCAGAACGGGCAGTCGTGGGCGCCGGTCGGCTTGCCCTCGCCGCGGATGTAGGCCATCCGGTACGGCGTCCACAGGTGCTCGAACACCGTCGCCGGGCCGCCGTCGTCGGCGGAGACGGCGACCCGGAAGCTGTCCTCCGCGCCGGTGCTCATCCGGCCACCAGCGCGTCGGCGGTCGGGTCCACGTTGGCCCGCCCGGCCACCCACGCGGCGATCGCCTCCACCGCCTGCTCGACGGGCACCCCGTTGTGCTGGCTGCCGTCGCGGAAGCGGAAGGAGACCGCGCCCGCCTCGGCGTCGGTGGCCCCGGCGATGAGCACGAACGGCACCTTCTGCTTGCTCGCGGTGCGGATCTTCTTCTGCATCCGGTCGTCGGAGTCGTCGATCTCGACCCGGATCCCGCGGGCCCGCAGCCGCAGCGCGACGTCGGTCAGGTAGCCGACCTGGTCGTCGGTGACCGGGATGCCGACGACCTGCACCGGGGCCAGCCAGGCCGGGAAGGCTCCGGCGTAGTGCTCGGTGAGGACGCCGAAGAACCGCTCGATCGAGCCGAACTTCGCCGAGTGGATCATCACCGGCTGCTGACGGCCGCCGTCGGGCGTCGTGTACTCCAGGCCGAAGCCCGCAGGCTGGTTGAAGTCGTACTGGATGGTCGACATCTGCCAGGTGCGGCCGATGGCGTCGCGGGCCTGCACGGAGATCTTCGGGCCGTAGAAGGCCGCCCCGCCCGGGTCAGGGACGAGCTCCAGCCCGGTCTCCCGGGCCGCCTCCTCGAGCACGGCCGTGGCGGTGGCCCACTCCTCGTCCGAGCCGATGAACTTGGGCGAGTCGTCCCGGGTGGACAGCTCCAGGTGGTAGTCGTCGAGGCCGAAGTCGCGCAGCAGGCCGAGGACGAACGCCAGCAGGTGGCGGACCTCGCCGGGCGCCTGCTCGGGCGTGACGTAGCTGTGCGAGTCGTCCTGGGTCAGCCCGCGCACCCGGGTCAGGCCGTGCACCACGCCGGACTTCTCGTACCGGTAGACCGAGCCGAACTCGAAGAAGCGCAGCGGCAGCTCGCGGTAGGACCGCCCGCGCGACCTGAAGATCAGGTTGTGCATCGGGCAGTTCATCGCCTTGAGGTAGTACTGCGCGTTCTCCAGTTCCATGGGCGGGAACATCGTGTCCGCGTAGTACGGCAGGTGGCCGGAGAGCTCGAAGACGTGCGCCTTGGTGATGTGCGGGGTGCCGACGTAGTCGAACCCCTCCTCGATGTGGCGCTGCCGGACGTAGTCCTCCATCTCCCGCTTGACCACGCCGCCCTTGGGGTGGAACACCGCCAGCCCCGAGCCGATCTCGTCGGGGAAGCTGAACAGGTCCAACTCCACGCCGAGGCGGCGGTGGTCGCGGCGCTCGGCCTCGGCCAGGTGCTCCAGGTACGCCTTGTGCGCGTCCCTGCTCTCCCACGCGGTGCCGTAGATCCGCTGCAGCTGCGGGTTCTTCTCGCTGCCCCGCCAGTAGGCGGCGGCGGACCGGGTCAGGGAGAACGCCGGGATGTTCGACGTCCGCGGCAGGTGCGGGCCGCGGCACAGGTCGGTCCAGACCAGGTCGCCGGTGCGGGCGTCGCGGTTGTCGTACATCGTCAGCTGGGCGCCGCCGACCTCGACGTCGGCCCCCTCGGCGGCCTCACCGGCGCCGCCCTTCAGCCCGATCAGCTCGAGCTTGTAGGGCTCGTGCGCCAGCTCGGCCTGCGCATCGGCGTCGCTGATCTCCCGGCGGGAGAAGTACTGGCCGGCCTTGACGATCTCCTGCATCCGCTTCTCGAGGGCCTTGAGGTCCTCGGGCGTGAACGGCCGCTCGGGGTCGAAGTCGTAGTAGAAGCCGTTCTCGACCGGCGGCCCGATGCCCAGCCGGGTGCCCGGGAAGAGGTCCTGCACCGCCTGGGCGAGGACGTGCGCGGTCGAGTGCCGGATCACCGCGCGGCCCTCCGGGCTGGCCGCGGGCACCGGGTCGACCTCGGCGTCGGCGTCGGGCACCCAGGCGAGGTCCTTGAGGTCCCCGGTCGCCAGGTCGCGGACGACGACGGCACCGTCGGGGCCCTTGAGCGGCACCCCGGCTTCCTTGAGCGCGTCCTGGGCCGTCGTCCCGGCCGGTACCCGGACGGGACCGACGGCGGTGGGCGAGGGCGGGGTCGACACGAGGGCGCTCCAGAGGATCGGCGGACTCAGCCCCCCGAGCGTAGTGCGCGACCCTCGTCACCCAGGGTCCACTTCCGGGGGCCGGCTCCGCGCCGCCGCCGCGGCCCTCAGGCGCCGAGGACCTCCACGGCGTCGCCGACGCGCACCCGCCCGGGCCGCTGCACCTCGGCGTAGACCCCGAGACAGTGCTTCGGGGTGCGGGTGACCCGCAGCCGCACCTCCCCGACGCGCAGCGTGCGTCCGACCCAGCCTCGCTCGTCGGCGCCCTCGGGCAGCTCCAGCAGGAGGTTGGCCCGCGGGTCGTCGGCCGAGCAGCCCTCGGGGACGTCGCCGGCGGCGGCCCGCTCGACCGCCGCCCGGCTGACCAGGTGCACCGCGGCCGCGTCGACCTGCGGAGCGTCGGCCCGCTGCAGCCGCACGGGTCGGCCGAGGACCTCGGTGAGGGTGACCGTGTCGGCCCCGGCGTCCCCCGTGGCGACGACGCCGGCCATGGCAGGGGTGGCCTTGACCGTCACCCGCTCCCCCGTCGTGGCGTCGACCACCACCCAGGCGCGGTCCCCGGCCAGGCCGGCCGGCCCGACCTCGGCCTCCTCGACGGTGCGCCCGCCGAGGCTCTTCACCGGGTAGACGCTGATCTGCTCGACCCTGCCCGCACTCACGAGGCGACCGTACGGCGCGGCACCCCCGGGCACCGGCGGCGGAGCCGGCGCAGCTGGGCGTCGAGGTAGGGCCGCGCGCGCCGCTGCCCGCCCTCGCGGGCGATGGCCGCCTCCAGCGCGGTCAGCGACCGGCCCAGCCGCGGGACGTCCACCGGCCAGCCGCGCCGCTCGCACTCCTCCAGCCAGTCGACCGGGCTGCGGTGCCCGCGCTCGGCGTTGCAGCGGCTGCAGGCGGCGACCTCGTTCTCGATCCAGGAGGGGCCGCCCTTCACCCGCGGGACGACGTGCTCGGTGGTGGCGCGCACCAGGCCGCCGAGCTCGCGGCCGCACCAGGTGCAGGTGCCGCCGTCGCGCTCGAGGACGGCGGCCAGCCGCTCGGCCCGCCCGGGCGCCCGCGGGCGGACCGGTTCGGGGTCGGGCGGGCGCCGGCGCGGGGACATCTCCCCCATGGTCCCCCTCGAGACACACCTCGGGGCGGGAACGCCAGAGGCCCGGCCCGCTGCTCGCGGACCGGGCCTCTGCCGGGAGTGGGCGATACTGGGTTCGAACCAGTGACCTCTTCGGTGTGAACGAAGCGCTCTACCACTGAGCCAATCGCCCGTGCGGGGTCCATTGTGCCAGACGGTCACCGCCAGAGCGGCACCCACCCCGGGACCCAGTCGGGGACGCCCATCACGTGCAGCGTGACGACCAGGACGCCGTAGACGAAGGCGGCCGTGCCCGCGGCGACCGCCAGGCGCACCCACACCGGCTGCCGGCCCAGCCAGTCGGTCCAGCGCTTGACGTGCTTCTTGGTGAACTCGAGCAGCCGCTCGGCCCAGAAGAACTCCGTGGCGAGGACGAACAGGCCGGCGATCACCGTGAGCCAGCCGGGCCCCGGCAGGGGGATGGTGGCCAGCCCGACGGCGACGATCAGGCCGCCGACGACGCCGACGCAGAGCCGGTAGGTCGACTCGACGGTCCGGCTGCCGGCCAGCCGCCGCCGCCAGCGGGTCTCGGCGACCCGCTCCCGCAGGCTGCGGATCCCGTCCTCGGCGAAGTGCGCCCGCAGCTCCTCGGCCGACTGGTGGTGGTGCCGCGCCCGCTCGGGCTGCGCCGTGTCCGGACCGGTCAGTTGGTCACCTCCCCGCGCGCGACGACGTCCGTCGGTGCCGACGGAGCCTGACGGCCGGGCTCGAGACTGATGCCGTACTCCGGGTGGTCGTCGAGACCGGTCGCCGCGGAGCCTACGGCCCGGAGGTCCATCTGCGGGCGGAGCACGTCGAACGTGCCCAGCGCCACGGGCGCCTGCCCGCCGAGGCCCCACACGACGTAGGTGTGGCCGCGGGCGTCGTTGACCGGCAGGCCGTGGGTGACGACCTGCACCTGCCCGGTGCGGGCGACGACGGTGGCCACCGGCGTGCCGTCGTCCCCGGACAGGGGCGCGACGACCGCGCGGCCCGGGGTGAGGAGCGCGTCGATCACCTGCGCCTGCTCGGCGACCGCGGCCTGCGCGTCGTCCCGCGCCGAGCTGAGGACGACGTTCCAGGTGCCCAGCGCGAGGATCGCCGCGACCGCCGCGGCGACCAGGGCGTTGGGCAGGACCCGTCGCCACGGTGTCGGGGGCCGGCTGTGCGCGGTGGGCGCCTCGAGGACGGGGTCGGGGAAGCCGCCGGCCGGCCGCGCCGGGGCGGGCCGGGGCGGCTCGGCGACGGGTGCGGGCGGCGCCTCGGACGGGGGCGGCGGCAGCTGCTCGGTGTGCTCCACCGCCGTCCGCAGCCGTTCCCGCAGCCCGGCGGACGGCGCGGCAGGCGGCAGCTCGTCGGCCAGGGCGCCCATCACCTCGCTGGTCTCGGCGACGGTGTGCCGGCAGCGGTAGCACTCGGGCAGGTGCGCCTCGAAGAGGGTCTCCTCCTCCGGCTCCAGGGCGTGCAGCGCCCAGCCCACGGCCAGCTCGTCGAACAGCTCGTGGTCCTCACGCCGCGGCGCGGCGCCCCGGGGGTCGTTCACCGGCTCGGCCCCTCGACCGGGGCGGCCTCACCGAGGGCACCGCCCAGCGACGCGTGGCCCAGCTCCTCCCGGAGCCGCCGCACACCGGCCAGCATCCTCGTCTTGACCGTGCCGAGCGGGGTGCCGGTCAGGGCGGCGACCTCCCTCTGGGTGTACCCGCCGTAGTAGGCGAGGGTCAGCGCCTCGCGCTGCGCCGGGGGCAGGGTCCCCAGCGCGGTCCGGACGCGCTCGGCCACCGCGTGCGCCCGGACGCCGTCCTCGACGTCCCGGGTCGACGTGGGCGCACTCCGCGCCAGGTCGTCCTCCGCGCGGCTACGCCGGCGGCGGTGGGACTCCTCCCGGCGGACGGCGTCCACCGCCTTGTGGTGCACCAGCGCCATGAGCCACGCCGGGAAGCTCCCGCGCCCGGCCTCGTAGGCGCCGGGGTCGCGCCACACGCCGAGGAACACCTCCTGCACGACGTCCTCGGCCAGCGCGTCGTCCCCCAGGATGCGGCGGGTCAGCGCGAGGGCGGGCCGGCCGAACCGGTCGTGGAGGTCGTCCACGGCCCTGCGGTCCCCGGCGCGAACGCGCAGGAGGAGGTCGGCGTCGGCGGAGTCCCCCGCGCGCCGTGCAGGACGGCTCACGGCTCCCATCGTCACACGCGTCGTCGGTGCCCGGGAGAGCCCGCGGTTCAGGTGGGGCCGGAGCGGGCACCCATGGGGGCGACACGCCCGGAGCGGCCGGTGCGTGACCACAGCCAGGAAAGGTCGTTGTTCGGAACATGACCAGCCGCTCGACGCCCGGGTACACCTGCCCCACGACCCTGCACCTCGTCGGACCGCAGTCGTGGACCGAGGTGCCAGCCGTGCTGTCCTACGACGTCAGCGACCCCTTCGCGGTCCGGATCACCTTCGGGGACACCGGGGCCTCCGACGACGAGGGCATCGCCTGGCTGGTCGGGCGCGAGCTGCTCCAGGCCGGCCTCGAGCGCCCCGCCGGCGAGGGCGACGTGCGGCTGTGGCCGTCCCGCACGGCCGGCGACGTCCTGTTCCTCCACCTGCGCGCCCCGTCGGGCGAGGCGCTGTTCGAGGTCTCCCGCGGCACGGTCGCCGGGTTCCTGCGCCTGACCCAGAACGTCGTGCCGCTCGGCGAGGAGGCGTCCGTGCTGGACGTGGACGACGAGCTGGCCACCCTGCTGTCCAACGGCGGCGCCGATCCGAACGGGCGCTGACCCCTCGGGGGGACCCCCCTGAAACCCGGTCTGCGGGTCCTGTATTGTTCTCCCTGCAAGACAGCAACGCGGACGTGGCTCAGTTGGTAGAGCATCACCTTGCCAAGGTGAGGGTCGCGGGTTCGAATCCCGTCGTCCGCTCGGAACCTCGGGCGCTGGTCGCGAGACCGGCGCCCGTGTGTGCGGTGGAGTGGCCGAGAGGCGAGGCAACGGCCTGCAAAGCCGTCTACACGGGTTCAAATCCCGTCTCCACCTCGGCGTCTCGCCGAGCCTGGTGAGGCGGAAACGGGCGATTGGCTCAGTGGTAGAGCGCTACCTTGACACGGTAGAGGTCACTGGTTCGAACCCAGTATCGCCCACAACACATCGAGAGGCCCGGGTCCGGTGGACCCGGGCCTCTCTGCGTCTCGGCGCGGTCCGTGGCACCTGTCCCGGGACGCTCGGCCGGTGCGGCTCCGGCTCGCCGGGTCGCCTCGCGCGCCCGGCGCCCGCGTCCCAGAGCCGTCAGCCCTGCACGGGTGCCACCCGCTCGGTCCAGAAGCGGTCGACCTGCGCCTCGAGCTCCTCCGGCGTGCCGCTGTTGTCGAGGACGACGTCGGCGACGGCCCGGCGCTGCTCGTCGGTGGCCTGGGCGGCGATGCGCGCACGGGCGTCGTCCTCCCGCAGCCCGCGCTGCACGAGCCGCCGGACCCGGGTCTCCAGGGCGGCCTCCACGACCAACACGAGGTCGTAGGACGCCGCCTGGCCGGTCTCCACCAGCAGGGGCACGTCCTGGACCACGACGGCGTCCGCCGGCGCCGCGGCGACCAGCTCGGCGGCCCGTGCGCGGACCAGCGGGTGGACGATGCCGTCGAGGCGCGCCCGTGCCTGCGGGTCGGCGAAGACCACCGCCGCCAGGGCGGGACGGTCCAGGGCGCCGTCCGCGGTGAGCACGTCCGGGCCGAAGGCGTCCGCGACCGCCGCCAGGCCCGCGCTGCCGGGCGCGACGACCTCGCGGGCGATGCGGTCGGCGTCGACGACCCGCGCGCCCCGCGCGGCCAGCAACCCCGCCACCGTGCTCTTCCCCGATCCGATCCCGCCGGTCAGCCCGATGCGCAGCACGCACGGACAGTAGCCACCGTGCGGTGCACGGTCACGGACCGGTAACGCCTGTCCGTCCCGCCCGGCGCGTCGCTCCAGTCACACGCGTCCCGTCGGCAACTCTGTCCCCGGCGCACTTCCCCGCCGAGAGAGGCAGAACCGACCATGTCCCGATCCGCCCACGCGGCTCCCTCGTCGGCCCCCGCAGCTGTCCGCCGGGGTCCCGGCCGACACCGGGCGAACCGCCCCGCCGGTGTGCGGTGCACCGACCTGCCGGCCGTGCGTGAGCGGCTGGAGCGCAACGCCGGTGTCCGCCCGCGCAACGCGTTCATGCGCTGGCTGTCGGCCACCGCCCCGGCCGGGCGGCACACCTGGCAGTTCCTCGCCCAGGCCGGTGGCCGGCCGCGCACGGCGTTCGCCATCATCCTCAGCCTCTGAGCAGGGATCCCGCCCGCTCGTAGAGCACTCCCCTGCGCCGCGCCCGCGGTGAGGTCCCCGCAGGGGCCGGGAGTCCGCGTGAACGACGAGAGAGGGCCCGTGGACGCACGTCCACGGGCC
>NZ_JBJGYS010000016.1:0-122745 GCF_054050115.1 Geodermatophilus sp. SYSU D00708 | reverse complement strand
GGCGGGCGGGGGGCCCCCGCGGGCCGCGAGGCGGACAAAAAGGGCGATTTCCCCCCGGGCGAACGCCCGCGGGGCGGGGGGGCGGGCCCCCCCCGGGGCCCGGGTCGCGCTGGGCCGGGCCGGCGACGCCCTGCCCACGGCCCGCGAGCTCGAGTTCCGCGCCGCGCACGCCGCCGCCCGGGACGCGGTGCACCAGCCGCTGGACCCGGCCGCCGTCCGCGCCGCGCTGGACTCGGCGCTGCGGGAGGCCCGGCTGCCGGGCGTCGAGGTGGTCGAGGTGCACTCGGCCGCCGGCGACCGCGCCACCTACCTGCAGCGGCCCGACCTCGGGCGGCAGCTCGCCGCGGGGACAGAGCTGCCCCGCGCCGACGCCGACCTGGCCGTCGTGATCGCCGACGGGTTGTCCCCGCGGGCGGTCCACGAGCACGCCCCCGGCCTGACGGCGGCGCTGCTCGAGCGGCTCTCCGGCTGGCAGGTGGCGCCCGTGGTGCTGGCCCACCAGGCCCGGGTGGCCCTCGGGGACGCCATCGGGGCCGCGCTGCACGTGCGCGCCGTCGTCGTCCTCGTCGGGGAGCGCCCCGGCCTGTCGGCCGCGGACTCCCTCGGCGCCTACCTCACCTGGGACCCGCGGCCCGGGCGGGCGGACTCCGAGCGCAACTGCGTGTCCAACGTCCGGCCACCGCACGGGCTGTCCTACGCGCAGGCGGCCGACACGGTGGTCGCGCTGCTGGCCGCCGCCCGGGAGCTCGGCGCGTCCGGGGTGGCGCTCAAGGACGAGGGACCCGCGCTGGCCGCCGGGGCGGGCTGAGCACAGACCGCGTCGGCGTCGCCGGACGGATGACCCAGACACGACGCCCGGCGACACCGGCGGGCGCGTGCAGTGTCGACCTCTCCCGGCCGGTGCGGAACGGCTCCGGACGGCCCCCGGTGTGGCGGTTGCCGTCCGTGAGCCGTCAGCGCTTCTCCGCCCCTCGCGGTGAGGCCTCCGGGATGTCCGGGGCGAGCTCGTCGTCCCGTGGCGGGGCCTTCCACTCGATCAGCAGCAGGGAGGCGTCGTCGCTGGTGCGGCCGGCCCGGGCCGACATGAGCGCGTGCGACAGCCGGCGTACGGTCTCCGCCGCGGCGAGGTCCTCCGCGGTGCTCTGCTCGATCAGCTCCCGCAGGCGAGCCTCGCCGAACTGCTCGCCGCCGTCCAGCCGCTCCTCCACGACACCGTCGGTGAAGAACAAGACGCGGTCGCCCGGCTCCAGGTGCACGGAGGCGACCGACGGCACCGCGCCGCCGAAGCCGATCGGCCGCGTCCGGGCGCCGGTCAGCTCGCCGATCACCCGGCTGTCGCGGACCCAGAGCGCACCCGGGTGCCCGGCGTTGACCCAGCGGAGCTCGCCGGTCTCGGTGTCCAGCTGGCCGAGCTGACCGGTCGCGAACCGGCCCGGGAAGGAGCGGGCGAGGACCGCGTCCATCTCGCTGTAGAGCTCGGCGAGCGGGACGTCCCGGCGGCGGCCGTGCCGGTACGCGGCGAGGACCACGGTCGCCATGGTCGCCGCGTCCAGGCCGTGCCCCATCGCGTCGAAGACCCCGAGGTGCAGGACGTGCTCGTCGAAGGCGTAGTCGAAGCAGTCGCCGCCCACCTCGTAGGCCGGTTCGAGGATCCCCGCGAGGTCGACGTCCGGTGTGGTCATCGACAGCGGCGGGAGGGACTGCCACTGCAGCTGTGCCGCGAGGGTCATCGGCCGCGCGGTGCGCACGCGGGCGAACGTGTCGGTGTAGCTGTCCTTGGTGACGAGCAGGTCGGCAACCAGCCCGGCCGCGCGGTGCGCGAGCTCCCGGTCGTGCTCGGCGACCGTCGGCAGGGTGAACGACAGCACCCCCACCCGGTCCGAGCCGTCGAGCATGGGCAGGTGGAGGCGCACGCTGCCGTCGGGCTGCGGACGCTCGGTCCGGGTGTCGGTCGTGAAGGTCCAGCCCTCGGGGCTGTCGTCGATGGCGACCGGCTTGCCGGTCAGCCCGCGGCCGAGCACCGGCTGGAGCTGGAGCTGGTCGAAGTCCTGCAGGTGGATGCTGACGTCGGTGGCTCCGGCCCTCCCCAGCTCCTGGGCCACCAGTGGGCCGACCAGGCGCGGCGGGATCAGGTGGGCCCGGTCGAGCAGCGCGCCCAGCAGTCGTTCGCCCACGCTGTCATCACGGGTGAGGTCGCCGCTCGTGTCGTGGAAGCCCACGAGCGGCTCCGTGTGGTCGTCCGGCACCCCGTGTGCATGAGCGCCGGGTCAGGACCTCAAACCAGAGGTCGGCGGCGCAGCACCCGGGCCAGCGCGTGCCGGCGTCCGCCGGCGAGCTCGTCGGCCGGCACGGGCTCGGGGACGTCGGCCAGCGCCGCGTGCCGGTCGCGCAGCCGGGCCCGGATCTCCTCGGGGGTGTGCGCGCGGCGCTGGCGCTCGTTGCGGGCGAGCACCGCCCCGGTCGCCGCGACGCCGGCGAGCCCGGCCAGTCCGAGCAGCTTCCAGAGGCGCATGATCCGTAACGTAGCGCCGTGCCCGAGCTGAGCCTGGACGAGGCCGTCGAGCTGACCCGCACCGGCGACGTGTGGGTCTTCCGCGGTGCCTCCGTCGCCGACCGGGCCATCCGGGCGCTGACCAACGCGCCGGTCAACCACGTCGGCATGGCCGTCGTGCTCGAGGACCTGCCGCCGCTGCTGTGGCACGCCGAGCTCGGCCGCTCGCTGCCCGACGTCTGGACCGGGGAGCACCAGCGCGGTGTGCAGCTGCACGACCTGGCCGACGCCGTCCGCACCTGGCGGCACCGGTACGGCCAGCGGGCCTGGCTGCGGCAGCTGGTCGGCCCGGCGGACGACGGCGGCGTCACCGGTGAGATGGAGGACGCCGTCCTGCGCACCGTCGCCCGGCTCGACGGCAAGCCGTTCCCGACGACGCGCGGGCTGGTCGGCAGCTGGCTGGGCGGGCGGCTGCGCCGGCGGACGGCGGCCGAGACCGTCTACTGCGCCGAGCTGGTGGCCGCGACCTACACCGCGATGGGGCTGCTGGACGGCCGCCGTCCGCGCAACGCCTACGACCCGGGCAGCTTCTGGTCCGGCGACGACCTGCCGTTGCTGCAGGGCGCCCGATTGGGGTCGGAGATCCCTGTCGAGGTGCCCCTGGGAGGTGGGACCGTCCCCTCGGACGGGTAAGGCACAGACAAGAGCCTCCCGGCGTCGGACCCGAGCGCGGGGAGGCTGCACAGGAGGGTCGCCATGAGCAGCGTCCACTGGGCCCGGCCGGACATCGCCGGAGACATCGTCGCCATCGCCGTCACCCCCGCCGCCGCGCCGCCGCGGGAGATCCACATCCGCCCTGAGCTGTACGAGCGCACGCTCGCCCAGATGGCCGCGGACGACCGCGCCGCCGTGACCGCCAGCGGTCGCCTGGGCCGGCCGCCCGGTGTCCCGGTCGTCCTCGACCCGGCGTTGCCCCCCTTCCCCGGGTTCGAGGTCGTGCGCGCCCGGCCCGAGCAGGCCGCGGCCTAGTCAGCGGCGAATGCGGTAGGTCGTCTGCACCATGCCGCCGGGGAACACCTCGGTGCGCTCGTGCTCGAGCGGGACGTCGGCCGGCAGCGCGCCGAACGGGGTGAGCCCCTCGCCGATGAGAACCGGCACCCGCGACAGGGTGAGGTCGGCGATCAGCCCGGCGGTCAGGAAGGTGTGCACCATCCGGCCGCCGTCGACGTAGACCCGGCGGTACCCGGCCGCGGTCAGCGCGGCCACGGCGTCGTCGAAGGACCGGTGCACGGTGATGCGCGCGTCCGCCCCGGGCTCCAGCGTCGTGCTCACCACGTGCACCGGCTTGCCCTGGTAGGGCCACTCGTCGATCGGGGCGATCACCTCGTAGGTGCCCCGGCCCATCACCAGCGCGTCGATGCCGGCGACGAACGCGGAGAACCCGAAGTCGCCGCCGGCGCCGTCGTCCGGCGAGCCGCCGACCTCCCCGGCGCCGGTGAGCCACGCGAGGTCGCCGTCGCGGCGGGCGATGAACCCGTCGACGCTCATGCCGAGGAAGACCGAACCGGTGAAGGGCGCGTCCATGCGGCGCAGCCTGCCGGTCGGGTCCGACAGTTCCCGCTCAGCCCGCCAGCGCGGCCACCGGCGTCCCGAGCCGGACGACGGTGTCGCCGGGGCGCTCGACGGCGTCGTCGTGGGTCACGCAGACGACCACCCGGCCGGCGAGCGCGCGCCGCAGGTCGCCGACGAGGGCAGCGGCGGTCGGCGGGTCCAGGTGGGCGGTCGGCTCGTCGAGCAGCACGACGTCGCGGTCGGCGAGCAGCGCCCGCGCGGCGGCCAGCCGGCGGCGCTCACCGCCCGACAGCGCCGTCCCGCCGGCGCCGACGGGGGTGTCCAGGCCGTCGGGCAGGCCGGCCAGCAGCCCGCCCAGCCCGGTCGCGGTCAGCGCCGCCCGCATGCGCGCCTCGCCGTCGGGACCGGTCAGGGCGCCGCGCGGCGCGGCCACCGCCAGGTTGGCCCGGATGCTCGATGCGAACACGTGCGACTCCTGCGGCAGCTCCGCCATCCGCGACCGGAGGTCGTCCCCGGCGAGCCGGCCGGCCGGCACGTCCTGCACCGCGTAGCGGCCGTCGCGCGGGCGCAGCGCCGCCAGGAGCACGGCGAGGAAGGTCGACTTGCCCGCTCCGGAGGGCCCGCGCACCACCAGCCAGCCGCCGTCGGCGTCCGCCGCGGTGGTGAGGCCGCGCAGCACGTCGGGCCCGCCCGGCCAGCCCGCGGTCAGGTCCGTGGTGGCCACGCGCCGGACCGGCGCCGGCGCCGGCAGCGGGTCGCCCGGGTCGGCCGGCACCGGCGCGGTGAGCACGGCCTCGAGGCGGCTGCGGGCGTCGGCGAGGGCGCCGCGCCGCCGCAGCGCGCCGACCAGGCCGCTGAGCGGCTCGGCCAGCGCCAGGGGCGCGAGGGCGACGGCCGCGAGGACCGGGCCGGTTCCTCCGGCGGCGGTGGCCACGGCCGCGGCGGTGACCGCGGCCAGCCCGGTGCCGAGCACCACCACGCCCTCGCCGAGCGCGCCCGCGCGGGCGCCGGTGCCGGCGGCGGAGGACCGGCGGCCGGCCAGGGCAGCGAGGTCGGCGGCGGTCCGGTCCGCGAGACCGTGCGCGCGCAGGTCCGGCGCCCCCTCCAGCACGGTGGTGGTGTCCCGCAGGGCGGCCACGCGCAGCGCCCCCTCCGCCCGGTCGGCGCCGGCGTCCACCCGCCGGTGCGCGACGACGACGAGGGCGACGGTGGCCAGCAGCACCAGGCCGGCCGCGCCCGCCGCGGCGGGGGAGACCAGGGCCAGGGCGCCGACGGTGCCGGCGGTCACCGTCCCGGCGACCAGCGCCGGCGGGACGACGCGCACCGACAGGTCCTGCACCAGCGCGACGTCGCCGACCACCCGGGCCAGCGCCGAGCCGGGCGTCCGGTCGGCGGCGATCCCCTGCGCGGCGAGGGCCCGCCACACCCGCACCCGCAGGTCCGCGGCCGTGCGCAGCGCGGCGTCGTGGGCGGTCATCCGCTCCACCCAGCGCAGGCCGGCGCGGCCGAGGCCGAAGGCGCGCACCCCGACGATGGCGACCAGCAGGGTCAGCACCGGCGGCATCTCCGCGGCCCGCACGATCAGCCAGCCGGAGACCGCGGTGAGCGCCACGCCGGCACCCGCCGACGCGGTGCCCGCGGCCACGGCCCGCAGCAGCGCCCGCCGCGGCAGGCGGGGCCCGTCCACCTCCGGGGCCGGCGCGGCCACGGTCGGTACGGCCGCGGTCGGCACGGCGGGGTGTGCACGTGCGGTCGCCCCGGCCGGCACCGGTGCGGCGGTGTGTGCACGTGTCGCGGAGGAGCAGGGAGCGGGCCCCGGCAGGTCGATCGTCCGGTCGGCGAGGGCGGCCAGCGCGGGGTCGTGGGTGACCAGCAGGACGGTGACCGTGCCGCGCAGGCCGGCGAGCACCGCGGCCACCGTCGCGGCCGCCGCGTCGTCCAGGTGCGCGGTGGGCTCGTCGAGGAGCAGCAGCCGCGCGCCGCGCCGGACCCGCACCAGCGCGCGGGCCAGCGCCACCCGCTGCAGTTCGCCGGGGGAGAGGGTGGTGCACCGCCGTCCGGCCAGGGCGCTCGCGCCCACCCGCTCCAGCGCCTCGACGACGAACGCGTCGCCGACCACCTCGTCCACGCCCGGGTCGGAGGCCGCGTGCCGGCGCAGCTCGTCGGCGACGGTCTCCCCGGTGGTCCGGGGGTGCTGGGGAACGGAGGCGACCCCGGCGTGCGGCATCCCGGTCACGGTGCCCTCGACGACCGCCGCCGGGTCGGTCAGCCCGGCCAGGACGGCGAGCAGCGTGGACTTGCCCGACCCGCTGGCCCCGCGGACGGCGACCAGCTCGCCGGGGCGGACGGCGAGGTCCACCGGCGGGAGGGCGGGCACGGCGCGGCCGGGGAAGCGGACGGTCAGCCCGGTGACCGCGACGTCGGCGCCCCGCGGATCGTCGCCGTCCGGCGTCGTCGCGGGCGGGGCGGCGGCCGGCGCGGCGAGCACGGCCCGCGCCTCGGCGGCGGCCAGGGCGGCGTCCTCGTTGGCGTGGTGCGCGGCCCCCAGGGCGCGCAGCGGGGCGAAGGCCTCGGGCGCCAGCAGCAGCGCGGTCAGGCCGGCGGCCAGCGCGACCTCGCCGTGAACGAGCCGCAGGCCCACGGTGACCGCGACCAGGGCGACCGACAGCGTGGCCAGCAGCTCGAGCACCAGCGAGGAGAGGAAGGCCAGCCGCAGCGTGGCCAGGGTGCGGCGGCGTGAGGCCTCGCCCAGCTCGGCCAGGGCGGCGGCCTGCTCGGCGGCCCGGCCCAGGCCCACCAGCACCGGCAGTCCGCGCACGAGCTCGGCCACGTGCGCGGCGATCCGGTCCAGCGCGCGGGCGGCGGCGGTGGTGCCGTCGCGGGTGGTCAGGCCGACCAGCGCCATGAACACCGGCACCAGCGGCAGGGTGACCGCGACGAGCGCGGCCGAGAGCAGGTCGGTCCCGGCGAGGACGGCCAGCAGCACCGGCGGGACGACGAGGGTGCGGGCGAGGGCCGGCAGGTACGTGGTGAGCCCCGGGCCGAGGTCGGCCAGCCGCGTGGTGGCCAGCACCGCCGCGGGACCGGGACCGCCGGCCGCGGCGACCGCGGCCGGGGAGCCGGCCAGCCGCGCCAGCAGCCGGGCACGCAGCCGGTCCTCGGCGCGGCGGGCGTCGCGGTCGGCCAGCAGGTCGCCGAGGGACCCGGCGACCGCCCGGAGCGCGGCGCCCGCGGAAGCGGCGACCAGCGGGCCGGTCAGCGGCCCGTCGGCCAGCCCGGCGGCGCGGGCCACCGCGTGCGCCAGCCCGGCGGCGAGCAGGACCAGGCCGGCGACCTGGACCAGCGCTGCGACCGCCTGCCGCGCCAGCGCCCCGGGCAGCCCCGGGACCCCGGCCAGCGGCGCCAGCGGCCCCCGCTCCCGGCGGGCAGAAATGGCCATTTCTGCCCTCACGCGTGCGCGGGAACGTCGGCGTGCACCGGCTCGGCGGTCAGCCGCTTGCGGAACACCCAGTAGGTCCAGGCCTGGTAGGCGAGCACCACGGGCAGGCCGATGCCGGCGGCCCAGGTCATCACGGTGAGCGTGTAGTCGCTGACCGAGGCGTCGGCGACGGTCACGTCGAAGGCCGCGTCGACGGTCGACGGGACCACCACCGGATAGGCCGCCCCGAACAGCGTCGCGGCGGCGGCGGCCAGCACGGTGCCCCACGCGGCGAACGCCTGCCCCTCGCGGCCGACCCGGATCCGCGCCCAGGCGACGACGACCGCCAGTGCGGCGACCAGCCACAGCACCGCGGTGGCCGGGGTCCCGTACCGCAGGTGCACCAGCCCCGCCCAGGCCAGCAGCGGCAGCGCGGCCACCGGCGTCCACCGGGTGGCGAACCGGCGGGCGGCGGCGCGCACCGGACCGTCGGTCTTCAGCGCCAGGAACACCGCGCCGTGCACCAGGGAGAAGGCCAGGACGGCGACCGCGCCGAGCAGGGCCGACCAGCCCAGGCCGGCGAAGGCGCCGCCCACCCGGTTGCCGTCGGCGTCGATCGGCAGGCCCAGCGTGGTCGCACCCAGGGCGGCGCCGATGCCCAGGGCGGCGATCAGCGAGCCGGCGGTGATGACGTGGGTCCACGTCGCGTCCCACGCCGCGGTGGAGTGGGAGTGCCGCCACTCGAAGGCCACGGCCCGGATGATCAGGCCGAACAGCACCAGCACGAACGGCAGGTACAGCGCCGGCAGCCAGGTCGCGTACCAGCCGGGGAAGGCGGCGAACACCGCGCCGGCGGCGGTGATCAGCCAGACCTCGTTGCCGTCCCAGAGCGGGCCGATCGTGCGCAGCATCAGGTGCCGGTCGGCGGGGCGGCGGCCGAGCACCGGCAGCAGCGCGGCCACGCCGAAGTCGAAGCCCTCGAGCAGCAGGAAGCCGGTCCAGAGCACGGCGACCGCGGCGAACCAGAGGGTCTGCAGGTCCATGGGTCAGGCTCCTCAGTACGCGAAGGACAGGACGTCGTCGGTGTCGGGGCGGGTGCCGTCGCGGCCGCCCGGCAGGTCGTCGTCCGGCGTCCCCTCGGGGGTGTGCCCGGGGGTCGGGGCGGCGTCGCCGGTGGTGACCCCGCGACGGACGAAGCGGCCGATCAGCCACAGCTCGACGACGGCCAGCGCGCCGTAGACGAGGGTGAGCACCGACAGCGACGTCCAGACCTCGGCGGCGGTGATGCCGGGGGAGACCGCCTGCGCGGTGAAGAACCACACCTGCTCGTCCACCGGGACGTCGGGGTTGGGGTAGACGACGAAGGGCTGGCGGCCCATCTCGGTGAAGATCCAGCCGGTCGCGTTGGCCACGAACGGCGCCCCCACCGCGAGCAGTGAGCCGTACACGCCGATCCGCGACGTCGGGACCCGGCCCCGCCGTGTCGCCCACAGCGCGTAGGCGGCGACCCCGGCCGAGACCGCGCCCATGCCCACCATGAGCCGGAAGCTCCAGTAGGTGACCGCCAGCAGCGGGGTGTAGTCCACCTCCGCGCCGGCCAGGTCGCCGAACCGCGACGGGTCGTCGGGGTAGGTGGCGCCGTAGACCTCGGCGTAGCGCTCCTGCAGCTCGTTGACGCCCGGGACGGCGGTGGAGAAGTCGCTGTGCGCGAGGAAGGACAGCAGCCCGGGCACGGTGATCGAGTGGACGTCGTCGCACTCGTTGGAGCCGAGCTTGCCCCAGGCGAGGATCGAGAAGGACGCCGGCGCCTCGGTCTCGCACAGCGCCTCGGCCGAGCTCATCTTCAGCGGCTGCTGCTCGTACATGAGCTTGCCCTGCCAGTCGCCGGTGAGGGCGACCAGCACGAACGCGGCGAGTGACACCCAGCCGCCGAGCCGCACCGAGCGGCGCCACACGGCGTGGTCGACGTCGTCCGTCGACTGCTGCGCCAGGGTGCGCTTGCGCAGGTGCCACAGGCCGATGCCGACCAGCAGCGCGCCGGCGACCATGAGCGCGGCGACGATCGCGTGGCTGAAGGCGGCCAGCGCGGTGTTGTTGGTGAGGACGGCGAGGAAGTCGACCTGGACCGGGCGGCCCGTCGCGTCGTCGGTCACGACGCCGACCGGGTGCTGCATCCAGGAGTTGGCCGCGATGATGAAGTACGCGCTGACGACCGAACCGATCACCGCGGCCCACAGCGCGGCCAGGTGCAGCTTCTTCGGGATGCGCCCCCAGCCGAAGATCCACAGGCCGAGGAACGTCGACTCGAGGAAGAACGCGAGCAGCGCCTCGAGCGCCAGCAGCGACCCGAAGACGTCGCCGACGAAGCGGCTGTACTCGCTCCAGGCCAGGCCGAACTGGAACTCCTGCACCAGCCCGGTGGCCACGCCCAGCACGAAGTTGATCAGGTAGATGCGGCCCCAGAAGCGGGTCATCCGCAGCCACTCGGGCTTGCCGGTGCGCACCCAGAGGGTGTGCATCACTGCCACCAGGATCCCCAGCCCGATGGTCAGCGGGACCATCAGGAAGTGGTAGACGGTCGTGATCCCGAACTGCCAGCGCGCCACGTCCAGGACGTCCACGGCCGCTCCTCCCCGGACGACGTACGATCGGTCGAGTTCTTTCTACGCCGAGTAGAAGACACTTTTCTACGACACGTAGAAAGCAGGTGTGTGATCCGCAGGACAGGAGGACCCGTGGCGTCGTTGGGTGAGCTGGAGCGCACCGTCATGGACCGGCTGTGGTCGGCCGACGGTCCGGTCTCGGCGACCGAGCTGCGCGACGGACTGGCCGACCGCGGGCTGGCGCTGACCACCGTGCACACGGTGCTGACCCGCCTGGAGCAGAAGGGGTTCGTCGAGCACGACGACGCCCGGCCCCGCCGCTTCCGCGCGCGGGCCACCCGCGAGGAGCACGCCGCCGAGCTGATGCACGAGGTGCTCGGCTCGGCCGGGGACCGGCAGGCGGTGCTGGCCCGCTTCGTCGGCGGCGTCGACCCCGACGAGGCCCGGCTGCTGCGCGAGCTGCTGGCCGCCGCTGGTCCGGACGACGACCGCTGACCGGACGGAGCTGATCGAGCCGCCCTCCGCCCCCGACCGATGCTGCCCGCCACCGCGGCCGCCCTCGCCGTCCTGGCCGCCCTGCTGGCGTGGCCGGTGCCGGCGCTGCTGGCCCGTGCCCGGTGGCCCCGGCGGGACCCGCTCGTGGCGCTGGTGTGCTGGCAGGCGATCGGGCTGGCCGGTGGCCTGTCGATCATCGGCGCGCTGCTCGTGCACGGACTCGCGCCGTGGGGCCACTCGCTGCCCGAGGCGGCCTGGTCGGTGCTCACCGCGCACCCCGCCGCCGAGCCGGTGCGCGGCGACCACTGGGTCACCCTGACGCTGGCCGGCGTGCTCGCCTCGGAGCTGGTCGGGGTGCTGCTGCTCTCCTGGGTGCGGACCACCCGTGCCCGCCGCCGGCACCGCGAGCTGCTGGAGCTGGTGGTCCGGCCGCACGAGCTGCCCGACGCCCGGCTGCTCGAGCACCCCGCGCCGGTGGCCTTCTGCATCCCGGGTGCCCGGCCGCTGCTGGTGCTCTCCTCCGGCATGGTCGCCGAGCTCGACGACGACCAGCTCGCCGCCGTCGTCGCCCACGAGCGGGCGCACCTGCGCGAGCACCACCACCTCTACCTGCTGCCGTTCCTCGCCTGGGAGGCGGCACTGCCCGTGCTGCCGGCGGCCGCGCGGGCGGCTGCCGCGGTCCGGACGCTGGTCGAGATGCGCGCCGACGACGTCGCGCTGGGGTCGCTGTCGGGTGCTGCGCCGCGCCGCACCCTGGCCCGGGCGATCGTCGCGGTGGCCGGGGGGGCGGGCGGCGCGGCCGTGCCCAGTGGAGCCCTCGCGGTGGCCGGGGGAGGGGTCCGGCAGCGCGTGGTGCGGCTGCTCGAGCCGCCGTCCCCGCTGCCGGCCTGGGCACGGGCGGCCGCGCTGCTGTCGGCGGGCCTGCTGCTCCTGGTCCCGACCGCGCTGCTCCTGCTGCCCGCGGTCGTCTAGCGCGGGCTCCCCGGCACGGTGGCCAGCGCCACCGCGGACACCGCCGCGATGCCCCCGCTGACGAGCGCGGCCCGCCGGTAGCGGGGGCGGCCCAGCAGCGTCAGCATGCTGACCGCGTGCAGGCTCTCGACCGCGGCCGCGATCGGCGGGACGGGTCGCACCGGCGCGACGAGCAGGGTCGCGTGCTCGACGACCATGCGCGCCCCGAGGACCCGCACCACCCAGCGCCGGTCCCTCGGCAGCTCCGGGCACAGTGCGTCGGTCACCCCATCCGGCACCGCGAGGAGGGCGGTGCCCCAGGCCACGCCGACCCCGGCGAGCAGGCGGGTGAGCCGACGGCGTCGGTGCTCTCCGGTCATGGTGGTGCTCCCTCCTCGCCGCCTGGTCGTGCTCTGCGTACCCGGCGCAGGCAGAGCACGAGCCTGCCGGCGGAGGGTCTCAGGCGGCCCGGACCGCTGGCCGGGTCTCAGGCGGCCCGGACCGCTGCCCGGCGTCCGGCCGGGACGGCGGTGGTCGCGGCCGCGTTGCCCGGCAGCGGGGCGAACCGGCGCAGCCGCAGGCTGTTGGTCACCACGAACACCGAGCTCAGCGCCATCGCGGCGCCGGCGATCATCGGGTTGAGCAGCCCGGCCGCGGCCAGCGGCAGCGCCGCGACGTTGTAGGCGAACGCCCAGAACAAGTTGCCCCGGATCGTGGCCAGCGTGCGGCGGGAGAGCCGGATGGCGTCGGCGGCGGCGCGCAGGTCGCCGCGCACCAGGGTGAGGTCGGAGGCCTGGATCGCCACGTCGGTGCCGGTGCCCATGGCCAGGCCGAGGTCGGCCGCGGCGAGGGCCGCGGCGTCGTTCACCCCGTCACCGACCATGGCCACGACCCGGCCCTCGGCCTGCAGGCGGCGGACGACGGCCACCTTGTCCTGCGGCAGCACCTCGGCGACGACCTCGTCGATCCCGACCTCCGCGGCGACCGAGCGGGCCACCGCCTCGTTGTCGCCGGTCAGCAGGATCGGCCGCAGCCCCAGGTCGCGCAGCTGTGCGATCGCCTCCGCGGAAGTGTCCTTGACCGCGTCGGCGACGACGAGCAGCCCGCAGGCCACGCCGTCCGCCGCGACGAGGACCGCCGTCGCGCCGCCGGCCTCGGCCGCCGCCTGCGCCGCGGCGAGGTCCGCCGGCACGGGCACGGAGCGGTCCGCCAACAGGCGGGGACGCCCCACCAGCACCGCGGCACCGTCGACCACGCCGCGCACGCCCAGCCCCTCGACGTTGGCGAACCCCTCGACCGGCAGCAGCGGGCCGGTGCGCTCGGCGGCCGCCGCGGCGACGGCCCGGGCGATCGGGTGCTCGGACGCGGCCTCGAGCGCCCCGGCGAGGATCAGCACCCGCCCGGCGTCCGCCCCGTCGGCGGGGACGACGTCGCGCAGGGTCATCCGTCCGGTGGTGACGGTGCCGGTCTTGTCCAGGACGACGGTGTCGACGGCGCGGGTGGACTCGAGCACCTCGGGGCCCTTGATGAGGATGCCCAGCTGCGCTCCGCGGCCGGTGCCCACCATCAGTGCGGTGGGCGTGGCCAGCCCCAGTGCGCAGGGGCAGGCGATGATCAGCACCGCGACGGCCGCGGTGAACGCGGCGGCGAGTCCGGCGCCGGCGCCGATCCAGAACCCGAGGGTCGCCACCGCCAGGGCCAGCACGATCGGCACGAACACGCCCGACACCCGGTCGGCCAGGCGCTGCACCTCGGCCTTGCCGTTCTGTGCCTCCTCCACCAGCCGGGCCATCTGCGCCAGCTGGGTCGCCGCGCCGATGCGGGTGGCCCGCACCACCAGCCGGCCGCCGGCGTTGACGGTGGCGCCCACGACGGCGTCGCCGGGACCCACCTCCACCGGCACGGACTCGCCGGTGAGCATCGAGGCGTCGACCGCGGAGGCGCCCTCGGTCACCTCGCCGTCCGTGGCGATCTTCTCCCCGGGCCGGACGACGAACAGGTCGCCCACGGCCAGCTGGTCCACCGGCACCCGGCGCTCGACGCCCCCGCGCAGCACCGAGACCTCCTTGGCGCCCAGCTCGAGCAGCGCCCGCAGCGCGGCCCCGGCCCGCCGCTTGGACCGCGCCTCGGCGTAGCGCCCGGCGAGCAGGAAGGTGGTCACCCCGGCGGCGGCCTCCAGGTAGATGTTCGCGCCGCCGTCGCCGCGGGCCACGGTCAGCTCGAACGGGTGGGTCATCCCGGGCTCGCCGGCGCTGCCCAGGAACAGCGCGTAGAGCGACCAGAGGAACGCCGCGCCGGTGCCCAGCGAGACGAGGGTGTCCATGGTCGCGGCGCCGTGGCGCAGGTTGGTCCAGGCGGCGCGGTGGAACGGCAGCCCGCCCCAGACCACCACGGGGGCGGCCAGGGTGAGCGAGAGCCACTGCCAGTACTCGAACTGCAGCGCCGGGACCATCGCCATGGCCACCACCGGCACGGTGAGCAGCGTGGAGACCGCGAGACGTCGGCGGAGCGGGCCGACCCCGTCCTCCTCGGCGACCTGCACCGGAGCGGCCGGGGGCTGAGGGAGCGTCGCGGTGTAGCCGGTCTTCTCCACGGTGGCGACGAGGTCCTCGGGCGTGACGTCCCCGCCGTAGGTGACCCGCGCCTTCTCGGTGGCGTAGTTGACCGTCGCGGTCACGCCGTCGAGCTTGTTCAGCTTCTTCTCGATGCGGGCGGCGCACGAGGCGCAGGTCATGCCGCCGATCGCGAGCTCGATCTCGCCGGCCGGGGCGTGCGTGGTGCTCATCAGGGATCTCCTCAGTCGCCGTGCCCGTGGGGGCCGGGCTCGGCGGGGGCCGCGCCGCCGGGGCCGACCCGGACGGTGAAGGCGGCGGTGTGCACGGCGTCGCCGTGCCGGAAGTCGAGGAACAGCCGGTAGGTGCCCGCGGACGGCGCCGTCGTGGCGAACTCGACGTGCGGGCCGGGAGCCGGGGTGGTGCCGTCGTCGGGCTCGACCGGGTGCACGTGCAGGTAGGCCAGGTCGCCGTCGCGCAGCGCCACCAGGTGGCCGTAGGCGCCCAGGTAGGGCTGCAGGTCGGTGACCGGCCGGCCGTCCCGGCTGACGCTCAGGGTCAGCTCGGACTCCTGGCCGGCCCGCGGCTCCCCGGTCAGGACGACGGTGTAGCCGTCGACGTCGGTGACCGCGGCCGGCTCGGGCAGTGCGGTCGGGGCGTAGTCGCCGGCCACCTCGACGTCGGCGCCGAGGACCAGGTCCTCGCCCAGCGCCGCCGGGGTGGTGTCGGCGAACACCCGCCAGCTGCCGGGGGTCAGGGTCAGCGGCGCCCGCCACGTCCCGTCGGCGTCGCGCTCGGGGTGCACGTGCTGGTACCCGCTGAGGTCGCGTCGGACGGCGACCAGGTGCAGGTCCTCCTCGTGCTCCTCGGTGTAGTCGAGCACCGGGGCGCCGTCCGGTCCGAGGACGCGGAAGGCGAGGGTCGTCGTCCCCGCGGGCGGCTGGGCGTCCAGCACGTCGAGGGTGTACCCGGAGCCGGCCACGGCGAGCCCGCCGGCGGCTTCGTCGGCCGCGGGGGTGTCGGGGGTCGCCGGCGTCGCGGTGTGCGGCACCGGGGCGCCGATCGGGCCCACCGCGGCGCCGACGCCGACGGCCGCGGCGAAGACGGCACCGAGGCCGACGGCGACGGCGGCCAGCTTGGCGGGCGTGTCCACGGGCTCGTCAGCCGGCGATCTCGTAGCCGGCCTCCTCGACGGCGGCGCGGACCGCGCCCTCGTCGACCGGCTCGGTGCTGGTGACGGTCAGGCCGCCGCTGGCCAGGTCGACGTCGACCGTGGTGACGCCCGGGACGGCGGAGACCTCCTCGGTGACGGCGGTGACGCAGTGGCTGCAGGTCATGCCGACGACGGTGTAGGTGGCGGTGCTCATGGGGGTGTCCTCGCAGGGGGGGTGGGTTCAGGAGCGGACGAGGCGGGCGATCGCCTCGGAGGCCTCGCGGACCTTCTCGTCGGCCTCGCGGCCGCCGGCCTGGGCGGCCTGGACGACGCAGTGCGACATGTGCTCCTCGAGCAGGCCGAGAGCGACCGACTGCAGCGCCTTCGTCATGGCCGAGACCTGCGTGAGGATGTCGATGCAGTACTTCTCGTCCTCGACCATGCGCTGCAGCCCGCGGGCCTGGCCCTCGATGCGGCGCAGCCGCTTGAGGTAGTCGTCCTTGCGGTGGATGTAGCCGTGCGGCGCGCTGTCCACGCTGTTCCTCCAGGCGGCTCGGGAGCTCTCGCCGAGGAACTATACCCCCCTAGGGTTCCCTGTGCGGGTGGCGCCGCTCACGCCTCCGGGTCGGCACGGTCGCCGTCGCGGGCGCGCAACCGGTCGACGGTCTGCTGCAGCCGCTCGCTGTCGGCCCGGGCGTCGGCCAGCTCGTCCTGCAGGCCGAGGATGACCTCGGCGGAGGCGAGGGTGTGGCCCTCGTCGAGCAGGCCGCGCAGGCGGGCGGCCAGGCCGAGCTGGTGCCGGGAGTAGCGCCGGTGCCCGCCGGGGGAGCGGTGCGGCTGGACCACCCCGGAGGCGTCGAGGCTGCGCAGGAAGGCCGCCTGCACACCGAGCAGCGCGGCGGCCTGGCTCATGGTCAGCGCGGGGAAGTCCGGGTCGTCGAGGCGCCGCAGCGCGTCGTCCCCCGGCGTCCCGCCGGCTCGCCCGGCATCGGCCATGGCAGGTCCTCCTGGTCCGGGATGTGCGCAGGGGCCGGGTCCGTGCGGACCCGGCCCCTGCCGGCGCGAGCCGACGGTCAGCTCTCGACGGCCTTCTGCTCGGACGCCTCGTGCTCGATGGTGCGCCCCTCGACGGAGGTCGGCGTGTCGGCCCGGGTCACCGTGATCTTGCGGGCCCGTGCCTTCTCGGCGACCGGGATGCTGAGGGTCAGGACGCCGTCGTGGTAGCTGGCCTCGAGCCGGTCGGTGTCCAGACTCCGGCCCAGCACCAGCTGGCGGGTGTAGCTGCCGTAGGGCCGCTCGGCCACCGCCCACTCGGCGTTCTCCAGCTGCGGCACCGACCGCTCGGCGGTCACCGTGAGGGTGGTGCCCTCGACCGACAGGTCGATCGAGCCGGGGTCGACGCCGGGCAGGTCGAAGTGGGCGACGAAGTTGTCGCCGACCCGGTAGGCGTCCATCGGCATGCCCGACAGCGGGCGGGCGGTCGAGCCCGTCCGGCCGGTCAGCTGGTCCAGCGCGCGGAAGGCGGCGTTGGTGGCGGCGAACGGGTCGTAGGCGGTCAGCATCGCCATGGCTGTGCAACCTCCTGTGTCGTACTGGCGGGTTCGCTGCCTGAGGTGAACCTCAAGTGGCGACTAGAGATTACCTCTAGCGTGCATCCATGTAAACCTGTGGCGCGGGAAATCGTCCCGACCGCACAGCAGCGACCGGAGCCGCGCGTGAACACCTGCCCTGCGGGGCAGTGCCCCGGTGTGGACGACACGACCGACCCCCGAGCGCAGGGGGAACAGGAGCGCGGAGGCGACGAGGCGGGTGCGGAGGTGAGCACCGCCCTGGACGGCGACGTCGCCACGGTCACCGTGACCGGCGAGCTGACCGAGGGCGCGCGGCGACCGCTGGTCCGCACCATGACCGACCTGCTGCTGGCCGAGGCGGCGCTGCGCCGCGTGCGCCTGGACACCCGCGGGGTCACCTACCTCAACTCCGCCGGCATGGCGGTGCTCGTGCAGCTGCAGAAGCTCGGCCGGCCACGCGGGGTGGACCTGGTGCTCGTGGCGCCGCCGACGGCGGTGGCCCGTCCGCTGCAGCTGTCCGGGCTGTGGCTGCGCTTCCCCGTGGAGGACGACGGCACCGCCGAGGGCGCCGTCGCGGAGGGCGGCTCGGCCACCTGACGCCCGGGTGCCGTGGGCGGGCCTCCGGCGGCGACTCCTAGCCTGGCCGGGTGCCGCCCAGCCATGCCCATGACCACGGGGCCCACAGCCACGGTCCCGACCCGGACGCGCCACCGCCCACCCCGGAGGTCCTGACCCGCCGGCGGCGGGCCGTGTGGCTGATGCTGCTGCTCCTCGTGCCGGTCGGACTGGCCACCGTCATCGGCCTGGTCGCGCTGTGGCCCTCCGGCGAGCCGACCCGCGCCCAGCAGGCGGCCGAGCTGTACCTGCCGCCTGGGACCACCTATCCGCAGGCCCGCGTCTCCTCCGTCGAGCCGGTCGACTGCTCGCTGCCCGGCGGGGGGAACCAGCCGGCCCAGCAGCTGACCTGCGCCACCCTCGTCGTCGAGGTGCTCGACGGCGACGGGGCCGGGGAGTTCGTGCAGGTCGACGTCCCCGCCGAGGTGTACGCCGCGGGGATCGAGGAGGGCGACGGCATCGTCCTGACCCGGGACGCCGCGGCCGAGGGCGGTGCGCAGTACGCGTTCTTCGACTACGACCGCGACGTGCCCATCGTCGTCCTCACGCTGGCCTTCGCCGTCGTGGTCGTGGCCGTGGCCCGGCTGCGCGGGCTGGCCGCGCTGGTCGGGCTGGCGTTCGCCTTCTTCGTGCTGCTGGAGTTCGTCCTCCCGGGCCTGCTGTCCGACCAGTCCCCGACGCTGACCAGCCTGGTCGGCTCGGCGGCGATCATGTTCGTCGTCCTGTACCTCGCGCACGGCTTCTCCGCCCGGACGACGACCGCGCTGGTCGGCACCCTCTTCGGCCTCGCCCTGGTGGCGGTGCTGGGCTCGGTCGCGGTGGAGACGGCGAAGCTGACCGGGCTGACCAGCGAGGAGACCACCACGCTGCTGCAGTACGACCCCACGCTGGACTTCTCGGGGCTGGTCCTCGCCGGCGTGGTCGTCGCCGGGCTCGGCGTGCTCAACGACGTCACGATCACCCAGGCCTCGGCGCTCTGGCAGCTGCACGAGGTGGACCCGGAGATGAGCTGGCGGCAGCTCTACCGCCGGGGCATGGCGGTCGGCCGCGACCACATCGCCTCCACCGTCTACACGATCGTGTTCGCCTACGCCGGCGCCTCGCTGCCGCTGCTCATGCTCTTCGAGCTCTACGCCCAGCCGTGGGACGTCGTCCTGACCAGCTCCGCGCTGGCCGAGGAGGTGATCCGCACGCTGGTCGGCTCGATCGCGCTCGTGCTCGCCGTCCCGGTGACGACGGCGGCCGGCGCGTTCTTCGCCAAGGCGGCCGGCACCGAGGCGGGCGCGGCGACCGAGCGGCGGATCACCGCCCTGCGCGCCCGGTTCGCCCGGTGAGCGCGGTGCCGGAGCTCCTGACCGCCGCCCGCGCCGCGCCCGGGTTCATGCCCGACGACGAGGGGACGGCGCTGTACGAGGCCGCCCGCGCCGTCGCCGTCCCCGGCCCGCTGCTGGAGATCGGCAGCTGGATGGGGAAGTCGGCGCTCTACCTGGCCGCCGCCGCCCGGGAGACCGGCCGCCAGGTGGTCACCGTCGACCACCACCGCGGCTCGGAGGAGCACCAGCCGGGCTGGGAGTACCACGACCCGTCGCTGGTCGACCCGGCCGTCGGGCGCGTCGACACCCTGCCGCGGTTCCGGCGGACGATCGCCGACGCCGGCGCCGAGGACGTCGTGGTCGCCGTCGTCGCCCGCTCGGAGACCCTCGCCGCGCTGTGGTCGACCCCGCTGGCCCTGCTGTTCCTCGACGGCAGCCACACCGAGGAGTCCGCCCGCCGCGACCAGGACGCGTGGGTGGCCAAGCTCGCCGTCGGCGGCACCCTGGCCATCCACGACGTCTTCCCCGACCCGGCCGACGGCGGCCAGGCCCCCTACGGCGTCTACCGCCGGGTGCTGGCCTCCGGGGAGTTCACGGAGCTGCCGGGCACCGGCTCGCTTCGGCTGCTGCGGCGCGCGCGGTGAGCGATCCACTGGCCACCGAGCGGGCCGCCGTGCTGGCCCAGATCGCCGCGCTGACCGGGGAGTTCGACGCGGTCGTCGCGGCGTCGCAGGCGTCCAACGCCGACGACGAGCACGACCCGGAGGGCGCGACGATCGCGTTCGAGCGGCAGCAGGTGGCCGCGCTGCTGGCCGCGGCGCGGCGACGGCTGGCCGACGTCGACGCCGCCCTGGCCCGCCGGGACGCCGGGACCTACGGCGTCTGCGAGCGCTGCGGGCGGCCGATCGCCCGCGAGCGGCTGGCCGCCCGCCCGGCCGCGCGCACCTGCATCGACTGCGCCCGCTGAACCCTCCCGCGCCGGCGGTCCCGATGGGATCGTGGCGCCACGGGGCCGTGGGAGGAGGGGCGATGACCGACCAGGTCCTGGACCGCACCACGGAGGAGACGCTCGCCGTGGTGCAGCGCCTGCTCGACGGGTTCGGCCGGGGGGACGTCGACGCGATCATGGCCGAGATGTCCGACGACGTCCTCTTCGAGTCGACCGAGCCGCCCGACGGGGGCCGCTACCGCGGCCGGGCCGAGGTGCGCCGCGTGTGGGAGCAGCTGTTCGCCACCCCGGGGGCCCGCTTCGCGACCGAGGCGGTCCTGCCGCACGGGGACCGGGCCGTGGCGCTGTGGCGCTACGCGTGGGGCACCGACGAGGCCACCGCCGGGCACGTGCGCGGCGTGGACGTGATGACCGTCCGGGGCGGCAAGGTCGTGGAGAAGCTCTCCTACGTCAAGGGCTGAGCGCGGCGACCGTCGAGGGCAGACCCGGCGGCCGCCATCAGCGCGGCCCGGCCTCAGCTCACGTAGCGGCGGGCGGTGGAGGTCCGCTGCGCGTGCTCGAGCGCGGCGAAGCGGGCCTCGGCGTGCGCGGGCAGCACGCGGCGCTCGCGCAGCACCCAGGGCAGGCCGCGCACCGCGTCGAGGACCCCGAACAGGCTGAGCCGGTCCCGCGGGACGGTGCGCAGCAGGTGGGCGGTGCGGCGCAGCGCCGGGCGCAGCGGGCGGCGCAGCCACGTCGTCCAGAGGGTGTTGCGGATGCCGTCGCGGCGGCGCTTGTGCGGGTCCCGGGCGGTGCTGGCCTGGTGGTGCACGGTCAGCTCGGGCAGGTAGCACAGCTCCCAGCCGGCCGCGGCCAGGTCGCCGGCCATGAGCTCCTCCTCACCGCCCAGCCACAGCCGCTCGGAGAACCCGCCGACCTCGTCGAACGCCTCCCGCCGCAGCACCGAGGCCCCGGCCAGGAAGGAGCCCAGCGCCGGGCCGGGCAGCCAGCCGGCGCCGCGCACGGGGGAGTCGCGCAGCTCCGGCACGATCGGGTCCTCCCGGCCGCCGGGCTCGACGAGGATCCGCGCGGTCACCACGGCCAGCCGCGGGTGGGCGTCGAGCACGTCGGCGGCGGTACGCAGCGAGCCCGGCTCCCACCACGTGTCGTCGTCGCAGAAGGCCACGTAGGGGGTGTCGACCCGGGCCACGCCGACGTTGCGGCCGATCGCGCCGAGGTTCTCCGGGCTGGCGACCAGTTCCACCGCGGGGAACCGCTCGGCGACCGCCGCCGCCGTCCCGTCGGTGGAGCCGTTGTCGACCACCACGACGTGCGGCTGCTCGGGCAGGGCGGTCAGCCGCTCCAGGGCGAGCAGCACCTCGTCGCGGCGCTGGTGGGTGATGACGACGACGGCGACCCGCGGGTCCGGGCCGGAGTCGGTCCTCGACAGCGCGGCCTGGGTCGCCGTCACCGGGCGCCCGCCAGCACGCGGAGGTCGGCACGGACGGTCGCCGGGACCGGCCGGCGCTGACGCAGCGCGGCGGGGACGTCGGGCAGTGCGCGCACCAGCCCCCGCCGCTCGGGCCCGCCGGCGCGCACCGCGCGACCCACGACCCGGGCGAGCTCGGGTGCCGGCTGGCGCATCACGGCGGTCAGGACCCGGCTCCGCCAGATCGCCGCCCGCCGCTGCTCGGGGGCGTGCCGCCGCGTCGACGGGTGGTGGTGCACGACCACCGAGTCGACGTAGGCCATGCCCCAGCCGGCCGCCGCGAGGTCGAGGGCCAGGCGCTCCTCCTCGCCGGGGAACCGGACCACCGGGTCGAACCCGCCGACCGCCAGGAACGCCTCCGTGCGCACCATGGCCGCGCACGCGACGAAGCCCAGCAGCGCCGGGCCGGGGAGGTCCGCAGGTGTGCCCAGGGGGCTCTCGGCCATCTCGGTGCACACCGGGTCGAGCCGCTCCTCCGGGCCGACGAGGATGCGCGCGTTGAGCACCGCCAGCCTCGGGTGGGCGCGCATGACCGCCGCTGCGCGGGCCAGGTCGCCGGGCGCCCACCACGAGTCGTCGTCGGCGAAGGCCACGAACGGGGTGGTCGCGTGCTGCACGCCGACGGTCCGGGCGTAGGAGCCCACGTTGCGCTCCATCGGCAGCACGGTGACCTCGGGCAGGGCCGCGCGCACGGCCGCCACCGTGCCGTCGGTCGAGGCGTTGTCCACGAGGACGACGGGGGCCTCGTGGCGGGGGAGGGTGGCGAGGAGGTCCTCGCGCCGGTCGCGGCTCATGACGACGACGGTCACGTCGGGGTCGGGGGAGGTCACGCCCTCCCTCTGCCCGCACCGTCCGGCAGCCAATCGGCGGTCTCCTGTGATCCGCCCGTCCCGGCGGCCGGCAGCGCCGCCGGGTCGAGGAACAGGCCGGACGCGGGGCTGGCTCGGGAGAGCGCGTCCGCGGCGAGCACCACCGCGGCCGCCGTCCACGTGGTGCGCTCGACCGGCCAGCGGGCGTCGTCGGGGTAGACGAAGCCGGTCCAGTAGGAGCCGTCGTCGTGCCGCAGGTGCTGCATGGCCGCGACCTGTTCCAGGGCGGCGTCGGGCTGACCCGCGGCGGCGAGGGCCAGCGCCAGCTCGCAGGTCTCCGCGCCGGTCACCCACGGGCGGTCGGCGACGCACCGGGCGCCGAGCCCGGGGACGACGAACCGGTCCCAGCCGGCGGCCAGCCGCTCGGTGGCCGCCGTCCCGGTGACCGCGCCGGTCAGCACCGGGTAGTACCAGTCCATGGAGTAGCGCGAGCGGTCGGCGAAGGCCTCCGGCCGGGTGCGCAGGGCGGCGCCGAGGTCGTCGGCGGCCAGCTCCCAGTCCGGCTGGGGCTGCCCGGTCAGGGCGGCCAGCGCCACGCCGCAGCGCAGGGACTGGAACAGGCTGGCGCCGCCGGTGAGCAGGGCGATGTCGTCGGGCGTGCCGTCGGGACGCAGCGCCCAGCTGACCGCGCCGCCGGGCAGCTGCATGCGGGTGACCAGGTCCAGTCCCCGCCGCACGACCGGCCACAGCCCGGCGACCAGCTCCTCGTCGCCACTGCACAGCCAGCTGTGCCAGAGCCCGACGGCCAGGTAGCCGGCGTGGTTGCTCTCCGCCGCGGGCAGCGTCTCGACGCCGGCGCGGTACTCCGCCGCCCAGGACCCGTCCGGCCGCTGCCGCGCGGCCAGCCAGCGGTACGCGGCGCGGGCGCGGTCGTGGGCGCCGCCGACGTCGAGCGCCATCGCGGCCTCGACGGAGTCCCAGGGGTCCAGCTGCCCGCCGCGGAACCAGGGCAGCGCGCCGTCGCCGTCCTGCTCGGCGGCGATCGACGCCACCGTCGCGCGCACCTGATCCCCGCTGAGCACCCCCGGCAGCTCGGGCAGCAGCTCAGACAGCGGTCCGCTCCCGCTCCGGCTCGACCTCCGGCAGCGCGACCCCCGGCTTGTCGGCGTAGACGACCAGGCTCTTGCCGAGCACCGGGTCCAGCAGCCGCTCGGCGGTCCGGGTCAGCCACGGGCGGTGGGTGAGGTCCCAGACGAGCAGCCGGTGGTAGGCGCGGACGGCGGCCGGGTCGCGCTCCACGCCGACGGCGCACTTCAGCCACCAGAACGGCGCGTGCAGCGCGTGCGCGTGGTGCTGCTGCCCCGGCACCAGGCCCGCCGCGGCGAGCCGGGTGCGCAGGACGTCCCCGCGGTAGATGCGGACGTGCCCGCCCTCGTTGGCGTGGTAGGCGTCCGAGAGCGCCCAGCAGATGCGCTCGGGGCCGTACCGGGGCACCGTGACCGCCACCCGGCCGCCCGGTCGGAGCACGCGGGCTATCTCGGCCAGCGCGGTCGCGTCGTCGGGGATGTGCTCGAGCACCTCGGCGGCGATGACCCGGTCGACGCTCGCGTCGGGCACCGGCAGGGCGCGCAGGTCGCCGCGCACCACCTCGTAGCGGGCCCCCGCCGGTGCCTCGCCGGCCGCCGCGATCGCGCCCAGCCAGCGCTTCGTCGTCGTCACCTCGGGGACGCCCCAGTCGACCGCCACCACCCGCGCGCCCCGCCGGTAGGCCTCGAAGGCGTGCCGGCCCTCGCCGCAGCCCAGGTCGAGCACGGTCATCCCCGGCCGGACGTCGAGCCGGTCGTAGTCGACGGTCAGCACGGTGTTCCCCGTTCGACTCCGGGCTCGATCCGCTCCTCGGTCGCTGTCCCCCGCAAGCGGGAGGTGCCCCCAGCCTGGGGCGATGCTCCCTCGCCCGTCGTCTTCACGAGCGCCGGCCCTTCCGCTCGAGCACGCGCGCGTACCACTCCGCCGTCCGCTCGGCGGTGGACCGCCACGTGTACGAGGCCAGCACCCGGCGGCGGCCGGCCCGGCCCAGCTGCTCGCCGAGGGACGGCGAGTCGAGGACCAGCTGCAGGGCGGCGGTGAGCTCCTCGACGTCCCCCGCGGGCACCCGCAGCCCGGCCTTGCTGCCCACGACCTCCGGCAGCGCGCCGGCGTCGGTGGTCACCAGCGGCGTGCCGCAGGCCATGGCCTCGATCGCCGGCAGGGAGAAGCCCTCGTACAGCGACGGGATGGCGACCACGGCCGCGCGCTGCAGCAGCGCGACGAGGTCGGCCTCGGGCAGGGGGCCGGTGAACCGGACGGCGTCCCGCAGCGCGAGCCGGTCCAGCGCCGCCTCGGCCGGCCCGCCGGGCCGCGCCGAACCGACCACGGTCAGCCGCACCGCGCGCTCGGTGCGCAGCTTGGCCACCGCCTCCAGCAGGTGGACCAGGCCCTTCAGCGGGACGTCGGCGCTCGTGGTGACGACGATCGAGTCGCGGTCGCGCGGGCGGCCGGGCGGGGGAGGGGTGAAGACGGCGGGGTCGATGCCCACCGGGATGACCTCCACCCCGGTCGCGGGGACGCCGAGGTGGGTCTCGATGTCGCGGCGAGAGCTCTCCGACACCGTGGTGACCGCGTCCAGCCGCGGTGCCACGCGGGCCTGCATGCCGGTGAAGGCGTACCAGCGGCGCAGCGTCAGCCGGCGACGCGCGGTCGGCGCGGCGGCGAGCTCCAGGTCGCGGTCGATGGCCACCGGGTGGTGCACGGTGGCCACCGTCGGCACCCCGGCGCGGACCAGGCGCAGCAGGCCCAGGCCCAGGCTCTGGTTGTCGTGGACGACGTCGAACTCGGAGGCGCGGGGGAGGAGCAGCGTGGCCGCGCGCAGGCTGAAGGTCAGCGGCTCGGGGAAGCCCGCGGTGCACATCAGCGCCCACTCGGCGAGGTCGACCCAGTCGCGGAACTCGCCCGGCCGCGGGGTGCGGAACGGGTCCGGCTCGCGGTAGAGGTCGAGGCTGGGCACCCGGGTCAGCGGCACGCCGTCGTCGAGCTCGGGATAGGGCTGGCCGCTGAAGACGGTGACGTCGTGGCCGAGCTCGGTCAGCTCGCGGGACAGGGCGCGGACGTAGACGCCCTGGCCGCCGCTGTGCGGCTTGCTCCGGTAGGACAGCAGTGCGATGCGCAGCGACCGTCCCATGGTCGGCGACTCTATCCGGCGTCCGTCACCGCCCAGTTCCGCAAGCCCGGGCTGCGGACGGCGGCGCCGGGCTGACAGGGTGACCGTCATGCTGCGCCACGTCGTGCTCTTCACCTGGTCCGACGACGCCGACGAGGAGCGCCGGGCGGCCACGCTCGCCGCCCTCCGCCGGCTGCCCGAGGACGTCGGCGGGATGACCTCCTTCGCCGTCGGAGCGGACGCCGGGCTGCGCGAGGGCAACGCGCACACCGCGCTGGTCGCCGACTTCCCCGACGCCGAGGCCTGGCGGCGCTACGCCGAGCACCCGGTGCACCTGCAGGTGATCGCCGAGCACGTCGCGCCGTACCTGGCCGCGCGGACCGCCGCCCAGTACGAGGTCTGACCGCCGGCCCGGGCCGGCGCCCTGCCGCGGACGACCTCGAGCCGCCCGGCCGGTCCCACCGGCACGGCCTGCCGACGGTCGGGTGGCGGGTGTCCACAGGGGCCCGGCCCGTCCACAGACGGCCCGGACCGGCCCCGGCGGCCCCGCCACACGGCGAGGGTCGGGCGCATGGACGACCGCCTGCGCGCCGAGGTGCGCCTCTCCGACCCCGGCGACATCGCCGCCGCACTGCCCGCGCTCGTCGGGTTCCACCCGCACGAGTCGGTCCTGCTCGTTGCCCTGGGTGGTCCCAGCGGGGGCCGGCTCGGGCTGACCGTCCGCGCCGACCTGCCCGGGCGGCGGGCGTCGCCCGCCGTCGCCCGGGCCCTGGCGCGCAGCGTGGCCACCGACGAGCCGGCGGGGGTCGTCGTCGCGGTGGTCTCCGAGGCGCCCGACGACGAGGAACCGCTGCCGGGGCAGCCGGCCGACGAGGTCGTGGCCGGCCTGCCGCACCGGGACGTCGTGCACGAGCTCGTCCTCGCCCTGGCCGGCCTCGACATCCCGGTCCGGGACGCGCTCCTGGTGCGCCGCGGGCGGTGGTTCTCCTACGACTGCCCCGAGACGTGCTGCGCCCCCGACGGCGGCACGCCGCTGCCGGCGGGGGTGACCGAGCTCGAGGTGGCCTCGGTGGCCAGCGGCGTGGTCGTGGAGCGCGACCGGGCCGCGCTGGAGGCGCGGATCGCCCGCCTCGACGGGCCGGCCCTCGCGGCGATGGAGGAGCTCACCTGGCGGGTCGGCGACCGGTACGCCCGGGCGGCACGCACGGACGCCGAGGCGGCGGTCCGCCGCTCCTGGGACACCGTCGTCCGGGTGCTGGGCCGCTGCCGCCCCGGCGCCGGCGACCGTCTCGGCGACCGGGACGTCGCCGGGGTGCTGTGGGCGCTGGCCGACGTCCGGGTCCGCGACCGCGCCCTCACCTTCGCGCTGGGGGACGACGCCGCCGCAGCCGAGGCGCTGTGGACGGAGTGCACCCGGCGAGCACCCGCTCCGCTCGACGCCGCGCCGGCCACGCTGCTCGCGGTCAGCGCGTGGCTGCGCGGCGACGGGGCGCTGGCCAACGTCGCGCTCGACCGGGCGCTGACCAGCCGCCCCACCTACACGTTCGCGCAGCTGCTGGCCCAGGGGTTGGCCGCCTGCCTCCCGCCCGGCGACCTGCGCGCGCTGATCACCACCGCGGCCGCCGACCTCGACCAGGCCTGGGCGGCGTCGTGACCGGGCGCGCGAGGCCGCGGGCGGTCAGAGCAGCTCGGGCCGCTGCCACTCCTCGCCGAGCACGTGCTCCCCGAGGAAGCCGAGCACGGTCTGGTACCAGACCTGCGCGTTGCCCGGCGTCAGCACCCAGTGGTTCTCGTCCGGGAAGTACAGGAACTTCGACGGCACGCCCCGCTTCTGCAGGTCGTACCAGAGCCGCAGGGCCTCGCCGATCGGCACGCGGTAGTCGCGGTCGCCGTGGATGACCAGCATCGGGGTGCGGATCGCATCGGCGTAGCGGTGCGGCGAGTTCTGCTCGTACCGCTTGGGCCGCTGCAGCGGGTCGCCCCACTCCTTCTCCCAGTAGTACGCCACGTCGGTCGTGCCGGTGAACGTGTCGATGTCCCACAGGCTGGCGTGGGTGACGATCGCCCGGAAGCGGTCGGTCTGCGTGGCGATCCAGTTGGCCATGTAGCCACCGAAGGAGCCGCCCATGGCCGCGGTGCGGGTCTCGTCGACGTCGGGTCGCTGGACCGCGGCGTCGACGGCGGCCATGAGGTCGGTGTACGGGGCCTCACCCCACGCGCCCCAGCCGCGCCGGACGAAGTCCTGCCCGAAGCCCTGCGACAGCGCCGGGTTGGGCAGCAGGACGGCGTAGCCGCGGGCCGCCATGACCCACGGACACCACCGCCACGACCACGAGTTCCAGCTCATCAGCGGCCCGCCGTGGACCCACAGCAGCAGGGGAGCGGGGGCACTGGCCGAGGCGCCCTCGGGCAGCACCAGCCAGGACTGCACCCGGGTGCCGTCGGCCGCGGTGGCCTCGACCTCGTGCAGGGTGCCGGGCAGGGACTCGAGGGCGCCGGGAGCGGGCAGCGGGTCCGGGTGCTGGCCGGGCGCCTCCGGGTCCAGCCGCACCGGCGCGGGCGGCTCGTCGTAGGCCGAGCGCAGCGCGTACAGGGCGCTGCCGTCACGGGCCACCTGCAGGTCGCTGTACGCGCCGTCGGCGGTGAGCCGCACCGGCGTCCCGCCCTCGACGGGGACGCGGAACAGCGCGTGCCGGCCGTCGTCGTCGGCCAGGAAGTAGACCGCCCGGCCGTCGGCGCTGAACTGCGGGGCGCTGGGCCAGCGGTCGAAGTCCGGCGTGAGGTCCCGCGCCGCGCCGGTGGCGAGGTCGACGTGCAGCAGCGTGTAGTCCGGGGGCTCCTCGTAGGTCGGCATCGCCTCGCGCACGCACACCAGCGCCGAGCCGTCGGGGGAGAAGCGCGCCGAGTGCACCTCGGCCAGCGGGTCGTCGACCAGGACGCGGGAGGTGCCGGTCGCCGTCTCGAGCACCACCAGGCGGTCGCGTTCCCCGGCCGGTCCGTCGGGCACCGTCTCGACCCGGGCGAGCAGCCGGCTGTCGGGGGAGAGGGTGACCGCGTCCCCGGCACCCTTCGGCGGCACGGCGTCCGGCGTGAGGTCGCGCAGCTCGACCGGGTGGGCGGCCGTGCCGGCGGCGGCCTCGGCCGGCAGCCGGCCGGCCCAGAACACGTGCGGCGCGGCGGGCCCGAGGTCGCTGTCCCAGTACCGCACCGGGTAGACCTCGTGGAGGATCGCGGTGACCCCCGCCTCCTTGCGCTGCTTGCGGCGCTCGGCGTCGGCCTCGGCGTCCCCGGCGCCGGACATCGCCGAGGCCACCACGACGACCTCGCCGGTGTCCGCGGCGACGCGCACGCCCCCGATCCCGCCCGGGTGGGTCAGCACCGGCCGGGCCTCCCCGCCGTCGGCCGGCAGGCTCCACAGCGCCGGCTTGGGGTCCTCGCCGTTCGGCTTGGCCTCCGGGTCGGGGCGGGCCGAGGTGAACAGCAGCGAGCCGTCGGGCGCCCACACCGGCGCCGACTCGCCGGGCGCGCTCCGGGTCAGCCGGCGGGCCGGGCGCTGCCCGTCCGGGTCGACCTCCCACAGGGCCGTCTGCCACTTGGTGCGCTCCGGGTCGAGCGTCTGGACCGCGACCGCCAGCCGCCGGCCGTCGTGCGACAGCGCCAGGCCCGCGACCCGGGGGATCGCGACGAACGCGGCGAGGTCGGTGAAGGGGGACGCCGGCCCGGCGGAGCCGGCCTCCGGCGCGGGGTGGGACTCGGCGGACGCAGCGGGGGGCTGGCTCACGCGGGGCCTTCTCTCTTCTCCGGCGGGCAGCGGGCAGGACCCACGCTAGTGAGCCGGGCCGTCCTCCCGCCCGCGCCCCGGGCCGTCCTCCCGCCCGCGCCCCGGGCCGAGCGATCCGGCCCGGGCGGAGGCTCGGATGGCCTCCGGCCCTCAGACCAGCGGGACGACGCGGCGCACCTTCCCGGTCCGCGGATCCCGCGGCAGGTCCGCCACGGTGCACACGGTCACCTCCGCGTCCGGGAGGCCGGCGCGGGTGAGCGCCGCGGTCAGGTCGGCACGCAGCGCCGCTCGCAGTGCGGGGTGGTCCGCAGCGTTGCACGTCAGCGCCTCGACCACGATGCCGCGGCACGTCTGGCGGACCCGGTGGTCCACGACCTCCGGCCGGTGGACGAGCACCGAGCGCACCACCAGCGGGTGCAGCGGAACGCCGCCGAACGCCAGGACGTCGTCGGACCGCCCCTGGACCCGGGCGCGGAGGTGCCCCGGCCCCGGCACGGGTGGCAGCTCGGTGAAGGAGTCGGCGAGCCGGTACCGGATGAGCGGCTGCAGGCGGTTCTCCAGGGTGGTGACCAGCACCGCGGCCGAGGGCGTGCCCGGCGGCACGGGCCGGTCGCGCTCGTCGACCAGCTCGACGATGCAGCCGTCCTCGGCGAAGACGAGGACGTCGTCGTCGGGCGCGCTGGTCCCCACGAGACCCTCGGTGGAGCCGAAGGTGTCGGCCACGGGGACGCCGAACCCGGCCCGGATGGTGGCCCGCAGTTCCGGGGTGAGGGTCTCGCTGGTGCAGGTCACCACGGACGGCGCGATCCGCAGCCGGCCGCTGCGCTGCTCCTGCGCGAGGCGGGCCAGCACCGTCGGGTAGCCGTACAGGGCGTCGGGACGCAGTGCGGTGAGCTGGTCGACGACGTCGGCCAGGGGCTGGGTGACCGGGACCGACAGGAGGTGGAACGGCAGCTCGCCCCCTGCGGTCAGCCAGCACGCCGCCCCGGTGGCGTGCACCGGCGAGCGGGCCCCCACCATCGCGATGCGCAGGCCGCCCGGGGGAGCGCCGTCGGCGCGCAGCCGGGCGACCAGCCCGCGGGACAGCGCCCCGAAGAACTGCCGGGACGCCGGGAGGTCCTGGACGAACACGCCGCGCGGCCCCGAACTGCCGCCCGAGGTCATCGCGAGCACCGAGCCGGGCAGGGCCGCCACCGCGTCCTCCGCTCGCGCGAGAGCGGCCTCGACGCGCTCGCGGGTCACCGCGGGGTCGGTGACCGCGTCGTCGAAGTGCTCCATCAGGTCGCACTTGGACATCACCGGCAGGGCGGAGAGGTCGTCGGGGTCCAGGCGGTCGATGTCCACGCCGGCGAGCCGATCGGCGTGGAAGGGCGAGCGCCGGACGGTGTGGTGCAGCAGGGCCCGCAACCGGGTGCGCTGGTGATCGCGGATGCGGTCGCGCCCCCAGGACGTCCGTGGGATGAGCTCGTCGTAGCCGGTGAGGAGCTCCCGCTGCAGGTCCTCGCGCAGCCGGGTCGCGGGGGAGGTCGGTGTCGGCTGCATGGCTGTTCCTTCCCGATGGGATCCCCGGCCTCAGCGGGGTCTCACGAGCCGGGTGAGCAGGTCGACGGCGAGGTCGTCCGGCAGCGCCGCCGGGTCCGTGGCGCGTTCCAGCACGGCGCCGCTGTCGAGGGCGAAGTAGAGCTGGGCGAAGGTGCGCGGGGGGTAGACGGGGGCGAGCCCGTCCCGGGCCAGCGCATCGTCGACCGTCTCGGCGAGCAGCTCCACCGCCCGGGCGTGGAGCGCGGCGTAGCGCGCGTTGACCGCGGGGTCGCGGGCCGCCGCGGTGCGGAACTCGATCAGCAGCCGGGCCCAGTCCGCGCCCTCCCGGGAGCGCCGCGCGTTGACCCGCAGCAGCGCGCACAGGGCGTCGATGCCCGAGTGCTCCGCGGCCACCCGGGTGTTCTGCTCCGCACGCTCGGCGATGCGCCGTTCCAGCAGGGCCAGGAACAGGTCGGCCTTCCCCCGGAACTGGGAGTACACGACCCCCTTGGAGAAGCCGGCCTCCTCGGCGATCGCGTCCAGCGTCGCGCCGCCGTAGCCGCGGGCGAGGAAGACGCGGCGGGCGGCGTCCAGGACGAGCCCGCGGTTGCGCTCCACCTGCTCCACCCGGCTCAGTCGCGTCGCCACGAGCCCAGTAGATACCGACGGTATCTGGATTCCCAGGGTATTTGGGCCTGCCCGCAGCGGCCGTCAGCGGTCCCTCGCCGGCCGGCGGCGGGGCCGCACCGAGCGGGCGGCCGGTCCGGAACGGCAGGAGGCCGTGGACCCGTTCGGGTCCACGGCCTCCTGGAGCGGTCCGCCTCAGAGGCGGGGTGCCGCCTCGACGGGGCTCAGGTCCTCGTCGAACGCGCTCACGAACACGTGCTGGGCCACCCCGGCCGGCAGCACGTGCCCGTCGATGCTGACCGAGCCCGAGACGAGCTGCGCGACCACCGAGGCGCCCGGCCGGACGCCCTGGTCGGCGAGCGTGCGCAGCAGGTCGGAGTGCTCCTGAAGCTGCTCGCTGATCCGCTTGATCTCCACCCGGCGCCCCTCGGGCGTGGCGGTCGTCGACAGCAGCGTCAGCGAGTCCAGCACCGCGGAGGTCTCGCCGCCGAGCGCGTCGAGGCCGGGGATGGGATTGCCGAACGGCGACACGCTGGGGTTGCCGAGCAGGGTGAGCAGCTTGCGCTCCACCGCCTCGCTCATGACGTGCTCCCAGCGGCACGCCTCCTCGTGGACGTCGGCGTAGTCCAGCCCGATGACGTCGACGAGCAGGCACTCCGCGAGGCGGTGCTTGCGCATGACCGCCGTGGCCAGCTGCCGGCCCTCGTCGGACAGCTGCAGGTGGCGGTCGCCCTCGACGGTCAGCAGCCCGTCGCGCTCCATCCGGGCGACCGTCTGGCTGACCGTCGGGCCGCTCTGGTGCAGCCGCTCCGCGATGCGGGCGCGGAGGGGGACGATCCCCTCCTCCTCCAGCTCGAAGATCGTCCGGAGGTACATCTCGGTGGTGTCGATGAGGTCGTTCACAGGTCTCCTCCGTGTCTTCTCTCGATGGTACGGGGAGCGACGCCGTGCGCCGGGTCACGCGGCGCGGCCGTACGGGCACGTCGGGCCGGGTCCGGCGGTAGCGTCGGGCTGGACGCGTCCCGGGGCCGTCCACCCTCGGCCGGTCCCGCGCACGCAGCGAGGAGAGCTGTGAGTGACTCGGTCACGGTCGTCTGGGACGACGCGCTGCTCGGCTACACGATGGGCGGGGACCACCCCCTCCACCCGGTCCGGCTGGACCTCACCATGCGGCTGGCCGACTCGCTGGGCGTCCTGTCCACCGACCGGCTGCAGATCCTGCGCCCGACACCGGCCGAGGTCGACCAGCTCACCCTCGTGCACGACCCCGCCTACCTCGAGGCGGTCAAGCGCGCCCCGGCCGACCCCGACATCGGCTTCGGCCTCGGGACGCCGGACAACCCGATCTTCGAGGGGATGTACGACGCCGCGGCACTGATCACCGGCGGCAGCGTGCTCGCCGCCGAGCAGCTGCACACCGGCCGGGCGCAGCACGCGGTGAACATCTCCGGGGGGCTGCACCACGCGATGCGGGACCGAGCCTCGGGGTTCTGCGTGTTCAACGACGCGGCGGTGGCCATCGCCTGGCTCCTGGCCCAGGGCCACCAGCGGATCGCCTATGTCGACATCGACGTCCACCACGGCGACGGTGTCCAGGCCGCCTTCTACGACGACCCGCGGGTGCTCACCGTCAGCGTCCACCAGACGCCGCTGACCCTGTTCCCGGGCACCGGGTACCCGGAGGAGACCGGCGACGCCGACAAGGCCCTCGGCAGCGCGGTCAACCTCGCCCTGCCCAACGGCACCGACGACTCCGGCTGGCTGCGGGCCTTCCACGCGGTCGTGCCCAGCGTGGTCCGGGCGTTCCAGCCGGAGATCCTGGTGACCCAGTGCGGCTGCGACGCCCACCACGAGGACCCGCTCGCCGATCTCGCGCTCACCGTCGACGGGCAGCGGGCCAGCTACCGCGCGCTGCACGACCTGGCCCACGAGGTCTGCGACGGCCGCTGGCTGGCGCTCGGCGGCGGCGGGTACGGCCTGGTGCGCTGCGTGCCGCGCGCCTGGACCCACCTCATCGCCGAGGCCAGCGGGCACCGGCTGGACCCGATGACCGAGATCCCGGAGTCCTGGCGGGAGGACGTCGTCCGGCGCGGCCTGCGGGCCCGGCCGCCCACGCACATGACCGAGGGCGGCTACACCGGCTTCGCGCACTGGGACCCGTTCACCGAGTCCCGCGTCGACCGGGCCATCTCCCGCACCCGCCACGCCTCCTTCCCCTACGTCGGTCTGGACCCGGACGACCCCCGTGACTGAGCAGCACCCCCCGACCCAGCAGCTCGCCGTCGAGGACCTCCCGCCCGAGCCGGCGGCGGCCGAGAGCGCGCCCCCCGCCGCGCCGGCGCACTGGGAGGCCGACGTCATCGCCGCCGACGGCGGCACCGTGCACCTGCGGCCGATCCGGCCCAGCGACGCCGACGGGCTGGTCGGCCTCATGGAGCGCAGCTCGGACCAGACGCGCTACTACCGGTTCTTCGGCCCGATGAAGCGGCTGTCGGACAAGGACCTGCACCGGTTCACCCACGTCGACCACGACTCGCGGGTGGCGTTCGTGCTCGTCCTCGGCGACCAGGTGATCGGCGTCGGCCGCTACGACCGCTACCCCGGCACCGACGACGCCGAGGTCGCCTTCCTCATCGAGGACGCCCACCAGGGCCGCGGCCTGGGCTCGGTGCTCCTCGAGCACCTGGGCGCCGCGGCGCGGGAGCGCGGCATCCAGCGGTTCGTCGCCGAGGTGCTGGCCCAGAACAACCGGATGGTCCGGGTCTTCCTCGACGCCGGCTACACGCCGGAGCGCACCTACGAGGAGGGCGTCGTCCACCTCACCTTCCCGATCGCGCCGACCGAGACGGCGTTGCAGGTGCTCTACGAGCGGGAGCAGCGCAGCGAGTCCCGCTCGATCGCCCGGCTGCTCACGCCCTCGTCGGTGGCGGTGGTCGGTGCCAGCAACGACGAGAGCAAGATCGGGCACGCCGTCCTGCGGCACCTGCTCGACTACGGCTTCCGCGGCCCCGTCTACCCGGTCAACCCGGGCACGCGGCACGTGCGCGGGGTGCCTGCCTACGCCGGCATCGAGGCGATCCCCGACGTCGTCGACCTCGCCGTGCTCGCCGTGCCGGCCGACGAGGTGGCCGGGGTCGTGGAGGCGTGCCGGCGCAAGGGCGTCCGGGGGCTGGTCGTGATCTCCGGCGGGTTCGGCGAGTCCGGCCCCGAGGGGCGACTCGCCGAGCGGCAGCTGGTGGCCGCGGCCCGCGCCTCGGGCATGCGCGTCGTCGGCCCCAACTGCCTGGGGATCGTCAACACCGACCCGGCGGTGCGGCTCAACGCCAGCCTGGCCCCGCGGGTCCCCGGGCGGGGGCGGGTGGGCTTCTTCGCGCAGTCCGGCGCGCTGGGCTCGGCGCTGCTCGAGCAGGCGCGCAGCCGCAACATCGGGTTGTCCAGCTTCGTGTCGGCCGGCAACCGCGCCGACGTCAGCGGCAACGACCTGCTGCAGTACTGGTCCACCGACCCCGGCACCGAGGTGGTGCTGCTGCACCTGGAGAGCTTCGGCAACCCGCGGAAGTTCGCCCGCCTGGCCCGCCAGGTCGGCCGCGACAAGCCGGTCGTGGCGGTCAAGAGCGGCCGGCACGTGCGGATGACCGAGGGCCTGGCCGGCACGTCGGTCTCGGTGCCCGAGGAGTCGGTGGCCGCGCTGTTCGCCTCGGCCGGGGTGATCCGGGTGCAGACGCTGGCCCAGCTGTTCGACGTCGGCACGCTGCTGGCCCACCAGCCGCTGCCGGCCGGCGACCGCGTCGCCGTCGTCGGCAACTCCACCGCGATGGGGGTACTGGTCACCGACGCCGTCCTGGAGGAGGGGCTGCGACTGGCCCGCGAGGCGCCCATCGACATCGGCGCCGGCGGCTCGGCCGAGGAGTTCCGGGCGGCGCTGCAGGAGGCGGTGGACGACGAGGGCGTGGACGCCGTCATCGCGGTGTTCCTGCCGCCGGTCAGCCGGGGCTCGGCCGAGTTCGGCCGCGCGCTGCGGGAGGTGGCCGAGGGCGCCGACAAGCCGATCGCGGCGACCTTCCTGTCGACCGAGGGGATCCCACCGGAGCTCGCCGTCCCCGGCGAGGACGGGACGCCGGCCCGCTGTTCGGTGCCGTCGTACTCCACCCCGGAGCGGGCGGTGATCTCGCTGGCCAAGGTGGTCGAGTACGCGCGCTGGCGCAGCCGTCCGGTGGGGGAGGTGCCGGAGCTGCCCGGCGTCGACGAGGCGGTCGCCCGCGCCCTCGTGCAGGGGGTGCTCGGCGACACCGCCGGAGGCCGCGCGCTCGCCGACGAGGAGATCATCGCGCTGCTGGCGGCCTACGGCGTCCCGCTGCTGGCGACCCACACGGTCACCGACGCCGAGGCCGCCGTCGCCGCGGCCGAGCAGATCGGCTACCCGGTCGTGCTCAAGTCGACGGCGCCGTGGCTGCGACACCGCTCCGACCTCGGGGGTGTCCGGCTGGACCTGGGCAGCGCCGAGGCGGTGCGCACCGCGTTCGCCGCCATCCCCTCCGGGGATCCGGTGATCGTGCAGGAGATGGCCGCGCCCGGGGTGGCCACGGTCGTGGAGATCGTCGACGACCCGTCCTTCGGCGCGCTGGTCAGCTTCGGCCTGGGCGGGGTCGCCACGGACCTGCTCGGCGACCGCGCCTACCGCACCCTGCCGCTGACCGACCTGGACGCCGCCGAGCTGGTCCGGGCGCCGCGGGCCTGGCCGCTGCTCAACGGGTACCGCGGCTCGGAGCCGGTCGACGTCGCCGCACTGGAGGACCTGCTGCTCCGGGTGGCGCGGCTGGCCGACGACCTGCCCGAGGTGCTGGGCCTGCGCCTGGAGCCGGTGATCGTCGGCCCGGCCAACCCCTGGCACGGCGGCCGGTCGCTGGTGGTCGCCGGCGCGAGCGTGCGGGTCGGCCCGCCGACGGCCCGGGTCGAGCCCGGCCCCCGGCGGATGCGGGTCCCCGGCGTCTGAGACGCCGAGAGCCGGCCACCCGTGGGTGACCGGCTCTCGTGAGTCCGCCGCTACCGGCCCCGTCCAGAGGCTCGCCCCGAGCGTGCGAGGGGTGAGGAGGACGGGGTCCTTCGTCAGGCGAGGTAGTCGCGCAGCGCGTCGGCGCGCTCCGGGTCGCGGAGCTTGGCCATCGTCTCGCGCTCGATCTGGCGCACCCGCTCGCGGGAGAGGCCGAACTGCTTGCCGATCTGCTCCAGCGTCCGGGGCTGGCCGCCGTCCAGGCCGAAGCGCAGGACGACGACGTCGCGCTCCCGGTCCTCGAGGGTCGACAGCACGTTGCGGACGTCGCCCTTCATCATCTGGAAGGCGACCGCGTCCTCGGCGACCGCGGCGTCGGCGTCCTCGATGAAGTCACCGAGGCGCGACTCCTCGTCGGCGCCGACCGTCTGGTCGAGGCTGACCAGGTCGCGGGAGTACTCGAGCAGCTCCGTGATCCGCTCCGGGGTCATGTCCAGCTCGAGACCGAGCTCCTCGGCGGTGGGCTCGCGCTCCAGCTCCTGGTGGATCCGGCGGCGGGTGCGCACCACCTTGTTGACCTGCTCGGCCAGGTGCACGGGCAGCCGGATGGTGCGGCCGGAGTCGGCCATCGCGCGGGTGATGGCCTGGCGGATCCACCACGTGGCGTACGTGGAGAACTTGAAGCCCTTGGTGTAGTCGAACTTCTCCACCGCGCGGATCAGGCCGACGTTGCCCTCCTGGATGAGGTCCAGGAACGTCATGCCGTGGCCGGTGTAGCGCTTGGCCACGGACACGACCAGCCGCAGGTTGGCCTCGAGCAGGTGCCGCTTGGCGGCCTTGCCGTCGATGGCCAGCGCCTTGTAGTCGCGCTGGAGGGCGGGGGTCAGCTGCCGCTCGGCCAGCAGCCGCTCGGCGTAGAGGCCGGCCTCGATCCGCTTGGCCAGCTCGACCTCCTGCTCGGCGGTGAGCAGCGCGGTCTTGCCGATGGTGTTGAGGTACACCCGGACCAGGTCGGTGGAGACCAGGCCGCTGGTGTCGGGTTCGCGGCGCGCGGTCCGGGAGCGCACCTCGAGGGTGTCGGTGGGGGAAGACTGCAGCAGCGTCACGATCTGTCTTCGTCCTTGCCTTCGGTTCGGATGCGTCCGTCGGTCGGCGGTGGCGACGGTGCGTCCGGCGTCGTGGGTGGGGCTCCGGTCGGCCGGCTCGGTCGGCCGAGGAGCCTCGCTCGTGTGTCCGTTGTGGTACGCCCTGTCCAACGGCCCCGACCCACTCGGGTGTTCCACGCATGCCCACTTCACAGCAAACGCACAGGGCGTGTGTTCCGTCACCCCGCACTACCCACGGTCGTCGGGGCTCAGACCTCCAGCAGCAAGGTCATCGGTCCCTCGTTCACCGAGGAGACGAGCATGCGGGCACCGAACACGCCGGTCGCCACCTCGCTCCCGCGCCGGCGCAGTTCGGCGACGACCTCGTCCACCAGCGGCTCGGCGACCTCACCGGGGGCGGCCGCGTCCCAGGAGGGACGGCGGCCCTTGCGGGTGTCGGCGTAGAGCGTGAACTGGCTGACGACCAGCACCGGCAGGCTCAGGTCGCCGACCGAGCGGGCACCGGCCTCGGTCGGGAAGACGCGCAGCTCGTGCACCTTGCGGGCCAGCGTGCGGGCGCGGTCGGCGTCGTCGTCCCGACCGACGCCGACCAGGGCCAGCAGCCCGCGCCCGATCTCGCCGACGACCTCGCCGTCGACGGTCACCGCCGCCGTGCCGACCCTGCTCACCACCGCGCGCACCGGGCCATCCTCTGCCACACCGGGAGCGGCGACCGCGCGCGGTGGGCAGAGGACGGCCGGCGGTCAGCGGCCGTTCGAGCGGTCGCTGCGGGTGGTGCGAGCCGCCTCGGTGTCGGTGTCGGTGTCGGCGTCGGCCTCGGCGTCGGTCCCGGCGTCGGCGTCGGTGCCCGTGTCCGCGTCGGCGTCGGCGTCGGTCGCGGCGTCGGCGTCCTCGGTGCCCTCCGCGGTCTCGCCGCGCTCGCGGGCCTCGGTGGACTCCTGCGAGCGGGTGGCCGGGCGCTCGTCGGTGTCCGCCGGGGCCTCGGTCTCCTCGGCGGCGTCGGCGTCCTCCGCCGCCGCGTCGTCGGCCGGAGCGGCCGCCGCGTCGCCCTCCTCGACCCGGATGCGGACGGAGTCGACCGCCGGCATCTGGTTGGCGAACACCATCATCGGGATGCGGTGCGACCCGTCGCCGGCCCACGACATGCACTGGGCCTCACCGGCGGCGGGCAGCCCCGGGATCTCGACGGAGACGCTGTCGGGCGCGGCGCCGCCCTCGCCGTCCTCGGTCGCGACGAAGACGTCCTGACGCACCGGCTCGGGCGCCACGTCGGCGTCGCCGACCACGCGGCAGGCGGTGTGGAAGTGGCCGCGGACGATGCCGTTGTCGTCGAGGGTCGAGGACTCGAGGTAGTAGCCACCCTGCGCGGCGGGCAGGAAGCGGTCCCGGACGAGGTTGCGCGTCGACACGGTGAGCGTGAACGGCTGGCCGACCGTCACCGAGTCGGGGGCGTCGGTGATCAGCAGCTGCGGGTTGTCCTCGGCCGCGCCGACCTCGCCGAACGGGGTCGAGACGCACGCGGGCCCGATCTGGTTGCCGTCGTGCGGCGGCAGGTCGGAGTCCTCGCAGCCCACCGCCAGCGGCACCAGCGGCGCCGCGTCGGCGGACGCCGGGGCGTCGTGGTCGTGGCCCGCGGCGGCGGCGGACTCCTCGCTCGCTGCCGCGGAGGACCCAGCGGCCGGCGTGCTGGTGTTGGCGGACGCCGTCGCGAGGCCGCCCGTGCCGGCCACCGCGACCCCGCCGAGCACCGCCCCCACGGCCATCGCCGCGGCGATGGGGAACGCTCGGTTGGTGGTGGACCTGCTCATGCTCTGCTCCTTGCGTGGTGACCACGGGCTCGTGCCCGCGTGGTGGTGGCTCGGGTCTCCCTCGGTCCGCTGAGGGCCTTCACGGTCCGGCCCAGCGTTCGGCCGAAGAGGACGAGGAGGACGGCGAAGAGGGCGGTGACCAGGGCGAACAGCACGAAGTTCAGCGTGTTGGACGCCCAGGCCGGGTTGTCGACGTCGGACGTGCCGGGCAGCTGGTCGTAGTCCACGAGCCCGGTCGACTCGAGGTACTCGATGTGCCGCTGGACGAACGCCATCGCCTCGGCGGTGAACTCACGGATCACCGCGTTGCGCGTCGCGCCGCGCACCTCGGCGAGGACCGGCAGGACCTTCCCGTGCGCCTGGCGGAGCAGGAAGACGGCGCGCTCGTCGAACGCGGCGCCCTGCAGCCCGTCGATCTCGGCCATCCAGCCCTGCTGCTCGGGCGAGGGCTCCGGGGGGAGCGCCACGCCCAGCCGGCCGGCGGCGTCCTCGACGATCCCGTCGAGCTCGCTGTGCTCGGCGGAGATCTTGCTGCCGACCTCACGGACCGCCGGGTCCTCGGCCCGCTCGCTCATCCAGGTCCCGACCGGCATCTCCCACAGGCCGGCCTGCTTGACCTTGTGCAGCACCTCGCGGTCGGTGACCGAGAGGGGACCGCTGTCGGTGTCGGCCGGTTCGGCGGCCTCGGGAACGGCCTGCCCGTCGGACTGCAGGGCGGAGCCGATGCCCGCGCCCGCGTCGTCGCCCTCGTGGGCGAGCGGGCTGGTGACGGACGCCTCGTGCAGGGGGACGCTCTCGGCGGCCTCCTGCCCGGAGGGCGTGATCAGCGTGATGGCGACGGCCACGAGGGCGACGACCGCGAGGACCGGCAGGCCTGCGCGACGGGTTCCCGAGTGGGACCAGCGCAGCAGGAGCGGAACGAGTCGCTGCCCGGGGGGACGGTGGTGCATGGGGAAGAGAAGCCCTCGATCGGGTGAGCGGGTGTGACCGAAAGAGGTTAGGCATGAGCAGAGCGTGATCGGAAGCCCGTGACGGAACGGTTCTCACGGGGTGCGGGATCCACCCTTCCGGGACGCGCCGGTGCGCCTCTCCGACGCCGCGCCAGTCCCCTGCGAGAGGGCCGGGAGGAAGGGGCAGGTGAGCCGCCCGCCACGCCGATGGCCCGCGTACGCCCCGGGCGCGTCACCGGACGACGCCCAGAGGTCCCCGCCACCGTCAAGGTGAGAGATCCCACGCGCGTCGCGGCGGCACGCCGGGCGGGACTCGCGGGCACCGCAGGGCCGGGAGGACGGCGGGAGCGCTGCGGCGGGGGACCGGCGATGTCCTCAGCCGGTGGCGTCCTCGGCCGGCGACGTCCTCAGCCTGTGGCGGTCGGCTCCCCGGGGGCGGGTGGGTCGGCCTGCCGGCCGCGGCCGTGGCCACCGGAGGCCGCGCCGGTGAGGACCACCCAGCGCGCCCGCTCGGCCTCCAGGCGGGCACGCGCCGCCCGGTTCCGGTACCGGCCCGCAGCCTGGCTCCGTCCGGCCTGGTCCGCGTCGTCTGCCAGTTCGTCCAGGGTCGCGGCCACCTGGAGCGCCGACGCGACCATGCGGGTGGCCAGGGCGAGGACGTCGCCGGTGACCTCCTGGAGTCGGCCGGCCGGGAGCGGTTCGCGGTACGGCACCCGGGCCCAGACGACCTTGCGGCCGTCCTCGACCACCCAGCCCCGTGCGCCGCAGATCCGTGCGACCAGGGACAGGCCCATGCCGCCACGGCCGGGGTCGCGGTCCAGCGCCGGGGTCGGCGGGCGGCTGGGTGCGGCGTCACTGACGGCGACAAGCCAGCCGAGCGCGGCCGCGGTGACGGTGACGTGGACCGGTGGCCGACCGTGTCGCAGCGCGTTCGAGACCAGTTCCTCGACGACGAGCAGGAGTCGCTCGCCGTCGTCGGTGCCGGTCGGTAACGACCCGTCGTGCAGCGCCGCGCGCACTCGGCGGCGCAGAACCGCCAGGTCCGCGGTGCTGCCCGGCTGTCCCTCGCACGTCGCCGTCCGGTGGGCGTCGCGTACCGGCAGGGGGTGGTGCGCCCACACGCTCACGCTCACGCGTCCACCCCCGGCCCCGAGGCGGCGCGACCCGCGGGGTCCACGCCCTGGGGCGGACGTGTGCACACCCTCGGACCGGCCGGGCTCGCTCTGTTCGACCTCTGTCGGTGGTGCCGGTCTACCCACCCCCGGGGAGTCCATGCGGCGGCAGGCGTCTCGCAGCCGGGCCGGTCAGGCGGCGACGTGCAGGACCAGGTCGAGGGTGTGGCGACGTCCGGTGTGGAGGGTGCTGACGCCGAGGCGGACCGGCGCGGCCGACCAGCCGCGGGCGGAGCGGACCGGGCGGTCGCGCGTGGTGAGGACCAGCGCGTGCCCACGGGGAGCGCGGTGACGTGGCCGCGGGACCGGGCTCGCGGCCGCCGCTCCACCAGGAGGAACTCCCCGCCGGTGTGGTCGGGGTCAGGGGCCGGGCCGATGACGGCCTGCAGCGGGAACACCGGGTCGCCGTAGGGGTGGCGGTGCAGCGTCGAGGTACGGCTACTCGCGGCTGGCCGTGACCGCGGCCCTGACGAGCTCGGCGACCCCGGGCCGCGCGCAGTAGGCGCCGGCGGCCAGGAACGACTGCTGGATCACCTCGTCCAGGCGGTGTCGCGACATCATGTCGTCGCCCATGACCGCCTGCTCGGCCGGGCCCGGAGCGAAGACCACGGTCCGGACGCCGGCCGCCTCGAGCGCCCGCACCTCGCGTCGCAGCAGCCGGGCGGAGTGCCGGCGCGAGGCCGCGTAGACGTTGAGCTGCGCCCCCGCAGGCCCGCTCATCGGCGAGACGATCACGGCCAGGTCCAGGCGGCAGCTGCGCAGCAGCGCGGCGTTGGTCGGCGAGTGCACGCCGCCGTCGACGTAGGTGTGCGCCCCGATCCGGACCGGCGCGAAGTACCCGGGCACCGCGCAGGACGCCGCGACCGCCAGGTGGATCGGCGCCGGTGGCGTGCCGGGGCGGCCGAACACGACCCGGCGACCGTCGTGCCGGTGTACGGCGCAGATCCACAGCGCGCGGTCGGGCCACTGCGGCCGCTCCAGCTCTCGCAGGGCGGCGAGCTGCTCGACGATGTCGTGCCGACCGGGCGCCACCAGGGCCATCGCGGCGGCCAGCGGCCGGAAGCGCCACGGCCGGGTCAGCGCCCGGTGCACCATCCGCGGTGCCGGCAGCCGCATCGGGCGGAGCACCAGCTCCAGCGGTCGGAACGGGGCCAGCTCGGGCACCGGCGTGGCGGCGATCTGGCGCAGCACGTCGTCGTCGCCGGAGAGCGGAGCCTTGACCGTCCACGCGGCGAGGTCCTCGGCCTTGACGCCGAGCCGCAGCAGCGTGCCCGTGATCGAGCCGGCCGAGGTGCCGACGATCACGTCGACCGTCCGCGGGTCGAAGCCGAAGTCGTGCTCGAGCACCGCGAGGACACCGGCGTGGTAGGCCTGCCCGACCACGCCGCCGGCGCCCAGGACCAGGCCGACGCGTGCCACTCGAACAGTCTCCTCCCCCCAGGCGCGCGGAGCAGGGCACAGCTCGGCGGGAGTCGAGGTTCCCGACAGTCGGGACCCTCTGGCGGGGGCGCGCTCGGTCGAAGCGCCGCAGGCCCGGCTGTCGATGGCGCCCGGCCGTGAGGGCTCTGGTCGAGCCGGCACCCCGCGGGCCCGCCTGCGGTCCTGAGCGGCCGGGAGTACGTGCACTTCGCGCTCGCCGAGCCGGGGCTGTTCGCCACGGCTTTCGCCTGCGCCCGACCGGAGGACGGCGCACCGGGGCAGGGCCCCTACGGAGTGCTCTCCACCGTGCTCGACGAACTGGTCACGACCGGCGTGCTACCCGCCGAGCGGCGTCCCGGCGCCGACGTCACCTGCTGGGCGGCGGTGCACGGGTTCGCCGTGCTCTGCCTGCAGGGCCCCTTGCGCGATCTGTCGGAGCGGGAGCGCGAGGCGCAGTTGGACGGACTGCTCGAGCGGGTGGCGCGGGGGCTCTAGGCGGCCGAGCCGCGGCCGGGAACCCATTCCGGTGCGAGAGGTTGCACCCAGTGGCGACCGCCGTCGTTCCCCGCTGACGTCTGCCGAGCGCCGTCCATCGACGGACCGCGCTGCAGCAGGTCCTCGCACCCGGACCGGGGTACGGCACCATCTCTGGCGTGCCGACGATCCGGATCACCCAGGACGCCGCCGCCGACGACCTGCTCGGCCGCGACCCGCTCGCCCTGCTGCTGGGCATGCTGTTCGACCAGCAGTTCCCCATGGAGCGGGCGTTCGCCGGTCCCCGCCTGCTGGCCGACCGCATGGGGGTCGACTCGCTGTCGGCGGCCGACATCGCCGACACCGACCCCGAGCAGCTGACCGCGTGGTTCCAGGGCCCGCCGGCGGTCCACCGCTACCCGGGCTCCATGGCCGGGCGCGCCCAAGCGGTCTGCCGGCTGCTGGTCGAGCGATACGACGGCCGCGCCGAGGCGCTGTGGACCGACGTCCCGGACGGCCGCACCCTGCTGAAGCGGATCGGTGAGCTGCCCGGGTTCGGTGCGCAGAAGGCCAAGATCCTCGTCGCCCTCCTCGGCAAGCAGTACGGCGTCACCCCGCCGGGCTGGCGGGAGGCCGCGGGGGAGTACGGCGAGGAGGACTCCCGCCGCTCGGTCGCCGACGTCACCGGCCCGGAGTCGCTGGCCGAGGTCCGCCGGTTCAAGCAGGAGAAGAAGCAGGCCGCGAAGGCCGCTGCCGGCTCCTGACGACGGCGCGCCGGGGGCGCCTGCACCGGCCCGGATCGGGTGGCACGATGGGCGGCGACCCGGGGCCGTGCCGGGCCGGGCGCCGTCGGGACGCCGGGCGGCACGACCCGCGGAGGGGATCCGCCGAGCGCCGGTCACCCGGTCGGCGGAGGAGAGGAAGCCCGTGGCCTCGAGCCAGCAGCCCGCGCGTTCCCGCCGGCCGCAGCCGGTCCTCATCACCGAGGCCGCGCCGAGCCGGGCCGAGCTGCACGCGGCACGCAAGAAGCGCTACGTGCTCACCATGGCCGTCCGCGCCGTCAGCCTGATCCTGGCAGCGGTCTTCTACCAGACGCTGTGGCTGGCGTTGATCTTCGCGCTCCTCGGCACGGTCCTGCCGTGGATCGCGGTGATGATGGCCAACGACGAGCCGCCGAAGAAGAAGCTCGACGTCAACCGGTACGCCGCGCCGCGACCCGACCGGATCCTCGAGAACCCGGCCCGCCCGGGCCGGGTCATCGAGCACTAGCGGGTCAGCGGGCCCCCGGCCGCGCCACGACGGCCGCCGCCCGCACCAGGCCGGCGTCCAGCGCCCGCACCGGGTTGCCGTCGGGGTCGGCCAGCCACACCGACAGCAGGCCGGCGGCGAACGCGTCGCCGGCGCCGGTGGTGTCGACGACGGCCGCCGCGTGCGCCGGCCGGTGCAGCATCACGTCGCCGGAGGCCCACAGCGCGCCGTCCGCACCGAGGGTCACCACGACCACCGGGTGGCGGACGGCGAGCGCGCGGGCCGCGGTCGCCGCGTCGGCGCACCCGGTGAGCAGCCGGGCCTCGGCCTCGTTGGGCAGCACCAGCGTGGCCGCGGCCGTGTCGGCCAGCCAGCGGTCGACGCCGTAGCGGCCCAGCGGACCGGTCGAGGCCGGGTCCACCGACACCGTGCACCCGGCCGCCGCCGCCGCGGTCAGCGCCGCCAGACCCGCCGCGCGCGGCCGCGGGTCGAGCAGCGTGTACCCGGACAGGTGCAGGTGGCCGCCGGGGACCGGCGCCGGGACGTCCTCGGGCCGCAGCGCCAGGTTGGCCCCGCGGTCGGCGAGCATGCTGCGCTGCCCGTCGGGCTCCACCAGGCAGACGACGGTGCCGCTGGCCGCGCCGGGGACGGTGCGGACCGCCGGGGTCACCCCGGCCGCGGCGAGGTCGGCGACCAGCCCTCGCCCGGCCGGGTCGTCGCCCACGCAGCCGGCGAACACCACCGGCGTGCCCAGCTCGGCCAGGTGGACGGCGACGTTGGCCCCGGCGCCGCCACCACGGCTGCGGATGGCCGCCGGCCGGTCCGACCCCGGCGCGGGCTCGCCGTCGAGCACCACGACGACGTCGGTGGCCAGGTCACCGACGACCACGACGGGCACGCGGCGGCCGCTCAGCGGGCGTGCGCGGCCAGGGCCGCGGCGATCTCGCCGGCCAGCTCGGCGTTGCGGAGCACCAGCCGCACGTTGACCACCAGGGTGGCGCCCTCGCTGGCCCGGTGCAGGTGGTCGAGGACGAACGGGGTCACGGCCTTGCCGCGCACCCCCGCCGTCTCGGCCGCGGCCAGCGCCCCGGCGATGACCCGGTCGTGCAGCTCCGGGTCCAGCTGCTCGTCGGCCGGCAGCGGGTTGGCGACGACGACCGCGCCCGGCGCCAGGTCGCGGCGGGCGGCGAAGACCGCGGCGGCCTGCTTGGCGTCGTCCACGGACCAGTCGACGGTCGCGCCGGAGTCGGCGACGTAGAAGCCGGGGAAGGTCGTGGTGCGGTAGCCGACGACGGTCACCGACAGCGACTCCAGCCGCTCCAGCGTGGCCGGGACGTCGAGGATCGACTTCACCCCGGCGCAGACCACGACCAGCGGGGTGCGGGCGAGGGCGACCAGGTCGGCGGACTCGTCGAACGTCTCCGCCGACTGCCGGTGCACCCCGCCGAGCCCGCCCGTGGCGAACACCCCGATGCCCGCGCGGGCGGCCAGCAGCGCGGTGCTCGACACCGTCGTCGCGCCGCTGAGTCCCAGCGCGGTCGCCACCGGGAGGTCGCGCACCCCGAGCTTGGCCAGGTCCGGGTCGCCGCAGACCCGGTCCACCTGCTCGGCGGTGAGCCCCACGTGCGGCACGCCGTCGAGGACGGCGATCGTGGCGGGCACCGCCCCGCCGGCCCGGACGGCGGCCTCCACCCGGTCGGCGGCGGCGCGGTTGTCCGGCCGCGGCAGTCCGTGGGCGAGCAGGGTGCTCTCGAGTGCGACCACCGGGCGGCCGGCGGCGAGCGCGTCGGCGACCTCGGGGGAGAGCTGGGCGGGATGCGGCGGGGTCTCGGCGTGCACCCTGCCATCATGGGGGCGGGGGAGCCGTGTCCGGCCGCTGTCGGCGGGCGCGCCCCGACCGCCGTCCCCGATCTCCAGGGAGCAGCCCGTGAGCAGCACCGACATCCTCGAGAAGCCCGACGTCCGCGAGGGCGACACCGGCAACGCCAACGAGGTCTTCCACTACGTCCGGAAGAACAAGATCGCCGAGAGCGCGGTCATGGGCACCCTCGTCGAGGCGCTCTGCGGCGAGGTGTTCCCGGTGACCAAGTCGCCCAAGCCCGGCAGCCCGGTGTGCCCGGCCTGCAAGGAGGTCTACGAGCAGCTCAAGAAGTAGGAGGCACCCGCCGCTCGCAGGCTCGCGGCGGTGCCCTGGACGGGGCCGAGGGACGCTCTCAGAGCAGGTCGAGGCGCCGGGCGCGCTCCAGCTTGGCCGCCCGGCGCTCCTGCCGGCGCTTCTGGTGCCGGCGCAGCGGTGCCGGCCAGCGCGCCTGGATCGTGGCGTTCAGTTCCGCGCCGAGCAGCACCGCCATCCCGAAGAAGAAGCAGAACAGCAGCGCGGCGATCGGGGTGGCCAGCGCCCCGTAGGGCAGCGTCGCGGTGAGGATGTCGGCCACGTAGGCGCGGGTCAGCAGCGCGGTGACGATGAAGAACGCCACGGCGAGCAGGGTGCCCGGCAGGTGCCGCCGCCAGGGCAGCCGCCGCGGCAGGACCACGTGGTAGAAGCTGGTCAGCGCCAGGACCAGGCCGACGAGCACGACCGGCCAGTAGACGGCGTTGACCAGCACCGTGGCGGTGTCGCGCCAGTCGGCCGGGAGCAGCGAGACCAGGACCTCGCGGCCGAGCACGAGCAGCGGCAGGGTGAGCACCGCGAGCACCATGCCGACGACGAACAGCCACAGCGCCATGAGCCGGGTGCGGATCGGTCCCCGGACGTCGCGCTGGTCGTAGGCGATGACGATCGTGTTCATGAACGTCGCCGTGCCCGACGACCCGGCCCACAGGGCGAGCAGGAACCCGACGCTGACCACGTCCAGCCGCCCGGAACCGAGGATGTCGTTGAGCGTCGGCTGCACCAGCGAGTTGACGACGTCGGGCGTGAGCGCCCGGGCCGAGGCGGTGACCAACTGGTCCTCGATCCGGGCGACGGTGGCCTCGCCGATGAACGTGCCGAGGTAGCCCAGCGAGCCCAGCAGCCCGATGAGCAGCGGAGGCACCGACAGGATCTGCCAGAACGCAGCCTCGGCGGAGAGGCCGAGGATGCGGTCGCCCCAGGCCTTGGCCACCGTGCGGCCGAGGACCTGCAGCGGTACGCGGACCGGCGCGGGCCAGCGGCTCAGGCGTCCCCGCGGCGGGGCGCCGGTCGCCGCGGTGGCGGCGGTCGCGCCGGAGGGGGCCGGTGCGGCACCGTCGGGGGCGCTGCCTGCGGGGGCCGGCGACCCACCGGGCAGGACGGTGCTCATCACCCCAGTGTGCACGTCGCCCCGCCGGGCGACCTGCGGCCGGCCGGGAGCCGCTGCGCAGGTCGCCCGATCGGAGGAGCGTCAGTCGCCCGAGTCGGAGGACTCCGGCTCCGCCTCGTCCGGTGCCGGCTCGGAGTCGGCCTCGGGCTCCGGCTCGGGAGCCACGCAGCGGATGACCGCCTCGGCGGCGTAGGTGGTCTCGAAGGTCTCGCGCCGGACCTCCGCGCCCTGCAGGTCGCGGATGATGCGGGTGACGGTCACATCGAAGCCCTGGACGCCGGACTGGGCGATGCAGTCGCCGTCGTCGACCTTCTCCTGCACCGCCGGCTGGCGGTAGTTGGTCCGCGCGCCCTCGATCGCCTCGACCTCGTAGCGCTTGGTCCCGTAGAAGGTCACCGTGATCGAGCCGCCGCCCCCGGCGCGGGGCTCCCACCGGGTGTCGACGAAGACGCCGGTGTCGGTGTCGTTGCGCCACTGCAGGTCGATGACGCCCTCGTACACCGTGGCCTCGCGGCCGGCCGGGTAGCGGCTGATGTAGAAGCTGTGCGGCTTGTGGTAGACGTCCTCGAGGCCGGCGAAGAACACCGCGTTGAACATCGTCGTGGCGAATTGGCTGATCCCGCCGCCGACCGCCGTCGACAGCTCGCCGCCGCTGATGACGTTGGCCGGCACGTAGCCCTGCGCGGTGCCCCGCGGGCCGGTGAAGGTGTTGAGGCTGAAGGTCTCGCCGGGCATGACCAGCGCGCCGTCCACCTCCTCGGCGACCACGCGGATGTTGGTGCCGCTGGCGCTGTTGGTCGTGGTGGTCGTGAAGGAGCTGATCTCCTCGCGGATCCCGAGCGCCTGCGCCTCCTCGGTGGTGAGGTCGGCCGGGACCGGGCCCAGCTGAGCGGTCACGGTGCGCGGCGCCGGCTGGGGCAGCACCTCGAGCAGCTGGCCGGCCAGCTCCGCCGGGTCGACCCCCTGGCCGTCGACCGAGGGGACGACGGTGACCGCGCCGCCGGAGATCTCGAAGCGGGCGTCCTCGGCGGGGGTGCCGAACTCGGCGAGGTCGTCACCGGTCGCCTCCTGCAGGGCCGCCGGGTCGACGGCGACGGCGAGCACGCCGTCCTCCTGTGGGGTGAAGGTCAGTGAGGCGGCGATCGCCTCCACCGGGATCTCCGCCGACGTGGCGCCGTCCTGGCTGGTGACCGTGACCGGCGCGGCCAGCGCGGGGGTGACGGTCTCGGCCAGCACCCGCTCGGCCTCCGCGGCGTCCACCGAGACCTCGGCGACGTCGACGGGCAGCTCGATCGGCGTGGCGGGGTCCCCGCCGGAGGCCAGCGTGGAGGTGATCGCCGCCGCGGACGCCTCCTGGTCGAGGCTGCGCCCCTCCTCGGGGGTCACCACGGTGGGCGTCGTCCCGTCGAGGGTGATCGTGGCGTCGACCGGGGCGCGGTCGACCTGGGCGGCGATCGCCTCGACCTGGGTGGTCAGCGCGTCGTCCTGCACGGTGAGCACCGGGTCGACGGCCCGGTCGCTGAACAGCGAGACCAGGCGGGTCCAGGGGTTGAGCGGCTGGTCGTCCGCGGCGTCGACGGTGCCGTCGACGTCCAGCGTGATGCCCGCGGCGGCGGGGGAGAGGGGTAGTTCCACGTCCTCGGCGACCACGACGTGGTCGGCGCCGATCCGGGGCTCCAGGTCGGCCCGCAGCCGCTCGGCGGCGGCGGCGGGGGACAGGCCACCGAGGTCGACACCGGCGACGACGGTGTTGCGGGGCACGTCCCCGCCGGCGACGAGCAGGTCGAGGCCGTAGGCCGCGCCGAGGACGGCGACCGCGGCGACCGGGGCCAGGACGGCCGGACGCCGCCACCACGGCCGGCCGGGGCCCACGCCGTCGGGGGTGGGGCCGTCGGGGGTCGGGCTGTCGCCGGGACCGCCGGAGCCCGGGCCACCGGAGCCGGGGCCACCGGGGACGGCGGTGTCGGTGGTGTCGTCGCCGGACCCCGGCGCGTGCTCGGCGTCCGCTGCGGCGGCCGCCGCTGCGGCGGCCGCCGCGGCGGGGGACTCCGCCGGCGGGACCACGGAGGTGGGCGACTGCTCCCCGGGAGCGGGCAGGTCACGGGGGGCCTCGCCGGGAGCGAAGCGGATGTCCTGGGTCGCGCGGTCGTCGTCGTCCGACGCAACGGTCGGCGCGTCCCCGGACGGCTCCGGCTCGTCCGGCACCCCGGCGGCCCCGGCGGCCCCGTCGGCCCCGTCGGCGACCGGCGTCGGCTCGGCGTCGGCGTCGGCGTCAGCGGCGGGAGGCGCGGCCGGTGGGACGGGCGGGCCCGCGGGGGCGCTGCCCTCGGCGGTCAGCGGGCCGCGGTCGCGCGGCACCGGGCGCGTGTCGTCGGACAGCACCGGCTGCCCGAGCCGGACGGTCTGGTCCGGCAGTGCGGCGTCGCCCTCCGGAGCCGAGGGCTGCGGCGCGGACGGCGTGGTCTGTGGGGGCATCGAGGGGTCTCCGGGTCGCCGTCGACCGGGGGACCCCGGGAACGACGGAGCCGCCGGCGTCCCGTCCGCACCAGGCGGGGAAGGGACGCCGGCGGCGGCGTCGGGTGAGGGCTTCATCGCAGTCTGCGACGATAGCTCCTCGGTCAGTGACTGAGGCGCTGCTCGCCGTCTGTCTCGATGATGTCGACGGCGATGTCGCGCAGCTTGCCCTCGTACTCACGGGCGTGGTGCCCGCAGAAGACGAGGTCGCTGCCGCTGGCGAGGACGACACGCACCTTGGCCAGCGCACCGCAGCGGTCACAGTGGAAGGGGACGACCAGGTCGTCGGCGGGCGGGGTCGTCGTCAGCGTCTGGGTCATCTGGGTCATCACTCGCTCTCTACCGCACGGACCCGCGGCTGCGGATCGGCCTCCTGCACAGCGCCAGGATGGAGCCCTCTGTTCCCGATCCTGCCGATCGGACGGGGGACTCGCCGGGTGCCGGTGAGCCGGGTGCCGCCTGATGCGGGTGGGGCGGGTCAGCAGGGACGTCACTGGGTGGTGCTGGTCTGTCGTCGTGCCTGTGGTTCTCGTCGGTCTCGTGCGCCGGGTCAGTGTCCGGCTCGTGGGTCCGCTGCTGTCTTGACGTCCTCCACGCTACGCCGCTTACCCGGACGGTGACGGCGTACACCGCCCCTCCGGCTCATCCGGGTGAGATCGTGACCTCCCCGACACCCGCCTGTGACCTGGGGCACTGCGGTGTCACGCGCCCGGAACGTCGACGCACCGTGGCGATCGGCCGCTCCCGACGGCGGCCCGAGCTGGGACTCCGGGACACCCGCGCCGCGGAGCCGCCCGGGCCGGCCGGTGCCGGGACGAGACGTTGGGCCCTTCTCGCGTGGAGCGCGGACGCACGACTGTGACAAGCGACACAGCCTCGTCCGCAACCCGGCTCGAGGGCGTGTTCCCGGCCGCCGTCGTGGTCGGCCGGCACTTCGGTCTCCCGAGGAGAGGGTCGCCATGTCCATCGACTTCGCGCCGTCCAGCGGCATCAACTTCGCGCTCAGTGGGGATCAGAAGAAGGTCCAGCTCGCCGCTCGCGACTTCGCGGAGAACGTGCTGGCGCCGATCGTCCGGGACGCGGACCGGGAGCCGGACCCCCTGAAGGCGTTCCAGATGACCAAGCCCGCCTACGTCGAGGCGTACAAGCGCGGGATCGCCTTCGGGATGCTGCCGAAGGAGTACGGCGGGGGAGGGCTGACCACCGTCGAACTGATCCTGGCCGCCGAGGAGCTGTGTGCCGTCGACCCGGGGTTCGCCTGCACGGTCCTGGTGAACGGACTGGCGCTGATGCCGGTCTGGTACTGGGGGACCGAGGAGCAGAAGCGGCGGGTCATCGGAGCGGCCACGTCGGACCCGTCCGGTGAGTTCATCGCCGGGTACGCCGCCAGCGAGCCCCCGGGGACGCCCGGCGGCACGGCCAACTTCGACACCCCGCTGGCCCACCCCGTAGGCATCGGCGTGACCGCGCGGCGGGACGGCGACCACTACGTGCTCAACGGTCGCAAGTACTGGCCGTGCAACGTCGCGGGGTGGGACGGCGAGGGCGCGAACGTCAACCTCGTCGTCGTCCGCACGGACCCGGAGAAGGGCGGCACCGAGGGGCTCTCCGCCATCCTGGTGGAGCGCGGGACCCCCGGCGTGACGTACTCCCTGATCGACACCTTCGGGCACCGCCTCACGCCGAACGCGGAGATCGTCTTCGAGGACGCCCGGGTGCCCGCCGACAACCTCGTGCAGGGGACGCTGGGGAACGGCGACCTGCTCATCAACCGCAACTTCGCCTGGTCCGGTCCGGTCGCTGGTATCGCCGCGGTGGGTGTCGCACGTGCCGCGTACGAGGCCGCGCTGCAGTGGGCGAGGACCTACACCGCGGGCAGCCCGCACCCGATGATCCAGTTCCAGAACGTCGGATACGTGCTGGGCGACGTAGCCGCGCGCATCGAGGCCTGTCGGTACTTCTGCTGGAAGGCGGCGCACTACATCGACGAGCACGACTTCCACGGCGAACTGATCGGCGCGCTGAACAAGACCTTCTGCACCGAGACCCTCCTGGACAGCGTCTACAAGTGCATGCAGGTCGTCGGGGTCAACAGTGCGGACAAGAAGCACGCGTTCGAGAAGTACCTCAGGGAGGCGGCGATCTTCCCCATCTACGACGGCGGCAACTTCGGGATGCAGCGACGCCGGGTCCACGGCGTCCTGGCGAGTCCCGACTTCAACCCCCGGGCGCTGATGGACAACGAGAACGTCGAGTTCACCAAGGCCATGGAGACCATCGACACCGTCCAGCAGGTCGAGGCGCGACCCCAGCCGATGGCGCCCACCCCGCGCACCGCGCAGGGCGAGGACCTGCCCGCGGCGCCTCGGCCCACGGTGCAGCAACGCTGACCGGGACGACGAGGGCCCCTGGGCGTCTCCGCCCAGGGGCCCTCGTCGGGGTCCTTGCTCAGTCGAGGTAGTCGCGCAGCACCTGGGAACGGCTCGGGTGGCGCAGCTTCGACATCGTCTTCGACTCGATCTGCCGGATCCGCTCACGGGTCACGCCGTAGACCTGGCCGATCTCGTCCAGCGTGCGCGGCTGACCGTCGGTGAGGCCGAAGCGCAGGCGGACGACGCCGGCCTCCCGCTCGGACAGGGTCTGCAGCACGCTGGTCAGCTGATCCTGCATGAGCGTGAAGCTCACCGCGTCGACGGCGACGACGGCCTCGGAGTCCTCGATGAAGTCACCGAGCTGGCTGTCGCCCTCGTCGCCGATGGTCTGGTCGAGGCTGATCGGCTCCCGGGCGTACTGCTGGATCTCCAGCACCTTGTCCGGGGTGATGTCCATCTCCTTGGCCAGCTCCTCCGGGGTGGGCTCGCGGCCCAGGTCCTGGAGCAGCTCGCGCTGGATGCGACCGAGCTTGTTGATGACCTCGACCATGTGCACCGGGATGCGGATGGTGCGGGCCTGGTCGGCCATCGCGCGGGTGATGGCCTGGCGGATCCACCAGGTGGCGTACGTGGAGAACTTGTAGCCCTTGGTGTAGTCGAACTTCTCCACCGCGCGGATCAGGCCGAGGTTGCCCTCCTGGATGAGGTCCAGGAACGCCATGCCGCGGCCGGTGTAGCGCTTGGCGAGGGAGACCACCAGGCGGAGGTTGGCCTCGAGCAGGTGGTTCTTGGCGCGCTCGCCGTCGCGGACGATCCAGTTGAGGTCGCGGCGCATCTGCGGGGAGAGCTTCTGGCCCTCCTCCTCGGCCTGGCGCAGCCGCTCGGCGGCGTAGAGCCCGGCCTCGATCCGCTTGGCGAGGTCGACCTCCTCCTCCGCGTTGAGCAGCGCGACCTTGCCGATCTGCTTGAGGTAGGCGCGGACCGAGTCGGCCGAGGCAGTGAGCTCGGCGTCCTTGCGGGCCTGGCGGAGGGCCTCGGACTCCTCCTCGTCGTCCCACTCGAAGTCGCCACCCTCGGCGGCGGCCTCCTCGGGGGTGGGCTCGGCGTCGGCGACGCCGTCGGGTCCGGCGACGACGGTCTCGTCGATCTTGAGCCCCTCGCCGTCGACGACCGCGACCGTGGCGTCGTCGGTGGCCACGGCGGTCAGCACGGCGCCGCCCTCACCGGTACCCGGCGACGGCGTGATGCTCGGCTTGCGGGAGCCCTTGGCGGCGCTGGTCTTCGCCGGTGCCTTCTTGCGGGCCGGGGCCTTGGCCGGTGCGGCCGTGGCGTCGCCTGCGGATACCGGTGCGCTGGTCCTGGTCGCCCGGGGGGCGGCGGCGACCGTCCTGGAGCGACTCGAGGTGCTCGCTGCGGCTGCTTCCGGTGCTGGCTGGTCGGCGGGCACTCAGGTTCCTTCCCGTTCTGGGTGCGTTCCCCGGGGGCCCTGTGGACCCCGGGCAGCGGCCTCGGCCGGCGTCCGGAGCGGGAGAGGTCCCGACGAAACGACCGGCGTTTGGCCGGTGCGGGTGCGGGGGATGCCTCTCGGCTGAGGAGCGACGGGGCGGGGCTCTCCCATTGTAACGACGGACCGCGCCGAAACCACCGTTGCGGACCCGTCGTGCTCGCTCGCACGGGGTGAACGTCCCGGTCCAGGCACGTTCTCACCCTGTGTGGTGGCCCGGCAGCCGATGGACACGCGGCGCGCCGGGGTCACTGCCCGATGCGCTCCTCCGCCGCGAGGGCCGCCCCGACGATGCCGGCGTCGTTGAGCAGCTGCGCCGGGACGACCGGCGTGCGCGTGGTCAGCAGCGGCACCCACTTGTGCGCCTTCTTGCTCACGCCGCCGCCCACGATGACCAGGTCCGGCCACAGGCCGGCCTCCAGGACGTCGAGGTAGCGGTCGACCCGCTTGGCCCACTGGGGGTAGCTGAGGTCCTCCCGCTCGCGGGCGGCCGCGGACGCCCGCCGCTCGCCGTCCTCGCCGTCGACCTGGATGTGCCCGAACTCGGTGTTGGGCACGAGGACGCCGTCGGTGAACAGCGCGCTGCCGATGCCGGTGCCGAAGGTCAGCATCAGCACCACGCCCTTCTTGTCGCGGCCGGCTCCGTAGCGCATCTCGGCCAGCCCGGCGGCGTCGGCGTCGTTGAGCGTCTGGACCCCGTCGGGCAGGACGGCCTCCAACCCCTCGGCGACGTGCGTGCCCAGCCAGCTCTTGTCCACGTTCGCGGCGGTGTGGGCGACCCCGTGCTTGAGGACGCCGGGGAAGGTGACCCCGACGCGCCCCTCCCACTCGAAGTGCCGCACCACCCGCGACACGACGTCGTAGACCGGCTGCGGCAGGGCCGGCTGCGGCGTCTCGATGCGCAGCCGCTCACCCTGCAACTCGCCCGTGTCGAGGTCTACCACGCACCCCTTGATCCCGCTGCCACCGATGTCCACCCCGAAGCCCAGCACGCGGTCAATCTAGTGACCGGCGCCGCGGGTGGCAGTCCCCCTCGTGGAGGATCGGACCGTGACCACCGCCGTGGACCCCGCCGCCCTGCTCGACCTCGCCGTCGCCACCGCGCGCGAGGCCGCCGACCTGGTGGCCCGCGGGCGCGCCTCGGCGGCCGAGCAGGTCGACGTCAAGTCCAGCCCGACCGACGTCGTGACCGCGGTCGACAAGCAGTGCGAGGAGCTCATCACGGCGCGGCTGCTGGGGGCGCGGCCCGACGACGGCGTCCTCGGCGAGGAGGGCGCGTCGCGGGAGGGTCGCAGCGGGGTGCGGTGGGTGGTCGACCCCATCGACGGCACCGTCAACTTCCTCTACGGGCTGCCCGCGTACGCGGTCTCCATCGGGGCCGAGGTGGACGGCGCCGGGGTGGTCGCGGGCGTGGTGCTCAACGCCGCCACCGGGGAGACGTTCACCGCCACCGCCGGGGGAGGGGCGTTCGTCAGCTCCCCGGCGCACCCGGAGCCGGTCCGGCTGCACGGCAGCCGGCCGGCGTCGCTCGGCCAGGCGCTGGTCGCCACCGGCTTCGGGTACCGGGAGGAGCAGCGGCGCACGCAGGGCGCGGTCGTCGCCCGGCTGCTGCCCGAGATCCGCGACATCCGCCGCTTCGGCTGCGCCGCGCTGGACCTGTGCGCGGCCGCGGCCGGCCGGCTCGACGCCTACTACGAGGAGGGACTCAACCCCTGGGACTACGCCGCCGGAGCGCTCGTCGCCGCCGAGGCGGGGCTGGTGGTCACCGGGCTGCCCGGCCGCCCGTTCGCCGACCCGCTCGGGATCGCGGCCGCGCCGTCGGTCGCCGAGGAGTTCGTCGCGCTCCTGGACCGCTTGCACCCCCGCTGAGGGAGGACGCCGTCCGCTCTCAGCAGGCGGCGGCCGCGCTCTCGACGGTGCTGAGCGCGGCGGCGACCTCCTCGGGGCCGGAGAGGCTGTCGGGGAAGGCGAACTCCGGGCCGATGACCAGGTCGACCTGGGCGGTGGCCCGGGTGTCGAGGTAGTCGCCGGCGCCCTGGAGGAACAGCCCCAGGTAGGCGGCCGCGTCGTTGCCCCGCGGGCCGTGCCGGATCTCGCCCACCCCGGTCACCTCGCGGTCGCTGGGGTCGTTGGCGACCTCGTCGACGACGAAGCCGCGGCCCTGCAGCTCGGCGGCGACCTGCTGGGCCAGCCCCGCGGTGTCGGTGGCGTTGAAGACCCGCACCGACAGGGTGCCCGGGTCCAGCGACGGCGGGGCGGCCGACGCGGTGGTGCACGCCGCCGCCTGGGCGGCGTCGCGGTCCTGCTCGTCCTGCAGGACGTTCCACCACACGGCCAGCGCGGCCAGGGCCAGCACGAGCAGGAAGATCAGCGGGGGGATCGGGCGCCGGCCGCTGCGGGGGCGCACCGCGGGACGGTCGGTCGGCGGCGCGCTCACGGGCTGTCTCCCCCTCGATGCCTGGTGGTCGGCGGGAGTCTAGGGCCGGTCGGCGGGTCTAGATCGCACCGTCGTCCAGCGCGGCGCGTCCCCGCTCCACGCAGGGGTCGATGCGCTCCTCGTAGCCGGAGGTGTCCTTGCCGGCCATGGCGCCCGCCTTCGAGCGGGCCACGATGCCGGCGACGATCGCGGCGAACTTGAAGTAGGCGAAACCCACGTACCAGCGGAGGTCGGCGAGGTCGAGGGAGGTGTGGGACGCGTAGCGCTCCGCGACCTCCTTGCGGCTGGGGAAGCCCGGCAGCGCCGTCACGCTGCTCTGGCCGGTGATGCTCTCCTCTCCGGCCTGGGGCCAGTAGACGAACAGCATCCCCAGGTCGGCGAGCGGGTCCCCGAGGGTCGACATCTCCCAGTCCAGGACCGCCCGGATGCGGCCGGGGGTGTCGGGGTCGAGCAGGCAGTTGTCCAGCCGGTAGTCACCGTGGACGACGGCGTGCCGCTGGGTGGCCGGCACCGTCTCGGCCAGCCGGGCGGCCAGCGCGTCGAGGCCGGGGCGGTCGCGGTCGCGGGTGGCGTCCCACTGCTTGGTCCAGCGGCGCACCTGCCGGGTCATGAAGCCCTCCGGCCGCCCGAAGCCGCCGAGGCCCACCGCCTCGTAGTCGACCGAGTGCAGGTCGGCGAGGGCGTCGACCAGCCCCTCGCCGATACGCCGGCGCTGGGCGGGCTCGTCGGCGTAGCCGGGCGGGATGGTGTCGACGACGTGCAACCCCACCACGCGCTCCATCACGTAGAAGGGGGCGCCGAGGACGGCGGGGTCGGTGCACAGGTGCAGGGTGCGGGGGACGGGCACCGGCGTCGGCCCCAGCGCGCTGACGACCCGGTGCTCCCGCTCCATGTCGTGCGCGGTCGCCAGTACCGCTCCGGTCGGGGGCCGGCGCAGGATGACCTCGTCGCCGGGCGCCCCGCCGTCCGGGGTCACGATGTACGTGAGGTTGGACATGCCGGCGGCGATGAGGTCGACGCGCACGTCGCGCCAGCGCTCGTCGCCGAAGACGGAGGCCAGGTAGGGCCCCACGACGGACGGATCGGCACCCACCGGAGTCGCCACGGGCGCAGGGTAACCTCTGGCGCTCCGCATCCCGTCCGACCGGATCCGGTGCCGATGTGTTCGACCCGTCGGACCGGGCACAAACGGGGACCGCGCGACGTTGGGGGGTCCGCCGGTCACTCCGGAGCCGGAGCCCCCCGTCGCCGGAGGGTCGGCCGGCGCGGACTGCAGCACCCGGTCGGTGCCCGCTCAGGCGGGTGCCGGCCTCCCGACCACCGGTCGCCCCCGGCGACCGGCCAGGACGGCAGCGCCCCGGCGCAGCCGTCAGACGATGCGGGCGCCGACGCCCGAAGAATCCCCGGAGGAGGGGCACACCCCATGGCCACCGACTACGACGCCCCACGCCGCAACGAGGCCGACGAGCTCGGCGAGGACTCGCTCGAGGAGCTCAAGGCGCGGCGAGCCGAGGCGCAGTCCTCGTCGGTCGACGTCGACGAGACCGACTTCAACGAGAACCTCGAGCTCCCCGGCGCGGACCTGTCCAACGAGGAGCTCACCGTCCGCGTCCTCCCCAAGCAGGAGGACGAGTTCACCTGCTCCCGGTGCTTCCTCGTGCAGCACCGCAGCCGGCTCGCCGCCACCAAGGGCGACCAGCTGTACTGCCGCGACTGCGCCGCCTGAAGAAGGACCCCCCTGCCCCCCGCCACTCGCAGGCTCGCGGCGGGACCCTGCAGGGGGGCCGCCCGGGAGGGCTCGACGGAGGAGGAGCCGATGACCGACGACCGTGAGCGGACGGCCGCGGTGCGTGACGTACCGCCCCCGCGCCCGGTTCCGGCCGCGGCCACCGCCGGCCCACCGGCCGAGGAGGGCCCGCTCGCCCGGGCCGGCCGGAAGGTCGCCGACGCCGTCTCCGGGCTGCTCGGCGGCCCGGCCGGCGGCGCCGACGAGGGACGCCGGTCGCCTGCCGCCGCCACGCTGCGCGACGTGGCGTCCGCGGTCGCGGCGGCCGCCGGGTCCCTCCTCGGGGGCAGCGGCGACCGCGACCGCCCGCGCGGTGGGGACACCCCGCCGGCGGAGGGCGGCACCGGCTGGGCGCCCGGCGCGGTCCTGAGCGACCTGCTGGCCGCGGCCGTCCCGGCGCTGCCCATCCGCGACGGCCGCCGGCTGCGCGAGGCGTACCCGGACGCCACCGACGAGGAGATCGCCGACGCCCTCGTCGACCGCGCCGTCCGGCTGACCGGGGCGATCGGCGCGGCCACCGGCGGGATCACCGCCGCGTCGTGGTTCGCGCCGGCGTCGCTGGTGGCACTGCCCCTGGAGCTGGGCGCGGAGACGGTGCTCAGCGCCGCGGTGGAGGTCGTGCTCATCGGCGAGCTGCACGAGCTCTACGGCCGGCCGGCGCCCGGTGACGCCCGGGCCCGCGCGGCCGCCTACCTGTCGAGCTGGTCGTCGCGGCGGGCCGTCGCCGACTCGCCCGTCCCCGGCCTCGGCGTCCTGCTGACCGGAGCCACGGTGCGGGGCCTGCGCCGCAGCGTCGGCCGCCGGCTGGCCCGGACCGTGCCGGCGGCTGCGCCGTTCCTGGTCGGGGCCGCACTGGGCGGGCGCGGCAACCGCCGGGCCACGGAGGCCCTGGCCCGCCGCGTGCGCGCCGACCTGCAGTCGCCCCGACCCCGCTGAAGGACCCCTGGCCCCCGTGCAGGGCCACGCTGCGAGCTCGCGAGGAGTGGGGGGCACGGGGGTCCTCATAGGATCGCCGACGTGCCCGACCCTGCCGTGCCCGAGACCGCACTCCCGGAGGTCGCCGTCCACGAGATCGAGGTCCCGGTCCGGCTGACCTCCCCCGAGCACGTCGTCCCCACCTACGCGCTGCCGGGCGATGCCGGCGCCGACCTGTCCGTCGCCGAGGACGTCGAACTGGCGCCGTTCCAGCGGGCGCTCGTGGGCACCGGGGTGGCCGTCGCCATCCCCGAGGGCTACGCCGGGTTCGTGCACCCGCGGTCGGGCCTGGCGCACCGGCTCGGGCTGAGCCTGGTCAACGCGCCGGGCACCATCGACGCCGGGTACCGCGGGGAGATCAAGGTCAACCTGGTCAACCTGGACCCCACCACGCCACTCACGCTCCGCCGGGGCGACCGGGTCGCCCAGCTCGTGGTGCAGCCGGTGGTGCGGGCCCGGTTCGTCCCGGTCGAGCAGCTGCCGGACAGCTCCCGGGGGACCGGCGGGCACGGCTCGACCGGCGGGCACGCGAGCGCACAGTCGAAGGGGCTGAGCTGACATGCCGTTCGGACGCCGACGCAACCGGATCGACCGCAGCCTCCGCGAGCGCGGGGTGCCCCCGGAGCCGCAGCACCGCGAGCGCGAGGTCGAGGAGACCGCCGGCCCGTGGGACGAGGCCGACGCGCCCGACGACGGCGTGGCCCGCATCGACCTGGGCTCGCTGCGGCTGCCCGCCGTCCCGGGGATGGAGCTGCGGGTCGACGTCAACGCCCAGCAGAAGGTGATCGGCGCGACCCTGCGGGCGGGGGAGTCGCTGCTGCAGGTGTCGGCGTTCGCCGCGCCCCGGGCGGGTGGCATCTGGGACGACGTCCGCGCCGACCTGGCGCGCAGCGCCTCCGGGCAGGGCGGCCGGCTCCGGGAGGTCGAGGGGCCGTTCGGCCCCGAGCTGGCCGGCTCGGTGCTGGCGACGCCGCCCGCGCAGCCCGGCCAGCCGGCTCCCAAGCCGGTGCGTCGCGCCGCTCGCTTCCTCGGGGTCGACGGGCCGCGGTGGTTCCTGCGCGGCATGGTGAGCGGCCCGGCCGCCGAGAGCCCGGAGGCGGCGGCCGCGCTGGAGGAGGCGTTCCGGCAGATCGTCGTCGTCCGCGGGCACGACCCGATGCCGGTCCGTGAGCAGCTGCCGCTCACCCTGCCGCCCCAGGCGGCGGCGCAGGTCGCCGCCCAGGCGGCCCGGCGCCAGGGCCAGGCCGGGCCGCAGGCCGGGCCGCAGCCCGCGCCGCCGCAGGCCCCGACCCCGCCGACGCCCGGCCCGTGAGCACCACCACCGCCGCGTACGGACCGCACCCGGCCCAGTTCCTCGAGCTGACCCTCCCGGACCGGCCCGGGCCTGCACCGGTGGCCGTGGTCCTGCACGGCGGCTTCTGGCGGGCCGCGTACGGGGTCGAGCTGGCCCGTCCGCTGGCCGCCGACCTGGCCGGCGCCGGCTTCGCCGCGGTCGCCGTCGAGTACCGGCGGGTCGGCGCCGACGGGGGCTGGCCGGCGACCCTGGACGACGTCGCCGCGGCGCTGGACGCCCTGCCCGGCCTCGACGGCGCGGACCGGCTCGACCTCACCGACGTCTCCGTGGTGGGCCACTCCGCCGGCGGCCACCTGGCCGCGTGGGCCGCCGGCCGCGCCCGGCTGCCGGAGGGGGCGCCCGGCGCGGACCCGCGGGTGCGGGTGGCCGCCGCCGTCCTGCAGGCCGGGGTGCTCGACCTGGAGCGGGCCGCCGCCCAGGGGCTCGGCGACCGCGCCGTGCAGGCGCTGCTCGGCGGGGAGCCGTCGGACGTCCCGGAGCGGTACGCCGCCGCCGACCCGGTGCGGCTGGTGCCGACCGGCGTCGACCTGCTGTGCGTGCACGGCACCGCGGACGACGTCGTCCCGCCGGAGCAGAGCGAGCGCTACGCGCGGGCCGCGGAGACGGCGGGGGAGCGGGTCGAGGTGCGGCTCGTCGACGGCGACCACATGGTGCTCATCGACCCCTCCGGAGCGCCGTGGGCGCTGGTCCGCGACTGGCTGCGGGAGCGCACCGCCGGGCGGCGCGCCCGATCTACGCTCTAGGGGTGACAGAGACTCGTTCGGGCGGTTGGCTCGCGCGGACCCTCCAGCGGCTGACCGCCGACGACCACACCATCGACGCCGAGCAGCTGCGCGCCGGGTCGGCCAGGTCCGGGTGCGAGCCGGTCAGCGCGTGCCGCAAGGGGGAGGTCGTCACGGTCACCGGCCGGCTGAAGTCGGTCGTCTACACCCCCCGCGAGACCGTCCCGACCCTCGAGGCCGAGCTGTTCGACGGCTCGGGGTCGGTCACGCTCGTCTGGTTGGGCCGCCGTCGGATCCCCGGCATCGAGCCGGGCCGCACGCTCAGCGCCCACGGCCGGTTCGCCTCCTTCGACGGCCGGCAGGTCATCTACAACCCCCGGTACGAGCTGAGCGCCGGGTGACGGCTGCGCCCGAGGGGGACGGGCGCCCCGGTCCCGGGGGCGGACCCGAGCCGGCCGAGAGCGGGGCCACGCCCGGCCCCGTGGCCTTCGACCGGCACCTGGTCCTGGAGCAGCTCGGTGGCTGGCGGGGCATGATCGACGCCTCGCTGCCGACGATCGCGTTCATCGTCGGCAACTCGCTCGGCGGGCTGCGGACGGGCATCGTGTCGGCGCTCGGCGCCGCCGTCCTCGTCTTCGGGCTCCGGCTGGTGCGCCGGGAGAGCGTGCAGCAGGCGGTCAGCGGCCTGTTCGGCGTCGCGATCGCCGTCGGCATCGCCGCCTTCTCCGGCCGGGCGCGGGACTTCTTCGTGCCGGGGCTGATCCGCAACGCCGCGCTGGGCGTGGTGCTGCTCGGCTCGATCCCGGTGCGCTGGCCCCTGGTCGGGGTGATCGCCGAGTTCCTGGCGCCGAGTCACCTGGGCGCGATGGCCTCGCACTCGATGCCCGGGCTGCGGCGGCGGATCGACCGGGTGAACGCGCACCTGCACCACCGTCCCGCGCCGGACCCGCAGACCGGCGAACGACCGAAGGACCCCGAGCCGGAGCGGCACTGGCGCGAGGACCCGCGGATGCTGCGCGCCTACTCGTGGCTGACGGTGATGTGGGGCCTGGTCTTCCTCGCGCGCGTCCTCGTCCAGTGGGTGCTCTACCGCGCCGACGAGGTGGAGCTGCTCGGCACCGCGTCGCTGCTGCTCGGCCTGCCGGTCACCGCCGTGGAGGTCGTGGTGACCCTGTGGGTGGTGTCCCGGCTGCACCGGCACCGCGCCGAGCCGGCCGACTCCGGCCCCGAGGAGCAGCGCCCCGCCGCCTGAGAAAGGACCCCCTGCCCCCCGCCACACGCACGCTCCCGGCGGAACCCTGCAGGGGGCCGAGTGGTGAGGCGGACGGGGTCCAGTCTCAGGCGACCGTCGCGGGGGAGAGCACCTGCTGCAGTTGCTCCTCGACGTCGGCGTGCGTGACGAACAGCAGCTCGTCCCCGGCTTCGAGGGGCTCGTCGGGCCCGGGGGTGATGACCCGCTCGCCGCGCAGGATCGCGGTGAGCACCGTCTCCCGCGGCAGCGGCACCTCGCCCAGCGGCTTGCCCACCCACGGGGTGTCCTCGGCGAGGGTGATCTCGACGAGGTTGGCCGCGCCCTTGCGGAAGCTCATCAGCCGGACGACGTCGCCGACGGTCACCGCCTCCTCGACCAGCGCGGCGAGCACCCGCGGCGTGGAGACGGCGACGTCGACGCCCCAGGCCTCGGTGTAGAGCCACTCGTTGCGGGGGTCCTTGACCCGGGCGACGACGCGGCCGACGGCGAACTCGGTCTTGGCCAGCAGCGAGACGACCAGGTTGGCCTTGTCGTCGCCGGTCGCGGCCACCACGACGTCGCACGTGGCCAGCTGCGCCTCCTCCAGGGAGGACACCTCGCAGGCGTCGGCCTGCACCCACTCGGCACCGGGCACCGAGCGGGTGCGGACCTTGCGGCCGTCCTTCTCGATGAGCATCACGGTGTGCCCGTTGGAGAGGAGCTCGCCGGCGATGGAGCGGCCGACGGCGCCGGCGCCCACGATGGCAACGCGCATCAGTGTTCCCCTCCCTGGGGACCCCGTTCGACCACCTCGTGCACCCGCGGGGTGATCGCGTCGGTCGAGGCGACCACCAGCTGGTCGCCGTCCTGCAGGACCGTGGCCGGGGTCGGCAGCTCGGCCTCGCCGTAGCGGACCAGCCAGGCGGCGCGGGCGCCGGAGGCGGCCTCCAGGTCGGCGAGCTTGCGGCCCACCCAGGCCTCGGTCACCGTCACGCGCATCAGCAGCACCTGGCCGGTGGGTTCCCGCCACAGCTCGCTGACCTTGACGGAGAGCAGCTCGCGGAGCAGCCGGTTCACCGTCCACGGGACGGTGGCCACGCTCGGGATGCCCATCCGCTCGTAGACCTCGGCGCGCTTGGAGTCGTAGATCCGCGCGACGACGTGCTGGACGCCGAAGGTCTCGCGCGCGACGCGGGCGCTGATGATGTTGGAGTTGTCGCCGCTGCTGACGGCGGCGAAGGCCCCGGCGGAGTCGATGCCCGCGTCCAGCAGCGTCTGCCGGTCGAAGCCGAGCCCGGTCACCTGGCGGCCGGTGAAGTCGGGGCCGAGCCTGCGGAAGGCCTCCGGGTCCTGGTCGATGACCGCCACGCTGTGGCCGATCTCCTCCAGGCGACGGGCGATCGCCGATCCGACGCGGCCGCAGCCCATCACGACCACGTGCACTGGGTTCTCCCCGCTCGTGCGCCGGCGCCTGCCGCCCGCGCTGTCCGGGCGCGAAGCTACACCCGGGCCGGGCCGACGCCGTCGTCCGCAGCGCCGCATCTCACCCTCCGGGCGGGGGCGGCAGGTCACCCGGCGTCCGTACCATCGCGCCGTGCCACACCTGTCCGACCTCGGACACATCCCGAAACGGCTGCTCCTCGGCCGCGCCGTCCGCAGTGACCGCGCCGGGGAGTCGCTGCTGCCCAAGCGGCTGGCCCTGCCCATCTTCGCCAGCGACCCGCTCTCCTCCGTGGCCTACGCCACCCAGGAGATCCTCATCGTGCTGACGCTGGCCGGCACGGCGTTCCTCTTCCTGGCGCCGTGGCTGGCGATCGCCGTCGTCGCGCTGCTGGCGACCGTGGTGCTCTCCTACCGCCAGGTGGTCCGGGCCTACCCCTCCGGCGGCGGGGACTACGAGGTCGCGTTCAAGAACCACGGGCAGTTCGCCGGCCTCACCGTGGCCAGTGCGCTGCTGGTCGACTACGTGCTGACCGTCGCGGTGTCCGTGGCCTCCGGCACCGACAACATCATCTCCGCGTTCCCGGCGCTCAACCAGCACCGCGTGGTCATCGCCGTGGGGCTGGTGGCACTGCTCGCGGCGGCCAACCTGCGCGGGCTGCGGGAGTCGGGCCGCACCTTCGCCGTCCCGACGTACCTGTTCATCACCGGCATCCTGGTGATGGTCGCCACCGGGCTGGTGCGGGACCTGTTCACCGACTCCCCGGTGGTCGCCGAGACGGCCGGCTACACCGTCACGCCCGAGCCCGGCTACGAGAACCTAGCCGGGTTGGCGCTGCTGTTCTTCGCGCTGCGCGCGTTCGCCTCCGGCTGCACGGCGCTGACCGGGGTGGAGGCGATCGCCAACGGCGTCCCGGCCTTCAAGCCGCCGAAGAGCAGGAACGCCGCCACCACGCTGGCGCTCATGGGCGGGATCGCCGCGACCATGTTCGCCGGCGTCACCGCGCTCGCCCTGGCCGCCGACGTCAAGTACGTCGAGTACCCCTGCGACCTCGAGGGGTTCGCCAACTGCGAGACCGAGCCGCAGCGCACGGTCATCGCCCAGCTCGCCGCGGCCACCTTCGGCGGGGACACCTCGCCGCTGTTCTTCTACATCCAGGCGGCCACCGCGCTGGTCCTCATCCTGGCCGCCAACACCGCCTTCAACGGCTTCCCCCTGCTGGGGTCGGTGCTCGCCCAGGACCGGTTCATGCCGCGCCAGCTGCACACCCGCGGGGACAAGCTGGTCTACAGCAACGGCATCCTGCTGCTGGCCGGGTTCGCCGCGCTGCTGATCGTCGCGTTCGACGCCGACGTCAACCGGCTCATCCAGATGTACATCGTGGGCGTCTTCACGAGCTTCTCGATCGGCCAGTGGGGGATGGTCCGCCACTGGAACCGGGAGCTGCGCACCGAGACCGACGCGCTGGCCCGCCGACGGATCCGGCGCTCGCAGACCATCAACGCCCTCGGCGGCTCGCTGACCAGCGTGGTCCTGGTGATCATCGTGATCACCAAGTTCACCCGCGGCGCGTGGCTGGTCATCCTGGTGATGCCGCTGCTGTTCCTGCTGATGAAGGCGATCAACCGGCACTACTCGCACGTGGCCGAGCAGCTGGTGCCCGACACCGACTCCCGGATGCTGCCCAGCAAGGTGCACGCCATCGTGCTGGTCTCCAAGGTGCACAAGCCGACGCTGCGCGCCCTGGCCTTCGCGCGGGCCACCCGCCCGGACGCGCTGACCGCCCTCACGGTCAACGTCGACGACGCCGAGACCCGCGGGTTGCAGGCGCAGTGGGAGAAGTACGACATCCCGGTCCCGCTGACCGTGCTCGAGTCGCCGTACCGGGAGATCACCCGGCCGGTCCTCGACTTCGTCAAGGGCATCCGGCGGGACAGCCCGCGCGAGCTGGTCGTCGTCTTCGTGCCCCAGTACGTCGTCGGGCACTGGTGGGAGAACGTGCTGCACAACCAGAGCGCGCTGCGGCTGCGGGCGCGGCTGCAGTTCATGCCCGGCGTCATGATCACCACGGTGCCGTGGCAGCTGGAGAGCTCGGTCGGCCGGGACGACGACGGCCGCAACGGACCCGCGCCCGGCGACCTGCGCCGCGGGCTGACCGAGGAGACCGGGGCCACCCCCTATGGCTGAGCGCCGTCCGTCGACGAGGCCGACCGGGGACCGCTGTGGCTGAGCGCCGCCGGCGCCCCGGACGTCGTCCGCCCCGGGTCGACCGTGGCGGCGGCTGGACCGGCTCGGAGTTCGAGGTCACCGTCGGTCCGGTCGCCCACGGCGGGCACTGCGTGGCCCGGCACGAGGGCCGGGTCGTCTTCGTGCGGCACACCCTGCCCGGCGAGCGGGTCGTCGTCCGGGTGACCGAGGACCGCCACCCCGGCTTCTGCCGGGCCGACGCGGTGCGGGTGCTTGCCGCCTCGCCCGAGCGGGTCGAGCGACCCTGCCCCTACAGCGGACCCGGCCGGTGCGGCGGCTGCGACTGGCAGCACGTCACGCCGGCCGAGCAGCGCCGGCTCAAGGCGGCCGTGGTCCGCGAGCAGCTGGCCCGCCTGGCCGGACTGCCCGACGTCGAGGTGGTCGTCGAGGAGCTGCCCGGCGGCCCGCTGCGCTGGCGGTCGCGCGCCCGGTTCGCCGTCGACCGGTCCGGCGCGCCCGGCCTGCGCCGGCACCGCTCGCACGACCTGGTGCTGCTCGATGATTGTCCGATCACCGTCGAGGCGGCCGCGCACGCGGTGCTCGACCGGCGCTGGCCGGGCGCCGGGGCGGTGGACGTCGCGGTCGACGGGACCGGGGCGGTCACCACGACCCGGCTCGACCGGCAGGGCCGGGCCCAGTCCACGCGGGTGTCCCGGCCTGGCGAGGACGCGGGCGAGTGGGACGACGGCACCGAACCGGCCGGCCGCGCAGCGCGCACGGCGGCAGGGCGGGACTGGGAGGTCGAGGGCACCGGCTTCTGGCAGGTGCACCCGGCCGCGGCCGACGCGCTGGTCGGCGCGGTGGAGCAGTTCGCCGCGGTGCGGCCGGGGGAGACGGTGCTGGACCTCTACGCCGGCGCGGGGCTCTTCGGTGGAGCGCTCGCGCCCGCCGTGGGGACCGGCGGCCGGGTGGTGTGCGTGGAGGCCGACGCGGGCGCCTGCGCCGCGGCCGAGGCCAACCTGGCCGACCTGCCGCAGGCGGAGGTGTGGCAGGGCGAGGTGGACGCCGAGGGGCTGGCCGACCTGCTCGACGAGCTCGGCACCCCGCCGGACGTCGTCGTCCTCGACCCGCCCCGGGCCGGCGCGGGTCAGGCGGTGAGCCGGGTGCTGGCCGGCGCGGGCCCCCGAGCGGTGGTCTACGTCGCGTGCGACCCGGCGTCCCTGGCCCGGGACGTGGCGGCGTTCAGCGCGGCGGGGTACCGGCTCGCGGCGATCCGCGGCTTCGACGCCTTCCCGATGACCCACCACGTGGAGTGCGTCGCGCTGCTGGTCAGAGCCGCGTCCTGACGTCTGACCTGCGGATTCGTCCCATTCTTTGGTGCCAGGTGTTGACACCGGTTGGCTGTCGTGAGGTGCTCGTGGCGCATGAGCGGCGCACGGAAGGCGCACGGAAGGCGCACGCCGCACGATCACCCGCGCGGCCCGGGCCGCCGCGCCCGGGCGCCGTGTAGCTTCCCGGCGTCCCCACCAGCTCCCGCGAAGTCCACGAATGCGCCGCACCCTGCCCGCCGGCCTGGCCGCCACTGGCCTGGCCCTCGCCCTGGCCGGCTGCGGTGGCAGCAGTGGCGATGCCGACGGCGCCATCGCCTACTGCCACCAGTTCGTCGAGGACCGGCTGCGCGCACCGGCCACCGCCGACTTCCCCGGCTTCCCTGATCACCAGGTTTACGAGCTCACCCCGACCGGCTGGCGCGTCGCCGGCTACGTCGACGCCGAGAACGGGTTCGGCGCCAACGTCCGCACCGACTGGACGTGCGAGATCTCCTACGAGGAGAGCTCCGGCACCTGGACGCTGGAGTCGATGACTGGCGTCTAAGACGACGAAGAGCCCCGGACCAAGACCACTGCTAGCGTCGCGGCGTCCGGTTCGTCGACCACGGAGGGCGGCCTACTGTGCCCGCATGGCAGACGGAGAACGTGCGAAGAACCAGCTAAACCTGCGCCTGCAGCTCGACATCGACAACCAGCTGACGTGGGGAGAACTCTTCGACTTCGTCACTGCGGCACGCAATGGACAGAGCGTGAATCGCGAGGACTTCGTCAATCTGGTGCACAGCCAGAACGGAGACCTCGAGGGGTTCGAGGTCTACCTGGCGTCCGAGGACATCGTCGTCCGTGAGCCAGGGGCTGCGGCACCTGAGAACTGAACGATGAAGAGCCCTCGCGTCACCCTGATGGGCGGCGCGGGGGCTCTGTCGGTTGGGCAGGATGCCGTGGTGACCACGGTGTCGGCGACGACGGCTGCCGTACGAGCACCTGGAGCGGGCCACCGCCGGGCTGCGGGCGATGCTCCGCTACCAGCTGTTCGGCGTCGCGGCCGGGGAGATGCCGGACTGGTCCACTCTGCAGGTCGCCGGCCCCGTCATCACGACCGATGGCCGCGGCAGGACCTGGTGGGAATACGCGGCCACTGTGGAGAGCCGGCCAGTGCGGTGAGATCGCGAACCTAGTGCCAGAGCCAAGTTGCCAGAGCAGCGATCACGGCACCGGTCACCGCGCCCCCCACGCCGGACCACACCGCTAGGTGTACTGCGGCACGGTCTCGCCGAACCTGTTCGATCAGTCTGAAGTGGATGCTGAGCCCGGAGCGGCTCCGACGATGCTCCCCGACGGCTCTTTGAAGCAGGGGTGCGCCGACTGCAAAGGCCATGAGCAGCACGACGATCACCAGGGGGATGAGCCACAGAGATAGCTGATGGTGCACCCAGAGGACGATCAGGGGCGCCGTGGCGGCCAGCAGCCCTAGTAGAAAGCCGGCGGGGTAGAGCCAAGCCCAGCTTCGACGGCGCCCCCCGAGCTGATTCCATCGTTCCTCGAGCTGGGGGCGGCGAGTCTCGGCCCCGTACGCGCCTGCAAGAGTCGCCGGGCGGTCAGGTGAGCCCAGGGCCAGGTGAAAATGGGGAGTGGTCGGCGCCAGACCGCTCGGTGCAGGTTCCCCCTCGGCCGCCACGATGTAGAGCGTCGCCAACTGGTCGGGCAGCAGGGTGACGAGGGATTCCCAGGCCACGTCCTTGTGATTCAGCCCTTCACGTAGGACGTACTGCTTGGAGCCCATCACCTCACCCATGTACTCCGCGAAGGTCCGCATCTCCGTCAGGTTCATCCGACGTGGCGGCAGGACGGAGGCCGACCACGGTAAGCCCGTTGGATCCGGTTCCCAGAAGCGCCACCGCACGTCGGCGAGTGTGCCTGGTGGCCGCAGTGGGGCGATCGGCCCCCCGAACCGCCGGGGTGCCCCAGGGCGGGGTGGCGGTGCTCCGGCGGCCGAGCAGCGCTGTGCCAGGCTTGCCCCGTGACGCAGTGGCAGACCTGGGCCATCGTCATGGCCCTGCTGGCGGTGGCGGCGTCGGGTTGGAGGTCACACCTGATGGCGGTGCCATCGGTGACGGCGTTGGTGCTGGCGAGCTGGCGGCGTCCCGCGCCCGTTCCATCTCGTCGAGCAGCTGGGCCATCTGCTCCGGGTCGATCGTGACCGTCGTCGACTGCTGCGGGGCCGGCTCCTCGGCTGGGGCCTGAGGGAACAACCACGCGAGGATCGTCACCAAGCCGAAGATCAAGGTGAGGGCGTTCCCGCGGCCGTAGGCCAGGGCTCGACGGAGAGCCCCAGCGGCTTCCGGGCTGACCTCCTCGACGCGGCCGATCGCTTCGAGCGGATCAATGCTCGACCAGTTTCTCGCGGTCCAGTGCAAGACGTCGCTCAACTCGTGCAGCCGGCCCCACGTCCAGTGCGGTGCCGAGAGGACCTCGATCACGTCGTCCCGGAAGTTGAAGGTCCCCTCAATCCACCTGGCCCTGGCCCGGCACCGTGGGCACGGGAGCGAGCCGCCGCCGCCCAGCGTGATGTTGGTGCTGTTGTCGATGCGGATACCGCCGATCGTCGGCTCCCAGGTCAGGCCGCAGGTGTCGCAGTGAGCGGGGACCACGGGCACGGAGCGACGGTAGACGGCGACCCGCCCCCCGCCGGTGGGTAGGGGCGGGTCGCTTGAAGCGCCCCTACCGGCGAGCGCCCGGACTGCTTCGTTCCATCACGCTGAGTAGTCTGACCATGCCGAGGCGTCACCACGGGTGCCGGGGGAGCGGCTGGGGGATGACGTGGCGTGGTGGGTCTTGCTGCTGCTCGTGTGGGCGGTGCTGGCGATGGGCGCGGCCGTCGCCATGGGCATGACGATCCGCACGGCCGAGCGGCATGACCTTGGCCAGGGCCGGGCTGGTGACAACGGCACCGACACGCGCCGGGACGCTGCCTGACCGATCGGTAGAGCGCCCCCATCGGCGCCCCACAATTTGTGAGGAATCCGTGACGATCGGCTAGTGGCCCGTCGGGCCTGCTGTCACCCTGCTAAGCGTGACTACGGGGGAACGGGTCCAAGGCCTTGACGTGCTCCGCGGGATGGCGGTTGGACTCGTCCTCCTGCGTTGAGGTCGCCCGCGCCGGAGCCCTTGGTGCCGTGCGCGTAGCCGAACAGGGTGTTGCCGGTGGTGGTCGTGGTGAGGGCGTTGGCCGACGTGATGTAGATCGGCAGGCCCTCTGAGGCGACAGCGCCGGTGACGGAGAGGCTGTACTCGCCCTTCCGCCAGACGGTGGCGCGGCCCTCGGCGTTGCCGCCCTGGCCCTCGGCGGTGGCGGTGACGCCGACGAGCACCGGTGCCCCGGCGGGGGTGTCGGCCGGGACGGGCAGGGAGATGCGGTCCGCGTCGCGGAAGATCTCGTTGCGCATGGTCAGTTCCCCTTGACGGTGCGGCCGAAGGCGCCGCTGATGGCGGCGTCGATGTCGGACTCGGAGATGTCGGTGATGTCGCCGCCGTCGGACTCCTGCGCGGAGCCGAGCGAGCCGAACAGCGGGGCCGGGGCGGTGCTCTGGCCCTCAGCCAGCTCGGCCTCGGCGTCGGCCACGGCGGCCTCGACGGCGGCGGTGATCGCCTCGTCGGCGATCGTGCCGTCGACGACCGGCAGCGCGGCGACTACGGACTCGACCAGCCGCGCCTGGGTGCGGACGCGGTCGGCGATCACCTTGAACTCGGCGACCTTCGCGGCGACCTTCGGGCGGGCGGCGTGGCGGGCGTTCGACTCGGCCATGGCGGCGCGGGCGGCGTCGCGCTCGGCTTCGAGCGTGGTCACCCGGCCGGCGGCCTCTTCGAGCTGGGCCAGGCGGCCCTCCTCGATCTGGGGCATGTGGGACTCCTCGGTGTCCGTGGTGGTGGGGGGTGCCTCGACCGAGGTGACCGGGACGTATCGCGTCTCGATGCGGACCTCGACGGGCTGGCCGGTGAGGGTGACGGCGCCGTCGGTCTCGCTGTAGGTGTGCTGGAACAGGCCGGAGTGGGCCTCGGTCTCGCGCTCGTACCAGACCTGGCCGTCGTCGAAGTCGCGCAGCCACACCCACGACTTGTCGCCGCCATAGGCGTCGCACAACGCCTGCTGCAGCTGCTCGCGGAGCTCGTTGGCGGTGGCCTCGGCGACCCCGCGCTGCACGGCCTGGCGGACGACGTGGGAAGGGGTCGCGGACTCGATGACCTGGTAGCGACCGCCCCGCCCGGCGCGGGTTACGAAGTTCACCGACTGGCCTCGACGAGGCGGCCGACGATCCGGCCGCGGCGACCCTCGGCCTCGCCCATGGTGACGTCCGCGGACGCCCGGATGGAGACGCCGATGGCCTCGGCCAGCTCGGGCTGGCGGAACGTCTCGGCGTGCGGCGGCAGCAGCTGCGCTTCGGCGACCAGCCTCTGGTCGGCGGCGTCCCAGCGGGCGGCCTCAGTGAGCACCGCGGCGAGGTCGCGTAGCGACCGCTCGGGGCGCTCGTTGTACTCCCGCTGGATGGGGTGATCGACGTACAGATGCAGGCCGGCACCGAAGACGCCGTCGCGGGCGGCCTGCTCGAGGATCTCGGCGAAGTAGTAGCCGGAGGAGCCCCAGCCGGAGGAGCCCCAGCCGGGGGTGATGAGGGTGACCTCGATGCGCCCAGCGCCGTTCGGGGTTGCCTCGATCGTGGGGCGGGCCTCGGTAAGCAGTTCGGGCATCAGGCACCCCCTCGCGGCGGCCAGTTCCAGTGGCCCGGCGTGGGCTCTTCGGCGGATGGGAAGCTCGTGATGAAAAACATGCCGGTCGGGTTGAGGACGGCCAGCCCGACGGCTGGGGTCACCTCGTCCTCGGCCGGGGTGCCGATCTCCGTGATGCTCGCGGCGCGGGGCTCGGGCAGGTACTCGCCGCCCGGCGTCCCGTAGGACTGGTAGTGGACGACGCGGCCGATGGTGGGCTGCACGACGCCTCCTCTCTACGGTGGGCACGGGCAGCGGAGAGCTGCACGAGGTGGAGCACGGGGAGACGGCATGGCAGACGTCAAGGTCAAGACGGTCGACGGCGAAACGCTCGACATGGAGGTGTCTGACGATCAGGCGCGAGAGCTCGTTGACTGGTTTGACGACGCAAGCAAGGACCCGGTGGTCAACCTGACCGACCCGACGCTGGGCAACATCTACCTCCGCCGCGACCACGTCATCTGGCTGTCCGTGCGGTGACCGTCAGTGGGCGCTGACGACGCGAACGAGGGCACCGGGCCGGGCGAGTGCCCGCAGCACCGGTGGCGCGTGGCGCGCATGGTGTTGGACTGGCGCGGCACCCTGTTCGTGCACCGCTGCGAGGACTGCGACGCGGAACTGGTGGAGCCGGCGTCAGGCGACCGGCTGTAGGTCCCGCACCGGGGTCTGCTGGAACGACCGCCGCCAGCTGGCGTTCGGCCGCTCGGTGGCGAGCGACGCCCAGTGGGCGCCGTCGTCGAGGGCCTTGAGCCGGGCCGGGCCCATGACCGCGAGCTGCTGCTCGGGGGTGAGGCGGGGTGCCGCTGTACGACGTCCAGGCGCTGCTGGGGCGCGAGAGCCCGCAGATCACGGCGCGGTACTCGCATCTGCAGCCGGATGCGCACGGGGCGGTGGAGGCGGCGTGGCGGCGGATGCTGGAGCGGCGGCGGCGGCCGGACGCGGCCGACGGCTGACTCGCGTATGTCCCGGCGCACGTCGGGCGCACGGGGCATGTGTCGGCCCGAGGGACCGGGGGCTGACCTGCGGGTTCTTGGGAGACAGGTGTTCCCGATGACCCACCACGTGGAGTGCGTCGCGCTGCTCACCTCGGCCTGAGCCGGCCGCGGCGTCAGAAGGCGCAGCCGCCGCCGGAGGCGATCGGGCCGGCGATCACCGGCAGGCCCGGCCCCGGGTCGACGACGACGGGGTGGACGCCGGTCAGCCGGCCCATGCAGGTGTCGGCGGACGACGAGCTGCCGTCCCGGCCGTCGACCCAGACGTCGAGCCAGGTGGACGCCGACGACGGGAACCCGGTGTGGCAGGCGCCGTCCTGCGGGGAGTCACCGTCGCCGCAGGTGTCCTCGACGATCAGGTAGCGCTTGATCGAGGGGACGTAGAAGCGCGTGCCGGCGGCCCAGTCCAGCGTGTCCCCGCCCCCGGCCTTGGAGTGGCCCACCGCGACGGTGATCGGGTCGTCGTAGGTGCCGCTGCCGCCCGCCGTCCGGTGCACCTTCGGGTGGGAGATGCGCGGGCTGCCGGCGGGGGTGTTGTCGAAGTAGGAGTACCCGGTCAGGTAGGCCTGGATCTGCCGTCCCCCGGCGGGCGCGGCGGCCGCGGCCGGGGGCGCCGGCGCCGGGGCCTCGCTGGTGCGGCGCGGTGCGGGAGCGGACTCGGTCTCGTCGTCCTCGGCCGGGGCGGCCGGAGCGGCCGCCGGCTCCCCGACCGGCTCGGGCTCGGCGGTCTCGGCCGGGGCCGGCGTCGTCTCCGCGGGGGCGGTGGTGGACGGCGCGGCCGGGCTCGAGGACGCCGACGTGGTGGCGCGCGAGGCGTCGCCGATCCCGCTGTCGCCGCCCGTCGTCGGAGCGGACGTCGCGTCGTCGGTCTCCGTCGCGGTCTCCGTCGCGGTCGCCGCCTCGGTCGCCGCGAAGGAGGCCGGCTGCTGCGCGTCGAGGGCGATCGCGCCGAGCCCCGCGGCGATGCCCACCAGGGCGAGGGCGCCGAGGACGGCGGTCGCCGTCCGGGCTCGGCGGTTCCCGGGCAGGGCGGCATGGCGGTGCGACGACGGCATGGAGGTCCCCTCGCGGGTGGGTCCGGCAGCAGGCGGCGCCGAGGCTCGGGGACCGAGGGACGGACACTCAGTGGAGTCGGTCCAGCGCCGGCGTCACGTTAGCCTGACCAGGACGGGTGACGGAAGGGTTCGGTTCAGTTTCGCTGAGTAACCAGTGTTGCGGTCGCCGTCCGGCCGCGCCGGGGCCTCGGCTACCGTGACGACCCGTGACCACCTGGGAGTACGCCTCGGTCATCACGGCGAACGAGGCCGAGTCCATGCGAGCCGGGGTGAGCGTGAAGCTCCCCGGTGGCCAGCTCGAGCGGCAGGCCGGTGACACCAGTTCGGTGCTCAACCGGCTCGGCAGCGAGGGGTGGGAGCTGGTCAGCTACCACTCCAGCGGCGCCGGCACCTGGGGCTTCGAGCAGTTCTGGCTGAAGCGGCCGACCTCGGCCTAGCAGGTCCGGCCGGCGTTCCGCATCGAACGTCCGTTCGAACCGGTGGCACACTGGTGCGGTGGACGCGACGGTGCCGCCGGGCTGGCCGGACGCGGTGCGCCCACCCGGCGCCCCGGACTGGGAGCACAGCGCCGTCGCGTGGCTGTTCGACCTCGTCCCGCCCGACTACCGGGCGCACGAGGTGCTGCGCCGCTACCCGGTGGTGCTCGCCCGCTTCGCGCGCGACCACGTCCGCGCCGGGCTCGAGGCGGCGCGCGCGGGCTGGCGCACCGTCCGCGTGGACCTCGCCGACGACCTGCCGGCCGACGCGATGGAGGCGGCGATCGGCGCCTACGAGCGCGAGGGCGCCCGGCTGGCGGCCGCCGCCCGGGGGGTCGAGGTGGTCGCCGGGGCGCTGCGCGGGGAGCGGTGGGTGCCCCGTCTGTGAGCGGCGCATCCGCAGCCGGTGCTCGACCGGAAGAGGTGGGCAACCACGGCTACAGTTGATCGGCGGCCGTTGCCGAGCCGTGCACCTGCCGCCGATGGAGAGGACGCTTCCCCCTCGTGTCGCTCCTGCGATCGCTCCGCACCCCCGCCGACCTCAAGGCGCTCTCCCCGGAGCAACTGCCGGTCCTCGCCGCCGAGATCCGTGACGCCCTCGTCACCAGCGTCGCCCGCACCGGCGGCCACCTCGGGCCCAACCTCGGTGCCGTCGAGCTGACCATCGCCCTGCACCGCGTCTTCGACTCCCCGCGCGAGCCGATCGTCTTCGACACCGGTCACCAGAGCTACGTGCACAAGATGCTCACCGGCCGCGTCGAGGACTTCCAGCGGCTGCGCCAGCGCGACGGCCTGTCCGGCTACCCGAGCCGTGCCGAGAGCGAGCACGACTGGGTCGAGAACAGCCACGCCTCCACCTCGCTGTCCTACGCCGACGGGCTGGCCAAGGCATTCGCCCTGCGCGGGGAGCGGCGGCCGGTGGTCGCGGTGATCGGCGACGGCGCGCTCACCGGCGGCATGGCCTGGGAGGCGCTGAACAACATCGCCGCGGCGAAGAACCGCCCGGTGGTGATCGTCGTCAACGACAACGGCCGCTCCTACTCGCCGACGATCGGCGGCGTCGCCGACGCGCTGGCCACCCTGCGGCTGCGGCCCGGCTACGAGCAGGCGCTGCTGCAGGTGCGCCAGGCGCTGCACCGCGCCCCCGTGCTCGGTTCTGCGCTGTACGACGCGCTGCACGCGATCAAGAAGGGGCTCAAGGACGTCCTCTCGCCCCAGGGCATGTTCGAGGACCTCGGCCTCAAGTACCTCGGCCCGGTCGACGGCCACGACGTCCGGGCGATGGAGTCCGCGCTGCGGCGGGCCCGCTCGTTCGGTGGGCCGGTCATCGTGCACGCCGTCACGACGAAGGGCTTCGGCTACCCGCCGGCCGAGACCGACCAGATCGACGCCTGGCACGCCACCGGTGTCTTCGACCCCGACAGCGGCGCCTGCGCCGCCGCGGCCCGCGACTGGACGGCCGCCTTCTCCGACGAGCTGGTCCGGATCGGCACCGAGCGCTCCGACGTCGTGGCGATCACCGCGGCGATGCTGCACCCGACCGGGCTGGCGCCCTTCGCCGAGCGCTTCCCCGAGCGGACCTACGACGTCGGCATCGCCGAGCAGCACGCGCTGACCTCCGCCGCCGGCCTGGCGATGGCCGGGATGCACCCGGTGGTCGCCGTCTACTCGACCTTCCTCAACCGCGCGTTCGACCAGCTGCTCATGGACGTCGCGCTGCACCGCCAGCCGGTGACCGTCGTCCTCGACCGGGCCGGGGTGACCGGCACGGACGGCGCCTCGCACAACGGCATGTGGGACATGTCGATCCTGTCGGTGGTCCCCGGGGTGCGGCTGGCCGCCCCGCGCGACGAGCCGACCCTGCGCGAGGCGCTGCGGGAGGCCGTCGCGGTGACCGACGGGCCGACCGTCGTCCGCTTCCCGAAGGGCGCCCCGCCGGTCGACATCCCGGCCCTGGAGCGGCGCGGCCCGGTCGACGTCCTCCGCCGGGGAGCGACGCCGGAGGTGCTGCTCGTCGCGGTCGGGTCGATGGTGCCGACCTGCCTGGCCGCGGCCGAGCGCGCGGCCGACCACGGCATCGACGTCACGGTCGTCGACCCGCGCTGGGTGCTGCCGGTCTCCGACGAGCTGGTGGAGCTGGCCGCCGGGCACCGGCTGGTCGTCACGGTCGAGGACGGCGGCCGCGCCGGCGGGGTCGGGTCCACGCTGACCCGGGCGCTGCAGGACCGGGGCTGCGACGTCCCGCTGCGGACGATGGGTCTGCCGCAGGAGTTCCTCGAGCACGGCAGCCGCGGTCAGGTGCTCGCCGACGTCGGCCTCACCGAGCAGGACGTCGCCCGGCGGATCACCGAGTGGACCGCCGTCCTGGCCGAGCGCACCGAGGGCCGCGTCGCCGAGGCGGTCGAGGAGACGCCGTGACCGGCACGGTCGTCGCCGCGACCCAGTAGCCGGGCCCGGGCCGGGATCGCCGGGGTTCCTCGCACGGTGCGGGCGCTGCAGCGCCGGCACTGCGCGAGGAACGCACGCAACGGCGACCTCCGGGACACCCCGGTCCGGCCGAGGCGCCGCCGGGCTCAGGCGCGGGCGAGCGCGTCGGTGAGCAGGCCGCGGGTGAGCTCGACCTGCCACTCGCGCGCACCGCCGGCGCGCAGGGCCGCCGCGACCGTCTCGGCGTCCCGCGGCTCCGGCGGGGTCCACATCAGCCGGCGCACCAGGTCGGGGGAGAGCAGGTTCTCCACCGGCACCCGGTGCTTCTCCGACAGCTCCGCCAGGCCGGCGCGGGCCACCTGCAGCCGGGTGGCCGCGGCGGGGTCGCGGTCGGCCCACCGGCTGACCGGGGGCGGGCCGTCCCCGGGCTTGCTGTGCTGCGGCAGTTCCGACTCCGGCAGCTCCCGGCCGCGGGCGAGCGCGCCGAACCAGGTGCCCACGAGCTTGCGGTTGGCCCGGCCGCGGAAGACCGGCAGCTCCAGCAGGGCCGCCTCCGACCGCGGGTCGGCCTGGACGGCGGAGACCATCGCGGCGTCGGGCAGCACCCGCCCGGGGGCGACGTCGCGGCGCCGGGCCAGGTCGTCGCGCGCCTGCCACAGCGAGCGCAGCATGCCCAGCTGCCGGCGGTTGCGCAGCCCGTGGACGCCGGAGGTACGCCGCCACGGGTCGGGCTTGGGCGCGGGCGGCCCGGCGGCGAGGATCGCCTCGAACTCCTGGCGGGCCCACTCGGTCTTGCCCTGCTCGTCCAGGATCTCGGCCAGCGCGTCGCGCAGGTCCACGAGCACCTCGACGTCCAGGGCGGCGTAGACGAGCCACTCCTCGGGCAGCGGCCGGGTGCTCCAGTCCGCGGCCGAGTGCCCCTTCTGCAGCGAGTACCCGAGCAGCGACTCCACGACGGCGCCCAGGCCCACCCGCGGCAGCCCGGCCAGCCGCGCGGCCAGCTCGGTGTCGAAGACCCGGGTGGGCACCAGGCCGAGCTCGGCCAGGCAGGGGAGGTCCTGGTTGGCCGCGTGCAGCACCCACTCCGTGTCGGCGATCGCCTCCTGGAGCACCGACAGGTCCGGCAGCGGAACCGGGTCGACCAGCCCGGTCCCCGCGCCGTCGCGGCGCAGCTGGACGAGGTAGGCGCGCTGCCCGTAGCGGTAGCCGGAGGCGCGCTCGGCGTCGACGGCGACCGGGCCGGTGCCGGCGCGCAGCGCCTCGGCGTACTCGACCAGCGCGGTGGAGGTCTCGATGACCGGGGGTAGCCCGTCGCGAGGGACGAGCAGCGGGGTCGCCGGGGGAGGGGTCGGTTCCTCGTCCACTGCCGGGATGGGCTCGGTGCTCAGCGCTCGTCCACCTTCTCGCCCGTGTCGTCGACCAGTGCGGTGCCGGCAGCACGCAGCCTGCGCGGAACGGGACCGCAGGAGGCCGGGGAGGGGCAGCCGGCGCGGGGGCGTCGCGCCCCCCGTCGGACACCGATGTTACGGAGTCCCACTCCCGGCAGGACCGGAGGGACCCAGCAGCCGGACGCCGGGCGGCGGCAGACCGGCCGCGTTGCCGAGAACCTCCAGCCAGGCGGCGAGGTGCCGGTCGAGCGCGGTGTCCTCGGCGGTCCAGGAGGCGCGGATCTCCACGTCGACGGAGTGCTGCGGCCCGGCCAGCTCGCCGAACCGCGTCGACGCGGTGCGGGTGACCGTGCCGCCGACGGCGTGGTGCGCGGCGCCGGCCTCGGTGAGGGCCTCGGTGAGCCAGCTCCACGCCACCTCGGAGAACATCGCGTCGTCCACCATGTGCTCGTCGGTGGCCGCCGACAGGTAGCCGACGCAGCGCGTCGTCCCGGCCCAGGACTCGTGCCCCGCGGGGTCGTGCAGGACGATGAAGCGCGCGCTGGCGACCTCGACGTCCTCGTCGCCGTCGGGCTCGGTGACCAGCGCGCCGATGGCGTGGGCGAACGGCGCCAGTCGCTGCGGCGCGGGGATGTGCTCGAGCTGGATCTCCGGGCGGACCGTCACCCGCGTCAGGGCCTCCAGGGCAGCCCGGAACTCCTCCGGGGGTTCCTCGCCGGGCCGGTCCCCGGGGCCGCGCCCGGCGCCGGCCAGGCTCGATGGCTCCACGCTCGCAGAGTAGGACCAGAACCGGGCCCGCGCCGCCGACGCGCCGCACCGTTCTGGGAGGATCGACGGTCGTGACCCCAGCTGGCGACGCCCGGACCCATCCCGCCGACTCGGACCTCGTCTCCGCCGCGCGCGGCCTGCCGGTGTCCCGGACCCCGGTGTGGTTCATGCGCCAGGCGGGCCGGTCGCTCCCGGAGTACCGGGCCCTGCGGGCCGACACCCGCATGCTCGACGCCTGTCAGCACCCCGACCTGATCACCGAGATCACCCTGCAGCCGGTGCGCCGGCACGGGGTGGACGCCGCGATCCTCTTCTCCGACATCGTGCTGCCGCTGGTCGTCGCCGGCGTCGACGTCGACATCAAGCCGGGGGTGGGCCCGGTCGTGGCCCACCCCGTGCGCACCGTCGCCGACGTCGACGCGCTGCCGCCGCTGGAGCCCGAGCGGCTGGAGTTCCTCGCCACCGCGGTGCGCGCACTGGTCGCCGAGCTCGGGCCGATCCCGCTCATCGGCTTCGCCGGGGCGCCGTTCACCCTGGCCACCTACCTGATCGAGGGCGGCCCGTCGAAGGAGCACGCCCGCACCAAGGCGTTCATGTACGCCGAGCCCGAGGCCTGGACCCGCTTGCTGGACCGGCTCGCGGTCTCGGCGGCGACGTTCCTCCGGGCCCAGGTCGACGCCGGCGCGTCCGCGGTGCAGCTGTTCGACTCGTGGGCCGGCGTGCTGTCGGCCGCGGACTACGCCGAGCGGGTGCTGCCGCACTCGCGGGCGGTCTTCGACGGCCTGGGCGACCGCGACGTGCCGCGCATCCACTTCGGCGTCGGCACCGGGGAGCTGCTGGCGCTCATCGGGGACGCCGGCGCCGACGTCGTGGGCGTCGACTGGCGGGTGCCGCTGGACGAGGCGGCCCGCCGGGTGGGGCCGCAGCGCTCCCTGCAGGGCAACCTCGACCCCGCCGTCCTGCTGGCGGACCCGGCGACCGTCGACCGGGAGGTGCGGCGGGTCGTCGCGCAGGGCCGGGCCGCCCGCGGGCACGTGTTCAACCTCGGCCACGGCGTCCTGCCCGAGACCGACCCGGGCGTGCTGACCCACGTCGTCGAGCTGGTCCACGAGCTGACCACGCAGTGACTCCGTCCCACCCCACCACCCCGGCGAAGTCCCGCCGGCTGGTCGTCGTCGGCGCCGGGATCACCGGCCTGGCCGCCGCGTTCGAGTGGCGCCGCCGGCGTCCGGACGACGAGATCGTCGTGCTGGAGGCCGGCGACCGCATCGGCGGCAAGCTGGGCCGCGTCGAGCTGGCCGGGCACTGGTACGACACCGGCCCCGAGGCGATGCTCGCCCGCGTGCCGGAGGCGGTGCAGCTGGTGGAGCGCCTCGGCCTGGCCGACCGGCTGGTGGCGCCGGCGACCACCCAGGCGGCCGTCGTCCTGCCCGACGGGCGGTACCCGCTGCCGGCCGGGACCGTCCTCGGTGTGCCCGCCTCGGCCGACGGGCTCGAGGGCGTGCTGACGCCGGCCGGCGTGGCCCGGGTGGCCGCCGAGGCGCAGCTGCCGCCGCTGTCCCTGGACGGCGACGTCGCGGTCGGCGCCCTGCTGCGCGAGCGGCTCGGCGACGAGGTGGTCGACCGGCTGGTCGAGCCGCTGCTGGGCGGGGTGTACGCGGGCCGGGCCGACGAGCTGTCGCTGACCGCGACCATGCCGCAGCTGGCCGCGCACCTGCCGGGTGTCGGGTCGGTGCTGGCCGCGGCCGCCGCCGCCCGCGACGCCGGAGCGCGCAGCCGGTTCGACGCCGACGGGCCGGTGTTCGTGACCGTGTCCGACGGCATCGGCGGGTTGCCCGACGCGCTGGTGGCCGCCGCCCGGGCCGACGTCCGGCTGCGGACCCCGGCGCACGGCCTCACCCGGACGGCCACCGGCTTCGAGCTGTCGGTCGGGCCCGCCGCCGCCCCGCAGCGGCTGACCGCCGACGCCGTCCTCGTCACCGCCCCGGCGCCGAAGGCCGCGCGGCTGCTCGGCGAGGTCGCGCCCGCCGCGGTGGAGCCGCTGCAGGGCATCCCGTACGCGTCGATGGCCGTGGTGGCGATGGCCTTCCCGGCGCAGCAGGTCGCGGCCGGGTCGGGCCTGCTCGTGCCGCCGGTGACCGGGCGCCTGGTCAAGGGGGTCACCGTGTCGTCGGCGAAGTGGCCGCACCTCGCCGGGGACCACCTGCTGGTGCGCTCCTCGGTCGGCCGCTTCCGCGACGAGACGGAGCTGCAGCGCACCGACGAGGACCTCACCGCGGCCGTGGTGGCCGACGTCGCCGACCTGCTGGGACTGTCCCGCCCCGAGCCGGTGGCCACCCGGCTGGTGCGCTGGGGCGGCGGGTTGCCGCAGTACCTCGTCGGGCACTCCGGCCGGGTGGACGCCGTCCGGGCCGCGGTGAGCGAGGTGCCCGGGCTGGCGATCGCGGGCGCGGCGTTCCGGGGCGTGGGCGTGCCCGCCTGCATCCGCGACGCGTACCACGCCCTCGACGCGCTGGGCTGAGACCTCAGGGTCCGCGTCGCCCGGTGACCGGCCGGGCGTCGCCGTCCTCCCGGTACAGGACGACGACGTCGTGCCCCAGCGCGTCCAGCTCGTGCTGGAGCGCGTGGGCCAGGTGCAGCCCGTCGCGGGTCCACGCCGCCCACTCGGCCTCGTCGTCCGCACGGTGCTCCGGCGGGGGCGGGCCCCAGTTCCACCGGGCCGCGTGCTCCTCGTACCGCTCGTTCCAGTCGGTGAGCCGGGCGGTGAGGTCCGCGGAGATGCCGAGGTCCTCGGGCTCCACGGTGTCGACCGCGCCCGGGGAGCGGTCCCAGAGGAACGCCCCGCCGTGCTCGGCCATGAGCAGGACGGTGGTGGGCAGCGGCTCGTCGTCGGCAGCGCCCATGTGAGCAGTCTCCCCACCCGCGCGACCGGCGTCCCGCAGCCGCGCGCGAGAATGGGGCCATGAGCGAGCAGACCGACGAGCGCAGCATCGGCAAGCGGGCCAACGAGCTCAACGCGACCATCCGCTACACGATGTGGTCGGTGTTCCGCCTGGCCCGCCCGCTGGGGGAGGAGCCGCGCACGGTCCTCTCCGACGAGGTGCAGGGCCTGGTCGACGAGCTGGCCGGCAAGGACGTCGTCGTCCGCGGCACCTACGACGTGAGCGGGCTGCGGGCTGACGCCGACCTCATGGTCTGGTGGCACGCGCCGTCGGCGGAGGCGCTGCAGGAGGCCTACACCCGGCTGCGCCGCACGGCGCTGGGCCGACACCTGGAGCCGGTGTGGTCGCAGATGGCGCTGCACCGGCCGGCGGAGTTCAACCGCAGCCACATCCCGGCGTTCCTGGCCGACGAGCAGCCGCGCCGGTTCGTCTGCGTCTACCCGTTCGTGCGGTCCTACGAGTGGTACCTGCTGCCCGACGAGGAGCGGCGGGCGATGCTCGCCGAGCACGGGCAGATGGCCCGCGGCTTCCCGGACGTGCGGGCCAACACCGTCGCGTCGTTCGCGCTGGGCGACTACGAGTGGATGCTGGCCTTCGAGGCCGACGAGCTGCACCGCATCGTCGACCTCATGCGCGAGCTGCGGGCCTCGACGGCGCGGCGGCACGTCCGCGAGGAGGTCCCGTTCTACACCGGCGTCCGCAAGCCGGTCGCCGAGCTCGTCGCCGACCTGCCCTGACGCCACCTCTCCCGACGATCATGGGGTTCGGGAACGGACACCCGGCTGGACGCCGGCGTGTCGCTTCCCGGACCCCATGATCGCGGGGGTCGGGGCTCAGGCCTCGACCAGCCGGATGCTCACCGAGTTGATGCAGTAGCGGTCGCCGGTGGGGGTCTGCGGGGCGTCCTCGAACACGTGGCCCAGGTGGCTGTGGCAGGAGCCGCAGAGCACCTCGGTGCGGACCATCCCGTGGCTGCGGTCCTGGCGGAGGACGACGTTGTCGGCGGCCGTGGGCTCGTAGAACGACGGCCAGCCGCAGTGCGAGTCGAACTTCGTCTCGGAGCGGAACAGCTCCGCGCCGCACGCCCGGCAGGTGTAGACGCCCTGGGTCTTGGTGTCGACGTACTCACCGCTCCAGGGCCGCTCGGTGCCGGCCTGGCGGAGGACCCAGTACTCCTCCGGGGACAGCTGCGCCCGCCACTCCTCGTCGCTCTTCGTGACCTTCGGCTGGTTCTCCGCGGACGTCGTCATGCTTCAACGGTACGACGACTAAAGCGCCGGTCAGCGGCCCAGCCCGGCCTCCCGCGCCCGCACGATCGCCTGCGCCCGGTCGGTGACCTGCAGCTTGGTCAGCACGTTGGACACGTTGTTGCGCACCGTCTTCGGCGACAGGTACAGCGCGGCGGCGATCTGCGCGTTCGACCGGCCGGCGGCCACCAGGTCGAGCACTTCGCGCTCGCGGGCGGTGAGCTGGGGGAACGCCGTCTCCGGACCGCTCGGCCCGGCGGCGAAGAACTCGGCGATCCGGCGGGCCAGCGCCGCGCCGAAGACCGCGCCGCCGCCGGCCACCGTGGTGATCGCACGGACCACCTCCTCCTGGTCGGCGCCCTTGAGCAGGTAGCCCCGGGCCCCGGCGCGGACGGCGGCGAACACGGTGCCGTCGTCCTCGCTCATGGTCAGCACCACGACCCCCACGGACGGCGACTCGGCGGTGATCCGCCGGGTGGCCTCGATCCCGTCCAGGACCGGCATCTGCACGTCCATCACCACGACGTCGGGCTGCTCCTCGCGGGCCAGCACGACCGCGGCCGCGCCGTCGGCGGCGGTGCCCACGACGGTCAGCCCGGGCACCGAGCCGAGCAGGACCGCCAGCCCGTCGCGGTAGACCGGGTGGTCGTCCACCACCGCGATCCGCAGCGGTTCCTCCGGCTCGGTCACCATGCCCTCCTGCTCGATCACGCCGTCCCCCTCCCGTCCGCGGGCAGCACCGCCCGCACCACCGTGCCCCCCTCCGGCGGGCAGCTCACCGAGCAGCGGCCGCCCAGTTCCGCCGCGCGCTCGCGCAGCGACACCAGCCCCACCCCGGCGGGCGCGGCCGGGTCGATGCCGACACCGTCGTCGGCGACGTCGACCACCAGGGCGCCGTCGTCGTCGCAGGCCAGCGACACCCGGACCCGGGTCGCCGCGGCGTGCTTGGCGACGTTGGCCAGCGCCTCCGACGCGATCCGGTAGGCGGCCACCTCGACCGCCGCGGGCAGGGGGGCGAGCTCCTCGGCCGCCACGGTCACCGCGACCCGCGGGACGAGCAGCCGCTCGGCCTGCTGGCGCACCGCACCGGCCAGGCCCAGGTCGTCCAGCGCCGGTGGGCGCAGGTCGTGCACCAGCCGGCGGACGTCGGCCAGCGCGGCGGAGACGTCGTCCCGGGCCTGGCGGAGCAGCCGGTCGGCGTCCTCGGGCCGGGACGCGGCCAGGTTGCGCGCGGTGTCGATGCGCAGGACGACCGCGCCGAGGGAGGGCCCGAGCCCGTCGTGCAGGTCCCGGCGCAGGCGGCGGCGCTCCTCCTCGCGCGCGGCGACCAGTTGCTCGCGGCTGGCCTGCAGCTCGGCCGCCAGGGCGCTGGCCCGCGCCGCCGCGGCGGCCTGCCGGACGACGTCGGCGAGCAGCCGCTCGTCGCGGGTGACCAGCTGCGCGCGGACGCCGTCCCGGGGGAGCAGGAGCCGGCCGACCTCCTCGCCGCGGTAGGCGATCGGCAGGGACTGCACGCCGGCCGGGCGGCGGCCGGACTCGGCGAGCAGCTGCTGGCCGCCGGGCTGGTCGACCTCGACCCCCACGTACGGCGAGCGGAAGGCCTCGGCGATCCCGGCGGCGACCGCCATGAGCTGCTCCTCGGCGCCGTCGGTGCGCTCGAGCCGCTCGGCCAGGCCGGAGACGACCCGGTAGGGGTCCTCCCGCTCGCCGAGCACCCACCGGCGCACCAGCCGCCAGGCCTGGGCGCGCAGCGGCACGTAGAGCCCGGTGACGACGAGCAGCGCCAGCAGGGTGGCGTCGCGGTCGCCGAGCCGGTCGCCGAGCAGGGCGCCGGCACCGGCGATCACCGCGAGGTCGAGCAGGACGACGGCGACGGCGAGCCCGCCGTAGACCAGGGTGCCGCCGAGCAGCCGGTCGATGTCGACCGCCTGCGGGCGCAGGATGCCGACCGCGATCGCCGCGCCGGTGAGCGTGACGGCGATCGACAGCGCGAACGACGCCTCGTCCCCCGGGAAGACCAGGGCGGCGACCATGACCAGCAGGTCGACGACGGCCGCCCACAGCAGCCACCGCATCCGGCGGCGGCCCTCGCCGGTGGCCCGCCGGTACCGGGCGACGACGACGGCGACGGGCACGACCACACCCAGGACGGCGGCGGGGAAGGCCAGTCGCAGCAGCGGCAGGACGATCGGCTCCGGCAGCGGCAGGCTGGTCGGGTCCAGGTCGAGCGAGCGGTAGATGGCGGGCGTCTCGGAGCCGGCGCGAGCATCGGCGATCTCCGACGGCACCACCAGGAGCAGCGTCGGGAGCAGCGCGGTGGACGCCAGGCTCAGGATCGCGACGGGGCGCCACCGCCCGGTCGGCATCCGCCCGTCGGGGTAGAGCAGGAGCAGCAGGGGCAGCCCGAGCAGCAGCCAGGCGCCGAAGCGGTTGACGATCCAGAAGGCGGCCGTCCCGCCGGGCAGGGGCGGGTCGAACTGCAGGACGTGGGTCAGCCAGGACTGCGCGATCCCGTCGAGCGCCCAGAGCAGGCCCGTCCCGCCGACCACCCAGGAGACGGCGTTCCGCGGCGCGCGGCGCAGCAGCAGGGCGGCCGGCACGGCGAGCCCGATCCCGGGCAGCCCGATGATCCAGCCGGGCGTGGCCTGGGCCGCCTCGCGGGCGGCGGCCGGGGTGAGGACGTCGAGCACGGTGGCGCCCACCGCGAACGCCCCGGTGACGGCGACGAGCAGCCAGCCGACCAGCCGCAGCCCTGCTGTCGGGCGCTCACCGGGACGCTCCGGTCGCGGCGCGGGAGGGGGCTCCGGCGCCGTGGGGGTCGACCCGGCGACCGGGGCTCCTGCCTGCACGCGGGCGATCCTCGCCGACCGTCGTCCCGCGCGTCACGAGGCAGGTGTCCCGTGTCGCCCGGGACGGCGACGGGGACCGGATCGAGGGCGGCGCGCCCTGGCTGCCCGGGACGCCGCCCCGAGACGGTTCTCCCAGTCGGTGCACAGGGCACCGCCACCACGACCAGGGAGACGAGATGTCCCTCAGCACCACCCCCGCCAGCGCCCGCACCGACCTGGCCGCGGCCTCGCCGACGCCGTCCGGCACCCGGCCGGCCGCCACCACCCGGTTCGCCCGCGCCACCGGCGTCGCGGTGGCCACCGGCTCCGCGGCGTGGGCCGCCGGGCTGCTCGCCTTCGGCCCCAACCCGGACCCGGGCTGGGGGGACACGGTCTACAACCTGACCTCGCTGCTGTTCCAGCTCGGCCTGGTCGCGCTCGTGACCCTCCAGCTGCGCACCGGTGCGACGGGTACCGGCCGGCTGGCGCGCTTCTTCCTGCACGTCGAGCACGTGCTCCTCGGCCTGGCGATCGTCTCCACGCTGACCTGGATCTTCCTGCGGCAGTACGACGGCGCCACCTGGTTCCTGCTGCTGGACGCCTTCTGGCCGCTGTCGATGCTCGGCATGGCCGCCATCGGCGTCCGGATCGCGATCGCCGGCCGCTGGCAGGGGGCCGCGCGCTTCTGGCCGCTGGTGGCCGAGAGCTGGGCGCCGGTCGTCGTCCCGCTCAACGCGATCGTGCCCGCGGTCGCCGGTCTCGCGGGGGCGGCGCACCTCCTGGTCGGCTACGTCGCCCTCGGCCTGATCCTGGCCTGCCGACCGGAGCTGACCGGCGCCCGCTGAAGAAGGACCGCCCAGCTCACCCGGCGCCCCGCCACCCCGTGACCCCGGGTGGCGGGGCGCCTGCGCGTGCGGCGGAGACTGGGGCGGTGACCTCGCCCGACGCCCCGCTGCCCGACGTCTGGTTCACCCGCGACCTGCCCGTGCTGCGGGCCATCGCCCGGCTGGTCGACGAGCCGACGCACGGCGGCAACCCCTACCTCGGGCAGGTCGTCCCGGCGAGCGGACTGCCCAAGCCCGAGGTGGCCGCGGCGGCCCGGGCGCTGGTGTCGGCGGGCTACGTCGAGGCGCTGACCACCTACGCCGGCGAGATCGTGCGGTTCACCGGCATCTCGCCGGAGGCGCGCCGGCTGGCGGGGCTGTGGCCGACGCCGCAGGGGGAGTGGGACCGGCTGCTGGAGCAGCTCACGGCGCGGGCGCAGAACGCGCCGACCGACGTCGAGCGCGGCCGCTGGCGGGCCCTCGCCGACGCCGCGGCCGCGATCGGTCCGCACGACGGGGCGCTGCTCATGTCGGCGCTCATCGGGGGCTACGTGCCGCGAGCCCGGTGACCGGCAGAAACGACAGCGCCCCCGCCCGGCGGACCGGGCGGGGGCGCTGTGCGCTGATCAGGCGATCAGAGCGGGTTGACGTTCGCAGCCTGCGGGCCCTTCTGGCCCTGCTCGATGTCGAACGAGATCCGCTGGCCTTCGTCGAGCGAGCGGTACCCGCTGGTCTGGATGGCCGAGTAGTGGACGAACACATCCGGTCCGCCACCGTCAGGGGTGGCGAAGCCGAACCCCTTCTCCGCGTTGAACCACTTGACAGTTCCTTCGGGCATTGCTCGCTCCTAGCTGAGGTGGTGCATCGGGGTCCTGCCATAGCGCAGGGCCTTCCCGACGGGGACGACCATAGTCGCCGAGCACCGCCTGCGGGGTAGTGGGCGCGACGAGGACGGGCCCGGGCGGGTCGCCGTCCCCCGGTCTTGCGGATTTCGTGCGCTTTCCCGGCCACGGACGTGCGGTTGGGACCGGAGAGTCCTCGGTGCCGGGAACGACCCGGCGGACGACCACGAGGAACGGATTCCCGCCATGACCGCCGCGCTGCTCACCACCGCCCCCTTCGCCCTGCGCGACGTCGAGGACCTCGCCGAGGCCGACCTGGACGCCCACCTGGCCGAGCGGCTGGACGAGGCGGGCCGGGTGCCGGGCGCGCCGGCCGAGGCGCGGACGCTGGCCGCGACGATCGGTGCGGCCGCGCTCGCCGCCCACGCCCTCGGCGCCCGGGCGCACGACCTGCTGGGCTGACCGGCACCGCCGGGCGGGGCCGGCGTCAGAGCAGCCGGCCGGGCTCCTCGGGGAAGGGCCGGCCGGACGACGGCGCGGGGGAGTAGTCCGGGCTCGGTAGGCCGGGCGACGGCCCGCGGCCCGCAGGCAGCGCCAGGGGCTCGGCCCGCCACGAGGACACCTCGATCGGCGGCTGCTCGGCCCAGTACGCCTCGGCGGCCTCGAGCCGCTCCGCGCGCCACTCCTGGACGGCGCGCCGCCAGCGACGGCCACCGACGTCCAACCCGACGAGGACGGCGATGCCCACCGCCACGGTCAGGCAGGCGTTGGTCACCGCGGTGGCGACGTCGAGCGGGGTCAGCTGCGGCCACCCGATGCTCTCGAGCTGGTGCCCGACGATCTCGACGACGACGTAGAGCACGCCGTACACGAGGAACGACACCCGCACCGCACACACCTCCGTCCCGGACCCGACCCCCTCTCAACGGCAGGTCCGGTTCCGGGACGTCGCCTGGACGCCCCGCGGTCACCCTCCCGGGTGAGTGCTCAGGGCTGCAGGACCTCGTTCCACGGGCGCACCGACCAGCCGGCGACCACCCCGTGCCGCACGAACGGGTCGCCGGCGATGAACTCCTCGGCCGCCTCGCGGGTGGTGAAGACGCCCATCGCGTCGCCGTTCATCGGCTCGTCGAAGGTGCCGACCATGAGCAGCAGCCCCCGGTCGCGGAACTCGTGCAGCCGGGCCACGTGGTCCGGGCCGTGCTGCCGGGCCAGGGGCAGGAAGTCCTCGACGGCGTGGTAGGTCATCACGTACTTCACGGCCGGCATCCTGGCCGGTCCCGCCGACATCCGGACCGCTCCACGGCGTGCCCTCGTCGCCGCGGTCAGCGGCGCGGCAGCGCGGTCAGGACGTTGCTCCTCTCCGCCTGGCCGGCCGGGTGCGCGTCCCGCCCCGCGAACTGCCGCACGGTCCTCCAGTGGCCCGGCGCCCAGGCGCGCACCATCAGCCCCTCGCCGGAGAAGGCGACCAGTGCTCCGCCGTCGGTGGCGAGGACGTCGGCCTCGATCCTCTCGTCCTGTTCCCCCGTGAGCTCCACCGTCCAGATCGGCATGCCGACGTTCTCCCGTCTCGAGCCACCGCTTCTCAGCGCTCGGTCCCAGGCAAGCGCCGACGGGAGGAGCCGGCAAACGCGGACGGGCGCGTCGTCGCTCTGGGTTATCGGAACCAGAGCGTTCGAATCGATGCCGTCTCCGCCGGCCTGTCGGAGCGGACGGCGCGGGCGCTGGTCGCGGGCCTGCGCGGTGTTCACTGCGCCGGGGCCTGCGCGGTGTTCACTGCGCCGGGGCCTGCGCGATGTCCGACGGGTGCGGGGCCAGCGGCGTGACCGTGATGGTCATGTACGGGAACAGCGGCAGCCCCCAGAGGATCTGGTGCAGCTGCTCGTTGCTGTCCACGGCGAAGACGCTGAGGTTTGGCGTACTGCCCGACGCAGCGCCAGATGTGCGGCCAGTGGCCGGAGCGCTGCCACTGCTGGGAGTAGGCCTTCTCCCGGGCTAGGAGGTCGTCGCGGGCCGCCGGGTCCATGTCCGGCGGCAGCGCGACGTCCATCCGTACCGCGTACAGCTGGGTCACGCCGCGGGGTCCAGCCGGAAGTCGTAGGTGACCTCCTCGCCGTTCCCCGAGGCGGCCGGCGTGGGCCGCAGGATCAGCTCCGGCTTCACCGCCTGGGCCACGTCGTCGGCCACGTGCTCCCCGCCGTCGAAGTACAGCTGGGTGGTGACCAGCTGCTTGCCGGGCGCGGACACCTTCAGGTGCAGGTGGGCCGGCCGCCAGGCGTGCCAGCCGGCCGCGGCGATCAGCGCGCCGCAGGAGCCGTCGGTGGGGATCTGGTACGGCGCGGGTTTGATCGTGTGGAACGCGTAGCGGCCGTCGGGGCCGGTCAGGATCGTGCCGCGCAGGTTCCACTCCGGGATGCCCGGCGCGAACTGCGAGTAGTAGCCGTCGTCATCGGCGTGCCACAGCTCCACCCGCGCACCCTCGATGGGGCTGCCGTCGAGGTCGGTCACCGTGCCCTGGAAGAGGAACGGGGTGCCCCTCTCGTCGTCGCGCATCGGCAGGGTGGCCTCGCCGTGGAACTCGGGCGAGCCGGGGATGTAGTACGGGCCCTCGATGGTGCCGACGGCGCCCTGGCGGTCGGCGTTGGCGACCTCCTCCACGACGTGCTCGACCCACACGTCCAGGAACAGCGGCCACTCGCCGTCCTCGCCGACCCGGATCAGCCACGCCTTGAGCGCGTCGTACTCGGCGTAGGTCAGCCCGTGCTTGCGGATGACCCCGTGCAGGGCGGTGAGGGCGTCGGTGGCGATCGCCGAGACGCGGGCCTGGTCGACGGCGGCCGCGCTGCGCTCCTTCTGCGCGAAGCGCTCGGTGGCGTTGCGACCGGCGCCGGCCGCGGTGGGGTTGGGGGCGGTGGGTGCACTCACGGTGTCCTCCTCGGTGGTGGGGTGGTTCAGTCCTGGCGGTAGCGGCCGAGCTTGTCGGGGTCGATGTCGATGCCGATTCCCGGTCCGGGACGGACGGCGAGCTCGCCGCCGGAGATCTCCAGCGGCTCGGTGAGCAGGTCGTCGCGCATGTCCAGGAAGTTGGAGAGCTCGCCGGCGCGGCGCGACGAGCTGCGGTGGGCGGCGCCGAAGGCGACGGAGCAGGCGGTGCCGACCTGGCCGTCGATCTGGTTGCCCATGACGACCTCGGCCCCGAGGCCCTCGCACTGGTGCAGGATCCGCTGCGAGGTGCTGAACCCGGTGCGGGCCGTCTTGATGCTGATCATGGTCGCCGCGCCGTCGAGCAGCTCGCGGGTCACCTGGCCCGGCGTCGTCGCGCTCTCGTCGGCCACGGTGGGCACCGACGTCCGGGAGGTCAGCCAGCGCCGGCCCAGGACGTCGTCGGCGGGGCAGAGCTCCTCGGACAGCGTCAGACCGAGGTCGGCCATCGCGTCGAGGGCACGGGCGGCCTCCGACGGGGTCCAGCCACGGTTGCCGTCGACGTAGAGCTCCACGTCGGCGCCGAGGGCGGTCCGCAGCGCCCGCACGGCGCCGACGTCGAGCTCGACCGGCCGCCGGCCGACCTTCACCTTGAAGGTGCTGATGCCGTAGGTGTCCCGGACCCGCTCGGCCTCGGCGACCATCTCCGCGTCGGGGGCGAACCCGACCATGTGGGCGACCCTCATGCGGTCGGTCCAGCCGCCGAGCAGCTGCGACACCGACAGGCCGAGCCTGCGGCCCAGGGCGTCCCACAGCGCCATGTCGATCGCCGCCTTGGCGGCGGGGTTGCCGATGGTGCGGTCCAGCCGCGCGTGCACGGCCTCCCGGTCGAGCAGGGTGAGCCCGGCCAACTGCGGGGCGAACACCGTGTCGACCACCGCGACGATCGACTGCTGGGTCTCGCCGTAGGTGTACGGGCGCGGCGGGGCCTCCGCGACACCGACGACGCCGTCGTCGGTGTGTACGCGGACCAGCACGTGGTCGGCGACGTGCACCTCGCCGCTGGCGAAGCGCAGCGGCTTGGCGTACGGGATGGCGAACGGGATCGCCTCGATCCGGACGATCTTCACCGGGTACCTCCCAGAGGGACGTCGAGGTCTGCGTCCGGCAGGTCCACGTCCGGGGTGATGAAGCCGTTGGCCTCCAGGGCCCGGAGCAGGCGGGCCAGGGCGGGGGAGTCGTCCTCGCGGCGCCAGGCCAGCGCCAGGTCGATGGAGACGTCGTCAGCGACGGGCACCAGCCGGACGCCCTCGACGCGCAGGGCCTCGACCGACTCCGGCAGCACCGCGACACCCAGTCCGGCGGCGACCAGGGTCAGCACGATCGACGTCTGCCCGGCCTGGTGCGCCCGCCGCGGCACGAAGCCGGCCGAGAGGCAGGCCTGGGCCACCGCGGTGTCGACGACCGAGTCCGGGACGCCGTAGGTCACGAAGTCCTCGTCGCGGAGCGTGGCCAGGGTCACCGGCTCCTCCCCGGCCAGGCGGTGACCGGCCGCGACCGCCAGCACCAGTCGCTCCCGGGCGATCAGGCGGGAGGCCAGGCCGGCGCTGCGCAGCGGCGGCCGGAGGACGGCGAGGTCGATCCGGTACTCCTCCAGCGCGCGCTCCTGCGCGGGGGTCAGCAGGTCCGGCTGGAACCGCAGCACCAGCCCCGGCAGCTCGCGGCCGGCGATCCGCGCCAGCTGGGGCAGCTGCCGGAACGCCGCGAGGCCGGTGGCACCGACCCGGAGCAGCCCGGTGCTGCCGGCCGCCACCAGGCGGACGCGGGACTGCGCGGCCTCGACCGACTCGAGGACCCGCTCGGCGTCGCGCAGCAGGGCCTCGCCGGCGGCCGTGAGCTCGACCCGCCGCGTCGTCCGGTGGAACAACGTGGCACCCAGCTGCGACTCCAGCTGGCGGATCGCCTGGGACAGCGGGGACTGGGCCATGTGCAGCTGCTCGGCAGCCCGCCCGAAGTGACGGGTCCGTGCCACGGTGACGAAGTAGTGCAGCTGCCGGATCTCCACGCGCGCTCCTCCGCCCGTCCCGCGCCGTCCACCGGGCTCCCGGCAGCGCTGGTCGTTGTGACGGGGGGAACGTAAGCCCGCTCCATGTGGACGCACAAAGACCCAGTTCGGCCCCATTCAGACGTCACGCATCTGAATCGGGCCTGGCTGCGGGCGGGGGAGGGTGCCGGCTCCGACGTGCCGCGGCTCGACATCGGCGCCCGTTCCGGGACCAGGGGCGGGTCCCGCGACCGCCTGATCGGTGCGGCCGCCGCACGGATCAGGCGGGCTCGGGCACGCCCCCGGGATCGCCGCCGGGGTCATCCGGTTGCGGTTCGATCGGCGCAGGCGGCAGCGGGTCGGGTGCGTCGGGCAGCAGCTCACCCGGATCGTCGGGCACCGGCTGATCCGGGTCGATGATCGGGTCCGGTTCGGGCAGTGGCGCGACCATGCGACGAGTCAACCAGCGCCTGCCGCCGCTCACCGCTCCGCGGCAGCGCGATGCGACGGGTCCCGATGTGCAGGCCTGCTCACCGGCCGGGACCGTGCCCTCCTCGGCGCGACCCCGACCTGGCCGACCGGACGCACCGATGAGTTCGGCGCGCCCATCGGGTCGGCACTCACGTGGCGGCCCTGCACCCGGCGATCCGGGGAGCGCCTGCAGGGGCCACCTCGCGAGGGAGGAGTCCGAGGTGACCTCGATCCGCCTCGACATGACCACGTCGCTCGACGGCTTCGTCGCCGGCCCCGACGACCGGCCGGGTCAGGAGATGGGCCGCGGCGGCTTCCGGCTGTTCAACTGGCTCGACGACCGCGACGAAGCCGGCCCCAACGGCGAGGTCTTCGCCGACAGCCTGGCCACCGGCGCGATCATCGCGGGTCGCCGGACCTTCGAGCTGGCCGGCCGCTGGAACGGCGACCACCACTCGGGCGTCCCGATCCTGGTGCTGACCAGCCACGTGGACGACGGTGACGTGCCGCCCGGCAGCGCGCGGTTCTACACCGATGTCGCGGCGTGCGCGGCCGACGCGAGAGCGGGTGCGGGAGGCAGGGACGTGCTGGTCGCGGGCGCGGGCGCCGGCCAGGCGCTGCTCCGTGCCGGCGAGCTCGACGAGGTCGAGCTGCACCTCGTGCCCGTGCTGCTCGGTGCCGGACGCCGGCTGTTCGACCACCTCGACCACCTCCTCGAACCCCTCGAGCTGGAACTCGTGCGCACCGTCGAGGGCCGCGACGCCACCCACCTGCGCTACCGCGTGGTCCGGGACCCCGACGTCCACTGACCCCCGCCGGCGATGGCCGCACGCGGTTCCCTCCGGGACGACGGGCACGCGGTCACCCACGGTGGGGCGCGGCCACCCGATCGGAGGGTTCGTGTCGCTCGCGCGGGGGTGGGCGCGCGATGATCGACCGGGAGCGCGCGGAGCGTGCACGGGGGGCGGCGTCGGAGGAGGTCGGGATGGCCCGCAACGGCGCACCCGACGACCCCGACGAGCCCGAGGCGCGCGGTGGGGCGGCCATGGTGGTGCCTGCGGCGGCTCCGGGGACGGCGCGCGGCAGCCTGGACCGCCGGCGGGTGCTCGGCGCGGCGGTGGAGTTCATCGACGAGCACGGCATCGACGCGCTCACCATGCGTCGGCTCGGCGCCCGCCTCGGGGTCGAGGCGATGGCGCTCTACCGCTACGTGCCCAGCCGCGAGCACCTCCTGGACGGGGTGGTGGAGACCGTCATCGACGAGCTCTACGGCGACCCTGACGTGCACATGGAGGCCTCCGCCGGCTGGCAGGACTACCTGCAGCGACTGGCCCACGGGGTGCGGCGGATCGCCCTCGCGCACCCCGCCGTCTTCCCGCTGGTGGCGACCAGGCCGCCGGCTGCGCCGTGGATCCGGCCTCCGTTGCGCAGCCTGCGCTGGGTGGAGTCGTTCCTGACCGCGCTGACCGGCCACGGCTTCACCGACGAGACGGCCGTCGGCGCGTACCGCGCCTACACCAGCTTCCTGCTCGGGCACCTGCTGCTGGAGATCTCCCAGCGAGGGGTGCCGATCAGTTCCCGGGACGACACCGATCCGGCCACCGAGGGGGACGCCGACCTGCGCCAGTACCCGATGGTGGTCCGACTCGAGCCGCTGCTGCGCGAGGACGAGTCCGCGGTGGAGTTCGAGGAGTCGCTGGAGAACCTGCTCGACCGACTGGGCCGGCTGCTGCGCGAGTCGCGCCGTCGTCCGCGCTCCTGACGGCTGGCGTCTTCCCCTCCGCCGTCTTTCCTTCCGTGCGCTGCCGCTTTACGCTGTAAACGACCGGGCGTCGTTGCGCCGAGAGGCGCACGAGGAGGCGGATCGACGCAGCATGCCCCATCCATCGCTGCCGCGCGCGCCCGGTGAGGTCCGGTTCGGGCTCGAGGGTGACAACACCGTGCTCTACCTGACCGGGGAGATCGACACGGCCACCGTCGCCGCCTTCGAGGCCGCGGTGCTCGCTGCGAACGGGAGCCTCGTCGAGGTCACGGTCGTCGACGCCTCGGCGGTCACCTTCATGAACTCGGTCGGCGCCCGGCTGCTGCTGCAGCTGACCCAGCCGGCCCGGAAGGCCGGGCTGCGTCCCTGCCTCCGTCACCCGTCGAGGTCGGCGTTGCAGGTGCTGACCATGACCGGACTCGAGCAGCTCTTCGACCGTCTGGACTGAGCCCCGGCCCGGGGTCGCTCGTTTACGTTGTAAACGAGCGGGTAGGCGCTGTCGGCGTCCCGTGGGGGTCACCTCTGACCCGTCACGGGGCATCCGTCTCGCAGCCTTCCCAGGAGGACAGATGATCGGCACCGAGTCCATCAGTCGCGTGATCGGCAGCGACGTCTACGACGCATCCGGGCAGAAGATCGGTTCGGCGTCGGAGGTGTACCTCGACGACGAGACCGGTCGGCCGGAGTGGGCGACCGTGCGCACCGGCCTGTTCGGCACCAAGGAGTCCTTCGTCCCCATCGGCCAGGCCGACCTGACCGACGACGGCGTGCGCGTACCGGTGACCAAGGACCAGGTCAAGGGCGCTCCGAAGGTCGACACCGACGGGCACCTCTCGCCGCAGGAGGAGCAGGAGCTCTACCGGTACTACGGCCTGGACCTCGGCAACGGCGGTCGGCAGGTCGCCGGGACCAACGGCACGGCGACGACCGGCACGACCGACCGCGACCTGGCCGGGACGGGCGCCGCAGGTCGGACCGAGCACACCGACACCACCCCCGCGGTGGGCCGGGACACCTCCGGCCCGACGACCGACAACGCCATGACCCGCTCGGAAGAGCGCCTCAACGTCGGCACCCGCACCGAGGAGGTCGGCCGCGCCCGGCTTCGCAAGTACGTCGTCACCGAGAACGTCACCGAGACGGTGCCGGTGTCCCGCGAGGAGATCCGCGTCGAGCGCGAGCCCATCACCGACGCCAACGTCGGCAACGCGCTCGACGGCCCCGCGATCTCCGAGGAGGAGCACGAGGTCACGCTGCACGCCGAGCGCCCGGTCGTGGACAAGGAGGCCGTCCCGGTCGAGCGGGTCCGCCTGGACACGCAGACCGTGACCGACCAGGAGACGGTGACCGACTCCGTCCGCAAGGAGCACATCGAGCTCGACGAGGGCGCGACGGATCGTCGCTGACCTGCGCCTGCGGCGGCCCCCACCCCGGGTTCCGGTTCCGGGCTGGGGGCGCCGCGTCGCGGCCGGGTCCAGGGAGCCGGCGTCGGCCGAACCCATCCTCACGGGCAGCCCACGGCCTGCGGCCCTACGTGCCGACGCGGCTGTACGTGGCGGCCGGAGAGTCGGGCAGGGGGTCCGGCAGGCTCACGTCTCACACACCCGGCCAGCGGCGCCGCGGTAGCCGAACCGTCTGTGGCCCTGCCAGGCTCCCGGCATGCAACAGGCCTTCGGCATGACGATCCCGGACACAGTGGTCGAGATGTGCCGACCTCACACGACCGCGGTGCTGGTCTATGACCCGCAGGAGGGCATCCTGGCCCACGTCCGCGACCGCGACGGCCTGGTCCAGCGGATCACCGCCGTCCTGCGGGCGGCGCGGGCAGCCGGTGTGCCCGTGCTCTACGTCCGGCACGTCTCCCTGCCGCCGTCCCACATGGGCGTGGCCGCACTGCGCACCGCGATGGCCTGGCAGCGGGTGAGCCGGGCCGAGGAGGTCACGGCGGCCTTCCCGCCGGGCGCGGCCCACGCGGGGATCGTGGCGGAGCTCGCCCCCACCGCCGATGAGCCGGTGTTCGACAAGCTCGGCATGTCGGCGCTGGTGGGCACGCCGCTGGAGGCCGTGTTGCGCGACCGGGGAGTGACGACGCTGGTGCTGGTCGGCGCGGTGCTCGAGATCGGGATCGAACCCACCGCGCGGCACGCCGCCGACCTCGGCTTCCTCCCCGTCGTGGTCGAGGACGCCTGCGGCGTCGTGGACCACGAGGCCGCCCAGCGGTCACTGGACAGCCTCGACTACAGCCTGCTGACCTACCGCTGCCGCAGCGAGGACGTCATCGACGCCCTCCGGCAGTGACCTGCCGACCCGGAGCGGCGGCCCACCGCTGCGGCCTCCGTCGTCGGCCGCCGGGACCGGGTCTCCGCTGCCGCTGAGGCGGCGATCCGTTCCCCGGGTCCCGTGTTCCGTGTGGGCTTCGGCAGCGACCCAGCTCCGAAGGAGTGCCGCCCACCGCTGGATCCCTCCTCAGCAGCGGAGCCGCTGCTCGCGTCGAGTCGCGAGGTGCCCGTCGCGACGTCTCCGGCCACGGCGACCAGGCCGTGGTCCTCGACCGGTCCGGCGATGCGCCCACCGCAGCCGGACCGTCCTGGTCCACCGGCTCGCCGGTCTCACTCGGACGGCGACCTCGGCCGAGCCCGTGGATCTCGCGCACCGCCTCACCGCTCGACGCCCTGCGCGCGGACGTAGAAGCCGGCGCCCGCTCCCGTCGAACCGGATCGCACGCGCTCCCTTGACCTCGAGTCCGGTTGAGGTCCTAGCGTCGGTTCCGTTCCACCGCCACGAGTGCACTCGACACGGCCGATGACTTCGGACTCGCGATGGAGTCGTATCGGCAGGCGGGCATCGACCCGGGCAAGCCCCGGGCGACCGGCCCGAAGCCACCCCTCGGAGGGGAGCCCCCATGCCCACCGACCTCAGCCGACGTCATCGCCTCGCGGTCCCCACCGTGGCCGTCGGCGACCGTTGCGACCGCTGCCCTGCCGTGGCTCGGTACCGGGCGGTGCTCTCCAGCGGTGCGCTGCTGTTCTGCGGCCACCACGCCCGCGAGCACCGGGCCCGCCTGCTCGAGATCGGGGCCGAGCTGGGCCCCGTTCCCAGCGGGCCCGTCCCCGAGAAAGGACAACCGGCATGACCACCACGCACCTCACCGGCTCTGGCCGGAACGCCGCCCTCGTCCGGACGGCCTCGGACGTCGTCCTGCTCGTCGCCCGCATCGGCCTGGGCGTGATGATGGTGGCGCACGCCAAGCTGGAGTACGACTTCGGCGGCGGCAGCCTGGCCGGTGTCGGGCGGCTCTTCGACGAGGCGAGCGTGCCCCTGGCTGCGATCACGGGGCCGGCCAACGTGCTGTTCGAGCTCGTCGGTGGCATCGCGATGATCCTCGGCGTCGCGGTCCGGATCGTCGGCGTCCTGATGGCGCTGAACATGGTCGGCGCCTGGGTCTTCGTGCACACCAGCGGCCTGTTCGCCATGGACCACAACGGCCCCGAGCTGGTCATCACCCTCGGCCTGCTCAGCCTCGTGCTGGCCGTGACCGGCGCGGGCCGGTTCGGGCTCGACCAGCGGATCGCTCAGCGCCTGCACCGGACGTCGCGGACGGCGACCTGAGGCACTCCGCCGTCTCCGACAGTGCACGAGCCTTCGCGGGCCGGCGCGCCTTGCGGGCGCCGGCCCGCCCGCTTCGCCGGACACCGAGGGACCGGTGATGAGTTCCGCGCCGTCGCTCTGTCTTCTGTCCATCCGTTCCTGGAGAGGGGGCCGAGATGGCCACTTCCCACAAGGCGCACCCTGCGGGCACGGCTCTGCGGCTCGAACGGGTCGGCTCCGCCGTCGTCCGTTACGGGCTCGCCCTGGTACTCGTCTGGATCGGCGCCCTGAAGTTCGCCTCGTACGAGGCCGCGGCCATCGAGGGCCTCGTCGCCAACTCCCCGGTGCTGTCGTGGACCTACCGCCTCGGGAGCGTGCCCACGGTCGCGGCCCTGATCGGGGTCGCCGAGATCCTCCTCGGTTGCCTGATCGCCGCGCGACCCCTGGCGCCGCGGGTGTCGGCCGCCGGCAGTCTCGGGGCGGTCCTGATGTTCCTCACCACGCTGAGCTTCCTGCTCACCACGCCCGGGGTGTGGCAACCGGATCTCGGCTTCCCGTTCCTGTCGGGAGCCGGGCAGTTCCTGGTCAAGGACGTGATCCTCTTGGGCGCGGCCATCTGGACGGCCGGTGAGTCGCTCGCCGCGGCTCCCGCGAGGACGCGACCACGGTGAGGAGCCCCCGCGCGCCCCGGAGGACAGGATGAGCGCGCCGAGCGGCTCGGCGCGGGCGACGTCGGACGGTGGGCCGCGGCCGTGCAGCGTCGGCTGATGCCGCTCGATGCAGGCGGTGTTCCTGCAGGACCTCGCGCACCGGGCGCCGATCGAGAAGCTGTTCATGACCCCATCGACCTGGACGACGTCCCGGAGTACGTGGAGCCCGCCGTCGAGCGCACCGCAGCATGGCTGCACGTCTCCGTCGCGAGGACGCCGGCCTGATCTCCACAGACGCGCCCGCGCGAGACGGGCTCGGGACTCTCGAAGCCAGCGGGGAGTACCGCTGGAGCGCCGGCGGGCGTAGGAAGGACCTCACTGGGCCCGGCTCGTTCCAGCACCATCGGCGACCGGAGGCGACGGTGACTCGTACGGATCAAGCCACACACGCCGAACTCGTCGACCTCTTCGCGCGCATGTGTTCCGCCTGGACGGCGGGAGACGCCGCCGGCTACGGCGCCTGCTTCACCGAGGACAGCGACTACGTCTCCTACGACGGCACGCACGCCCGGGGACGGCGGACCATGGTCGAGAACCACGACCGGCTCTTCCGCGGCGTCCTCAGCCACTCGGCGCTGGTGGGGGAGGTCGAGTCCGTTCGCTTCCTGCGGGACGACGTGGCGGTGGTGCACGCGACGGGTTCGGTCCAGATGCCCTGGCGCGCGAGCCTGCCGACGCGGCGGCTGTCTCGGCAGACGATCGTGGCGGTCAGAGGAGACGACGGCTGGCGGATCGCCGCGCTGCACAACGGCCGGATCCGGCCGGTGACGATCCCCGCCCCCGACTCGCTGCCTGCGCGGGCCTCCCGGGCCATGACGCGCGCCGCCCGGGCTCTCCACGTCGGGAGGATGCGCTGACCGCGCCGGTCAGGTTCCGTCGCGCGCGGTCGGCGCACCCGACGCGAGCGGCGGGGGACACCTGGTCGCGGTCGCTCGCGTTCCTCGCGGCGGTCACGGCGGGGCTGCTGGCGGGCGGGATGCTGCTGATCGAGTTCGTCCTCGTCCCGTTCTGGCGGGCTACCTCACCGGCCGAGTTCCGGGAGTGGTTCACCGCGCACTCGGGTCGGATCCGCGCGCTGATGGTCCCGCTGGGCGCCGGCGCCGTCCTCTCCGGTGCGGCCTCGGCGGCGGCCCAGGTCACCGCACGTCATCGGAGCGCCCCGGCCGCCGTGGTGGCCGCGGGTGCCGTGGCGGGCGTCGTCGCGATCACCGCGGCGGTCAACGAGCCGGCCAACCACCGGTTCGTGGCGGGGGAGCTGACAGGGCCGGAGACGACGCAACTGCTGGGCAGATGGACGCGCTGGCACCACGTCCGCGTCGTCCTCGGGCTCGTTGCCACGGGCGCGGCATCGCTGGCGCTGACGCAGTGTCGTCCACCTCGCGCGCAGCCGTGACCGACTGACCGCCGCTGGACACCCGGGCGTCGAGCAGACGCTGCTCTCCGCTCTCGTCCGAGCCACTGCCACTGCGGTGGACGTCTGCAGACGAGCGGCCGACGTCCGAGGGGGCGCGCTACCTCCGGGCGGTGCCTCCCGTCGCTCGTACTGCTACCCCAGCAGTGACACCGCCGCCATCCGTTGCAGGTGCTCGACGTAGGTCTCGAACGTCCAGCCCCATGTTCCGACCAGGCGTTGGTGGAGCGTCGGATCGATCAGGACGTCGGCGATGGCGGCAGCTCGTTCGAGATCGAGGTCGGGCCGGAGCCCGCCGAGGTCGGCGACGCGGCCGACGACGTCTCGGGCGCCCTCGGCCCGCTGGTCGTCGGTCGTGGCGAGGAGGGCTGCTGCGTCCGGGTCGGCGTCGGCTGCCACCACGAGGACGTGGTGGAGCGTGGCGAGCCGCCTGTTGATGGCGGCGTTCATGGCCATCCACGCGGCGAGTAGCTCCGCGGGGTCGCCGCCCTGCATCATCCGCTGCACCTCGGGCCGGTCTGCGATGGCCACCGGTGCGTCGTCGCCGGCCAGCGTCCAGTCGAAGGCGAGCTTGAGCACGGCGGCCTTTGCGCCGACCGCGGTGAAGACGGTCCTGCGGCTGACCCCTGCGCGCTCCGCGATGGCGTCGATCGTGGTCGGGACATAGCCGCTCTCGACGAACAGTGCGGCTCCGGCGTCGACGATCCGTCGGCGTGTGGCCCGCGACTGCTCGTCGCGCAGAGCGGAGCGGTACGGGCGGCGGTCGTCCGTCATGCGCGCAGCTCCGCGCGCCGCGTCGTCCGGCTTGACGACACTAGTAGTGTAATCAACACCTCATCAGTGTAACGAAGGTGAGAGCATGGACGTCATCATCGTCGGTGCCGGGCCCACAGGTCTGACCCTCGGCGCAGTCCTGGCCCGGCGCGGCCATCGGGTCACAGCCATCGACAGGGACCCGGGCCCTGCTCCCGACGGCTCGTGGCGGCGCCGTGGTGTCATGCAGTTCGAGCAGGCGCACGGATTCCGCCCGCAGGTGCGCGACCTGCTGCTCGCCGAGTGGCCCGAGGCGTGGCAGGCATGGCTCGATCTCGGTGCGCAACCGATCGACCTGCCCGTCCCCGCCGCTCGGACGCCGGCGGTTGGGGTGCGGTCCCGTCGCGTCACCTACGAGCGAGCCCTCCGCCGGGCGGCGGCGGAGGTCGACGGGCTGACGGTCGCGGTCGGCCACGTCGACGGCCTCGTCGAGCGGGGCGGTCAGGTCGTGGGCGCGGTCGTGGACGGGTCGACAGTGAGCGCCGACCTGGTCGTCGATGCAAGCGGCCGCCTCTCCCGGCTGACGCCGCCGCCGCACGTTCGCGGCGACGTCGGCATGGCCTATGTGTCCCGGACCTACCGCCGACACCTGGGCGCGACGTCGGGTGCTGTGACCACCCCCTTCGCCTGGAGCGCCCGATTGCAGGGGTACGACTGCTACGCCTTCCCCCACGAACACGGCCACGTCTCGATCGTGATCATCCGACCCAGAGCTGACGCCGGCCTGGGCGCCCTCCGTCACCAGAGCGCCTTCGAGTCCGCGTGCCGTGCGATTCCGGGGCTGGCCGAATGGACCGACGCCCGCGTCGCCACGCCCACCAGCGGCGTCATCGTCGGTGGCGGATTGCTCAACATCTACCGGCGACAGCTCTGCCGGCCCGGTCTGGTTGCCGTCGGCGACGCAGTCGCGACCACGGCGCCCACGGCGGGCCGAGGGCTCGCCATGGCCAGCATGCAGATCGGCGCACTCCTGCAGCTGCTCGACACGGGCGCCGACCCCGTCGGCATCGCAGCTCCGTTCGGCGCTTGGTGTGACACCTGGATCCTCCCGTGGGTCGAGGACCACCTCGCCTTCGACGCCGAGTCGGTACGCCGCTGGCAAGGTCACGACCTCGACCTCACTCAGCCCCTGACCTCGGCCGCCATCGTCGCGGCTGGTCAAGCCGACCCCCGGATCGGACCCCACGTCGCCGGCTTTCTGGCCATGACGGCGTTGCCGGCGTCGTTGGCTGTCGCCGAGCCGCTGGCCCGCGCCGTCTACGAGACCGGCTGGCGTCAGCCGACGGCCGAAGGCCCCACGCGCGACGAGCTCGTCTCGATCGCCGAGAGCGCGAGCCAGGTCGGGGGCCCGGCTGGAGAGAGGCGCGCATCATGAACGCCCGCCGTTCTTCCGAGCGGCAGGCTGACGACGGTCGACTTCGCAGTGGTCGTCGAGCCGCTGCCGCGGGATTACGTGGCGTGGCCCGCCGCGCGGCTGCCGGAGCGCGGGGTCCGCCGTCGAGGACGAGGTCGGCGCCATGCTCCTGCTAGCGCTGTTCACAGCGGCGAACCCGCAGGTCCTGGGTGAGCGTAGGTGGGTGGGTCATCGGGCGAGTTCTCGCGCCCGGAGTGCCCGCAGAGGGCCATTGCCCGTACTGCCATGACCCCCGCTCACGGTAGTCATTGGTCGCGGGGGAAGGCGGCGACAGTCGGAGAGGGCGCCCTTGTCGGAAGGCACCCGGTGCTCGTCCGACCGGCTGGGGCGGCTGCTACGTCTCTCGACCGCGGACGTCTTGCGCGCGCCTGCGCCGATCGGAGTGCGAGGCGGCCACAGGAGGCCTTGCGAGCGTGCCCAGCTCGGCTTGCCTCGGCGACGACAACGCACCGTCGCCGCACTCGCATGGCCGAACGCCGTCGCTTGGCGCAATGACTCTGTCAGGAGGCCTGCCCCGGAGGCGAGGTGGACGCGCGGAGGACGAGGGAGGTGGCTTGGGTGCGGTGGAGATCGGCGACCGCCTCGCCGGAGATGAGCGCTAGGAGCATGTCGGCGGCCTCCCTGCCCATCCGCCGGATCGGTTGCTGCACCGTGGTCAACGGGGGATCGGCGACAGCGGACTCCGGGATGTTGTCGAAGCCGACCACCGAGAGCTGACGCGGCACGTCGATCCCGAGCTCCGCCGCGAGCTCCAGCGTCACCAGCGCCGAGAGGTCGTTCGCCGCGAAGACCGCGGTCGGCGGGGATGGGCGCGACAGCAGCTCGCGAGCCGCCTCGCGCGCGATCTCCGGTTCGAAGCCGCCGGACCGCACCAGCGCCTCGTCCACGGGCAGCCCCGCGGCGACGAGCGCCTCGCGATAGCCCTGTTCCCGCTGCTGCGCGGACAGCAGGTCCGAACGACCCGTGATCATGCCGATGCGGGTGTGCCCCAGCCCGATCAGGTGCTCCACGCCGAGCCGGGCCCCCTGCAGGTTGTCCGCGGTGACCGAGGGCACCCCCGAGGGACCCGTGTGCGGATCGACCGCCACCACTGGGCCGTCGGCCTGCACCTCCGTCACGGTCGGCGTGACCAGGACGGCGCCGTCGACGAGGCTCCCCATCAACCGGGTCAGCGACCGACGCTCCCAGCCCACCTGCGCCTCGACGTGTCCGCCGGCGGAGTAGGCGATCAGCTCGTAGCCGGAGCCGTGGATCGCGTCTGCGACCCCCTTGAGGACTTCGGTGCTGAAGGGCTCGAAGTCCATGACGAGCACACCCACGACGTTGGTACGACGGTTCCGCAGGCTGCGCGCGACGAGGCTCGCCTCGTAGCCCAGCCGGTCGATCACCTGGTTCACGTGGTCGACGGTCTCGGCCGAGACGCCGTACCGACCGTTGATGACCTTCGACACGGTGGAGATCGAGACACCGGCCTCCGCCGCCACCTGCTGCATCGTCACGCGCCCGCGGAGCGACGGCACGCGGACGCCGTCGGACCCGCCGCTCGGACCCACGAGGAGGTCCGAGCCCACGACGTCGTTCCGGGATGAGTCGAGCTCCATGGTCAACCTCTTCTCGGTCAGGCCCTCGACGGTCAGGCTGCCAGGCCCTCGCTCTACAGGACATCGGCGCCGGAGGCCACGAGCTGAAACCCCCCGCGGCCCCATGGCTGCTCTCAGCCCTTGACCGCCCCCTGCAGCCCGCTGACGATGCGCCGCTGCATGGCGAGGAACAGCATGAGCGCGGGGATCATCGCGATGGTCGTGAACGCCAGCACCCCCGCGGTGTCGGCCGAGTGCTCGGTCGAGTAGTCCGCCACGCCCAGCGGCAGGGTGCGCATCTCCCCCTGGAGCAGGAGCAGCGGGAGGAGGTAGGCGTTCCAGGAGGCGACGAAGGCGAGGACGCCGACCGTGACCAGGCCGGGCATCGACAGGGGCAGCGCCATCCGCCAGAAGATGCCGATCCGGGAAGCGCCGTCGATCATGGCCGCCTCCTCGATCTCCTTCGGCAGCGCCATGAGGAAGGGACGCAGGATGACGACCGTGGTCGGTAGCGCGAACGCCGCCTGCGGCAGCGCGATGCCCCACCAGGTGTTGCCGAGCTGCAGGTCGCGCGTCACGAGGATGAACAGCGGGACGATCGCGACGGCCGCCGGGAAGAGGAGCCCCAGGACGAAGACCATGAACAGCGGTTCCCGGAACCTGAACTGGTAGCGCGCCAGCGGGTAGGCGGCCATCACGCCCGCCAGTACCGCGATCGCCGTGGTGATGAGGGCGATCACCGTCGAGTTCAGCGCGTAGCGCCAGAAGTCCGAGTTGCTCAGGACGCCCTCGTAGTTCCGCAGCAGCCACGGGTCGGGGAGCGCGGCAGGGTCGCGCGCCAGCTGCTCGTTGCTGCGGAAGCCGCCGAGCGCGCCGTAGAGCACCGGTCCGAGCGTGAGCGCCACGACCGCCAGCGCCACCAGGTAGACCAGTGGGCCACCCCGCCCGTACGTCGTCGCCCGTCGTGCCATCACCGGGACCTCCTCTCGTTCGCCTGTTCCACCGCGTTCACGCGTCGGCCTTGGTGTCGCGGCGCAGCACCAGGAACTGGTACGCGACAGCCATCACGAACCCGATCAGGAACAGCACGACCGACGCCGCGCCGGCGATCCCGAAGTTGCTGCGCTGCGTGCCCTGGCTGACCAGGTAGGTCGCCATCGTGGTCGTCGCGTTCGCCGGGCCACCGCCGGTCAAGATCCAGACCATGTCGAACAGCTGCAGCGACCCGATCATGGACAGGAAGCACCAGGTCCGGATGGTCGGCGCGAGCAGGGGGATCGCGATGCGGCGCTGGACCTGCCACCACGAGGCGCCGTCGAGCTGAGCCGCCTCGTGGAGCTCGTCGGGGACGCCCTGCAGCCCGGCGAGGAAGAGCAGCACCGCCAGACCGAGGTACTTCCACGTGAGGACGACGAAGACCGTGACCAAGGCCAGATCGGGGGTGCCGAGGAAGCCCTGCTCGGGGACCGGCAGCCCCACCGACGTCAGCACGGCCTCGATCAGGCCGGACCGGGGCTGCAGCAGCTGGAACCACACGACGCCGGCGATCACCTCGGCGAGCACGTAGGGGACGAAGATGATCGTCCGCAGCAGCCCCCGCCCCCTGATGCGGCGGTTGAGCAGCAGCGCGAGCGCCAGCCCCAGCGGCAGCTGCACCAGGATCGACGCGAAGACGATGATGAAGTTGTGCGTCACGGCGTCGGTGAAGACGTCGTCGGCCAGCACCCGGGCGTAGTTCTGCAGGCCGACGAAGTCCACCATCGGGCCGAAGCCCTTCCAGCGGTAGAACGACATCCGGGCCGCGGAGAAGACCGGGTAGACGACGAAGACAGCCATCAGCGCCAGGGCCGGCGCCACGAAGAAGAGGATCTCCAGGCGCTTCCGGTTCCTGTCACGACCGGGGCGGCCGGTCCCACGAGCGGACCGGCCGGTCACCCGGCGCGCTTCCGCGCGCCGGGTGACCGCTGCCCCCGGGTCCGCCGCCGTCACGGCGCCCTGGGAGGTCATCGTCGGATCACTGCTCCTGGTCGGCGGCCTGCTGGGTCTGGTCCACGATGTCCTGCGGCGTCGCCTCGCCCGCGAACTGCAGCGCGATCGCGTCGTTCATCGCACCACCGACGGACGCCCCGAACGCGGTGTCGAAGTACAGCTGGACGTACGGCGCCGCGTCGCGGACCTCGAGCAGCTGGGCGAGCGCCGGGTCGGAGACGGAGCCCGAAGCGGCAGGGTTCGTCGGGAGACCCATGTCGTTCTCGGCGAAGCCCTGCTGCACCTCGTCGGAGAGCAGGTACTTCACGAGGTCGACCGCCACATCCGGAGCCTCCTGCGCGACGGCCCACGCATCGCCACCACCGAGCTGGGCCTCGGGGTCACCCTCGCCGCCCTCGATCGCCGGGAACGGGAACCAGCCGGTCTTGGCGCCGAGGCCCTGGCCGTCCTCGGTGAGGCCCTGCATGACGCCGGGCTCCCAGTGGCCCGTCAGCTCCATCGCGACCTGTCCGGTCGCGAGCAGGCCGGAGGCCGACGTGGCACCCTCCTGCGCCGGCGTCGTCAGGAAGCCGGGGTTGAAGGGTTCGCTGTCGATCAGCGACTGGACCTCCTCGCCCGCCTGGACGAAGCACGGGTCGGAGAAGTCGAGGCTGGTGACCGCGTCGGTCAGCACGTCCTCGGAGCACGAGCGCACCGCCGCGTAGTACCAGTAGTGGGCGGCGGGCCACTTGTCGCCCGCGCCGAGCGAGATCGGCGTGATGCCGGCGCCCTTCAGTGTGTCGATGGCGGAGGCCAGCTCCGCCATCGTGGTCGGTGGCGCCGTGATGCCCGCCTGCTGGAAGAGCTCGGTGTTGTACCAGAAGCCCACGACGCCGACGGAGAACGGCAGCGCGTAGGTCTGGTCCTCGACCTGCCAGCCGGCCACGGAGCCGCCGATCTTGTCGATCTCCTCCGCCGCGTCCTCGGACAGGTCGCGGACCAGGCCGGCCTCCACGCGGTCGGCGAGCTCACCGCCGCCGCGCTCCATGTAGACGTCCGGCACGTCGCCGCTCTGGAAGGCGGCCTCGAGCTTGTCGACCATGTCCTCGTGCGCCATGGCGACGACCTCGACCTCCACGCCCGGGTTGGCGGCCTCGAAGTCCGCGGCCACCTGCTCGTAGTAGCCCTTGCCCGGTTCGTTGTTCGAGTTGTGCCACCAGGTGATCGTGTTGTCGTCGCCTCCCGAGGCGCTGCTGTCGCCACCGCCGCAGGCAGTGGCCGTCAGCAGCACCGCGCTGCTGCACAGCACCGAGAGAGCTGCTCGCCCCGAACGCCGCATGTCTGACCCCTTCGTCCTTCCGCACGCCGTGGTGGCGTGGAACACATTTCACGAAGGTCGCAGCAAGGGCTTGCGCTGTCAATCGTTGTCGATAACGATTTCGGAGTGACCTGCTCCACAGCTGTCGACGCCGTCCGGTGCACCGGAGCCACGTTGGTCGTACGTTCCGCCGACGGCTCGCCCTGTGCCGACAGGGACGTGGTGGTCCAGCAGGTTCGGCACGACTTCGCCTTCGGCAACATCGGCTTCGACTTCGTGGGACTGGCCAACGACGAGCGGGGCGAGTCCCGCGAGAACGTCTTCGGCGGAGCCGACCCGGAGGCGGCCGAGCGGCTCGAGGACCTGTGGCTCGACCTGTTCAACACCGCGACCCTCCCGTTCTACTGGGCCGGGTTCGAGCCGCTGGAGGGGCACCCCGACACCCGCCGCCTGCAGTCCGCCGCCGCGTGGTTCCGCGAGCGGGGCGTGTCCGTCAAGGGCCATCCGCTGGTCTGGCACACGCTCGCGCCGGACTGGCTGAGGGAGTACTCCGACGAGGACGTCGAGGAGATCGTGCGGGCGAGGATCCGGCGTGAGGTCACGTCCTTCGCGGGCCTGGTGGACACGTGGGATGCGATCAACGAGGTGGTGATCATGCCGGTCTTCGCGAACGAGGACCGGCAGAACGCGGTCACCCGCCTGTGTCGTCGCATCGGTCGCATCCCGACGATCCGCCTCGCCTTCGAGGAGGCGCGCCGGGCGAACCCCGCGACGACCCTGCTGCTCAACGACTTCAACCTGTCGACGGCGTACGAGTGCCTGATCGAGGGAGTGCTCGAGGCCGGCGTGCAGGTCGACGCGATCGGCCTGCAGAGCCACATGCACCAGGGCTACTGGGGCGAGGAGCGGACCCAGGAGGTCCTGGAGCGGTTCGCCCGTTACGGCCTCCCGCTGCACTGGACCGAGACCACTCTGGTGTCCGGGGACCTGATGCCACCGGAGATCGTGGACCTGAACGACCACCAGGTCGACGAGTGGCCCTCCACGCCGGAGGGCGAGGAGCGGCAGGCCGACGACGTCGTCCGCCACTACCGGACGCTGCTCTCGCACCCCTCGGTCCAGGCCGTGACGTACTGGGGGATCACCGACCGGGGGTCCTGGCTCGGCGCCCCCGCGGGGCTGGTGCGCGCCGACGGCAGCCCCAAGCCGGCCTACGACGCGCTCCGGGGCCTCGTCAAGGGCGAGTGGTGGCAGGCGCCGACCCGGCTGCGGACCGACGGCGAGGGGCGGGTCGCCGTGCGCGGCTGGCCCGGGGACTACACGGTGTCGGTCGGGGACCGCTCCGTGTCCTGGGAGTTGCGGCCGGACGCGCCGCTGTCGGAGGTCACCCTGGCCTGACCGCCGCACCCACCCAGGCCGCAACCGACAACGAACGACACAGGACGGACTTCCGAACAGCATGGGCACCAACGACGACCTCGGCTCCGCGCCCTGGCGGGACACGACCATCCCCGCCCAGGACAGGGTGGCGGACCTCATCCGGCGCATGACACTCGAGGAGAAGGTCGCCCAGTTGTACGGCGTCTGGGTGGGCATCGATGCGACCGCCGGCGAGGTCGCCCCGCACCAGCACGAGATGGCCGCGGCGCCGGTGGACTGGGACGAGCTGATCCGCAGCGGGCTCGGACAGCTGACCCGCCCGTTCGGGACGGCGCCCGTCGATCCGCTGCTGGGCGCGAAGGGTCTGGCGGAGAGCCAGCGGGCCATCGTGGCGGCCGGCCGCTTCGGGATCCCGGCGCTGGTGCACGAGGAGTGCCTGACCGGCCTCGCGGCGTGGACGGCGACCGCCTTCCCCTCGCCGCTGTGCTGGGCGGCCAGCTTCGACCCGGACCTCGTCGAGCGGATGGGCGCGGTCATCGGGCAGGGCATGCGCCGGCTCGGCGTCCACCAGGGGCTCGCCCCGGTCCTGGACGTCGCCCGGGACCTGCGCTGGGGACGGGTCGAGGAGACCATGGGCGAGGACCCGTACCTGGTGGGCACCATCGGCAGCGCCTACGTCCGCGGTCTGCAGTCGAGCGGCATCGTGGCGACCCTGAAGCACTTCGTCGGCTACTCCGCCTCCCGGGCGGGGCGGAACCTCGCCCCGGTCTCCGCCGGCCCCCGGGAGATCGCCGACGTGCTCCTCCCGCCGTTCGAGATGGCGCTGCGGGCGGGTGCCCGGTCGGTGATGAACTCCTACACCGACATCGACGGCGTGCCCGCGGCCGCGGATCCGGCGCTCCTCACGACGCTGCTGCGGGAGACCTACGGGTTCACCGGCACCGTGGTCGCCGACTACTTCTCGATCGCCTTCCTGCAGACCCTGCACGGCGTCGCCGCGTCCCCGGGGGAGGCGGCCGGGCGTGCCCTGGAGGCGGGCATCGACGTGGAGCTGCCGACCGTGGCCTGCTACGGCGAGCCGCTGGTCGAGGCGGTGCGCAGTGGGGCGGTGGACGAGGGCCTGGTGGACCGGGCGCTGCGCCGGGTGCTGCTGCAGAAGTGCGAGCTCGGTCTGCTCGACGCCGACTGGTCGCCGGACTCGCCGGCCGTCCTCGACGGCGAGGTCGAGCTCGACTCGGCGGAGTCCCGTGCCGTCGCGGCGGAGCTCGCCCGCCGCTCCATCGTGCTGCTCGCCAACGACGGCACGCTGCCCCTGCGGGCCGGGCTGCGGCTGGCGGTGGTGGGTCCCCGCGCCGACACCGCCCAGGCCATGCTCGGCTGCTACTCGTTCCCGATGCACGTCGGCGTGCACCACCCGGACGTGCCTGTGGGCGTCGACATCCCGACGCTCGCCGACGCGCTGCGGGCGGATCCGGCCGCGTACGACGTCGTGGTCACGGAGGGCTGCCCGGTGCTGGGTGGCGACGACGAGGGCATCCAGGCCGCCGTGCGCGCCGCGGCCGACGCCGACGTGTGCGTCGCCGTCCTCGGTGACCAGGCCGGCCTGTTCGGCAACGGCACCTCCGGGGAGGGCTGCGACGCCGTCGACCTCCGCCTCCCCGGCCGCCAGGAGGAGCTGCTGGAGGCCCTGCTGGGGACCGGGAGACCTGTCGTGCTCGTCCTGCTCGCCGGCCGCCCCTACGAGCTGTCCCGCCAGGTCGACCGGCTCGCCGCGGTGGTGTGCGGGTTCTTCCCGGGTGAGGAGGGCGGTCCGGCGATGGCGGACGTCCTCAGCGGGCGGGTGGCCCCGTCGGGCCGGCTGCCGGTGAGCTTCCCGCGCGCGGAGAGCAGCCAGCCGGCGACCTACCTCGCGGCGCCCCTGGGCCGGCGCACCGACGTGAGCACGGTGGACCCGACCCCGCTCTTCCCCTTCGGGCACGGGCTGGGATACGGCTCGGCGACCTGGGCAGGGGTCCGAGCGGTCACCGGATCGGAGTGGGACACCGACGGGACCAGCGAGCTGGAGGTCGAGCTCCGCAACGACACCGACCGCGAGGTGACCGAGGTCGTGCAGGTCTACCTGCACGATCCCGTCGCCGAGGTGGTCCGGCCGGTGCAGGCCCTCCTGGCCGCCCGGCGGGTCGATCTCGCGCCGCGGTCGGCGGCGACCGTCCGGTTCAGCCTGCACGCCGACCTCACCTCCTTCACCGGGCGGGACGGCAGGCGGATCGTCGAGCCGGGTGCGGTGGAGCTGCGGGTGGGTGCCTCCAGCGCCGACGTGCGGGAGACCCTGCGGTTCACGCTCACGGGCAGCCGCCGCACGGTCGGGTTCGAGCGCCGGCTGCACGCCGAGAGCGTCGTCGAGGACGGGGTTCGCGGCGGCGGGGGCGACGGCTGATGCCGCAGACCGACCTCCCGCTGGAGGAGCTCCGGCGCTACCGCCCGGAGCTCCCCGCACCGGACGACCTCTGGCAGTTCTGGGAGGCGACCCTGGACGAGGCGGCCGAGCGGCCGCTCGACGTGTCGTGCACCCCGGTCGACAGCGGGCTCGTGACGGTCGAGACCCACGACGTGTCCTTCGCCGGCTCCGACGGGTCCGAGGTCCGCGCCTGGCTGCACCTGCCCGCGCGCGCACTGCGCGGGAACGGAGCGCTGCCCGGGGTCGTCCAGTTCCAGGGCTACAACGGCGGGCGCGGGCTGCCCCACGAGCACGTGTTCTGGGCGTCGGCGGGCTTCGCCCACCTCGTGGTGGACACGCGCGGGCAGGGGAGCGGCTGGTCCGTGGGGGACACCGGCGACCCGGTGGGCTCCGCGGCCGCCCAGCCGGGGTTCATGACCCGGGGCGTGCTGTCGCCGGACGACTACTACTACCGCCGCGTCTACACCGACGCCGCGAGGGCCGTCGAGGTGTTGCGCGGCCACGCCGAGGTCGACGGCGACCGCGTCGCGGTGACCGGCGTGAGCCAGGGCGGCGGCATCGCGCTGGCCGTCTCGGCCCTCGTCCCCGGAGTGCGGGCGGTCATGCCCGACGTGCCGTTCCTCTGCGACTTCCCGCGGGCCGCGCGCATCGCTCCCGGGGACCCGTACGGCGAGATCGTGCGGTACCTCAAGGCCCACCGCGACCGCGTGGACCGCGTCTTCCGGACGCTCGCCTACTTCGACGGCGCGGTGCTGGGCCGCCGGTCGTCCGCGCCGGCACTGTTCTCCGTCGCGCTCATGGACGAGATCTGCCCGCCGTCGACGGTCTTCGCGGCGTACCACTCCTACGGCGGGCCCAAGCAGATCGAGGTCTACCCGTTCAACGACCACGAGGGTGGTCAGGGCTTCCAGCAGCGTGCGCAGCTGGCCTGGCTCCGCAGCCGGCTCGAGGTGCCCACCTCCCGGCAGACCGCGTCCGGCGAGCGGTCCGCACCGCGGGGGCAGGGCGTCTGATGCTGCGCGCACGCCTCACCGTCGACCCGGCCCGACCGGTGGGCCCGGTGTCCCGTCGGCTCTTCGGCGCCTTCGTGGAGCACATGGGACGCGGCGTCTACGGCGGCATCCACGAGCCGGGGCACCCGGAGGCGGACGAGGAGGGCTTCCGCCGGGACGTGATCGACCTCGTCAAGGAGATGGGGGTGACGACGGTTCGGTATCCCGGCGGGAACTTCGTCTCCGGGTTCCGGTGGGAGGACGGCGTCGGGCCCCGTGAGAACCGCCCCGTCCGGCTCAACCTCGCGTGGCACAGCACGGAGACCAACGAGGTCGGGCTGCACGAGTTCGCCTCGTGGCTGGAGAAGGTCGGCGCCGAGCTCATGCTCGCTCTGAACCTCGGCACCCGCGGCACGCTGGAGGCGCTGGACCTGCTCGAGTACGCGAACGTGCCTGCCGGCACCACGCTCGCCGAACAGCGGATCCGCAACGGGCGTCCGCAGCCGTTCGACGTCCGGATGTGGTGCCTCGGGAACGAGATGGACGGTCCGTGGCAGCTCGGCCAGCGGTCCGCGGACGACTACGGCAAGCTGGCCGCCCGCACCGCGAAGGCCATGCGCCAGGTCGATCCCGGCCTCGAGCTCGTCGCCTGCGGCTCGTCGGGCGCGACCATGCCGACCTTCGGCGAGTGGGAGCGCGCCGTCCTCACCCACGCCTACGACGACGTGGACCTCATCTCCTGCCACGCGTACTACGAGGAGAAGGACGGCGACCTCGGTTCCTTCCTCGCCTCCGCGACGGACATGGACCGCTTCATCGAGACGGTCGTCGCCACCGCCGACCACGTGAAGGCCGTGCGGAGGAGCCCGAAGACGATCAACGTCTCCTTCGACGAGTGGAACGTCTGGTACCTGTCCCGGGTGTCGGCCGACCTGGCGAAGGACATCGGCGACTGGCCCCTCGCGCCCGCCATCAGCGAGGACCCCTACACCGTGGCGGACGGTGTCGTCGTGGGTAGTCTCCTGATGTCGCTGCTCCGCCACGCGGACCGGGTGACCAGCGCCTCGATCGCCCAGCTGGTCAACGTCATCGCCCCGATCGCGGCGGAGCCGCAGGGACCGGCGTGGCGCAAGTCGACGTTCTTTCCGTTCGCGACCACCGCACGGCTGGCGCGCGGCGTCGCCCTCCGGGTGGGCGTCGACGGCCCTGACTACGACACCGCCGAGTACGGCCGGGTCCCCGTCATCGACGCTGCCGCCACCGCCGATGCCGGCGTGGCCGCGCTGTTCCTCGTGAACCGCTCGCAGACGGAGGAGGCGGAGGTCTCCGTCGACCTCACGGCGCTGGGTGTGCGCACCATCGAGGAGACGCTGATGCTCTGCGACCCGGACCCACACGCGGCCAACACGACCGACCGGCAGGACCGGGTCCGCTTGCAGCCCAACACCCGGGCAGCGGTGGTCGGCGGCACGCTCGGGGTGACCCTGCCGCCCGTCTCCTGGACGGCGGTCTCCCTCCGCTGACCGCGAGATCGACCACCGACCCCGGCCACCAGCCGTACCGCTCGCGAGAGGAACCCACATGTCGTCCGGGACGCCGGCAGCGGCGCGCTGGTCCGCGAGGGCCGGGCGCCGCACCCCGAGGGCACCGAGGTCGACCCCGCCGCCTGGAGGCGGCGCGGCGCCGCTGCCGTGGCGCGCCGCCGGGACCGAGGTCCACGAGGCCGATCCGCTCGTGCATGTGCGGCGGGCGCTACGCCGAGGTGCGCGCCCCCACCGCCGAACGCACCTGATCCACCCGCCGCAGCGCGCGGCTGCACCACCACCGGACAACACCAGACCCCGGCGACGCCGCCGGGGGAGCAGATGAGGAGCAGGACATGGCATCGGTCACCTACGACGAGGCGACACGGGTCTACCCCGGCGCGCAGCGGCCAGCAGTCGACGCGCTCGACCTCACGGTGGAGGACGGCGAGTTCCTGGTCCTCGTGGGCCCGTCGGGCTGCGGCAAGTCCACTTCCCTCCGCATGCTCGCCGGCCTGGAGGACGTCGACGGCGGGCGCATCCTGATCGGTGACCGGGACGTGAGCACCGTGCCGGCCAAGGACCGCGACATCGCCATGGTCTTCCAGAACTACGCCCTGTACCCGCACATGACCGTGGCGGACAACATGGGCTTCGCGCTGAAGATGGCCAAGGTCGGCAAGCAGGAGATCGCCGAGCGCGTCCGGGAGGCAGCCCGCCTGCTCGACCTGGAGGAGTACCTGGACCGGCGGCCGCGGGCGCTGTCGGGTGGTCAGCGGCAGCGGGTGGCGATGGGCCGGGCGATCGTCCGCAAGCCGCAGGTCTTCCTCATGGACGAGCCGCTGTCCAACCTCGACGCCAAGCTCCGCGTGCAGACGCGCACCCAGATCGCCCAGCTGCAGCGCCGGCTGGGGATCACCACCGTCTACGTCACGCACGACCAGGTCGAGGCGATGACCATGGGCGACCGGGTCTGCGTCCTCAAGGACGGGCTCCTCATGCAGGTGGGCAAGCCCCGGGAGCTCTACGACCGGCCGCGCAACGTCTTCGTGGCCGGCTTCATCGGCTCCCCGGCGATGAACCTGTTCACGCTGCCGCTCGCTGAGGGTGGCGTCCGCTTCGGCGACGACGTCTACCCGGTGGCCCGCGACGTCCTCCAGGAGGCATCCTCGTCCACCGTCGTCCTCGGCGTGCGCCCGGAGGACCTGGAGGTCGCCCACCACGGTCTGGCGGTGGAGGTCGACGTCGTGGAGGAGCTCGGCGCCGACGCGTACGTGTACGGCCGGACCCGGCTCGGGGACGGGGAGCACCAGATCACCGCCCGCGTCGACGGGCGCCGGCCTCCGCAGAAGGGGGAGGTCCTGCACGTGACCCCCCGGCGCGGCCACGTGCACCTCTTCGACGTCGGCGACGGGAGCCGGCTGGGCGACTGACCGGGGCGATGAGCGGCGCGGCGGGCGCCCCTGGACTCGTCCGAGGTGCCCGGCCCCCGGCGGCGCCGGCCCCGACCGCTCGAGGCGACCGCCAGCGGAGACGGGGAACGCCGCTGCCGATGACGAGGGACGGGCCCGCCCTCGTGACGGGTGCCGGACGAGCTGCTGGAGCCGACCGTGGCTGCACGAGTCAGCAGGTCATCGCCACGCAGCTCCGGCAGGGTGGCCACTCTTCGGTGCCGTCGTCGGGCCACGCCCAGTCCGCGGGATCGAGGAGTGTCACCGGGGCAAGGCAGAGGGCTCGGCCGGTGATGAGCCCGTTCCCGCCGACGGCGTGCAACCGGCCGGTGGGCATGTCCACCCACTCGTCTTCCCACCGCCGGGGCACGACCGCGTCGGCGCCGACGGTCCACTGCGCCTGCCCGTGCTCGGCGCCCCCGGTGCCGGCTCTCATGGCCTGCCGCCAGGATCGGCGGTGCGGCGCCGGCTCCGGCTCGGCGGCACCCGGGTGGCCGAGGCTGATCCCACCTCGTGCGGCCCGGTCACCGCATCCCCAGCTGCACGCCCTCGGCGGACACCTCCGCTCGCGGCTCACGGTCGCTCGAGGGGCCGGGCTCGCTCGGCGGCGGTGGGTGCCGCATCGGCGGTGGCCCCGCCTGCAGCAGTGACCACGCCCGGGACGTCAGGAACCGGACGGTGGTGCAGTTGGAGCCGGGTCAGCTCCCGCTGCAGCCACAACGGCGTTCCGACCAGCATCATGCGGCGGTTCTGCCGCTGGGCCCACCGGCGGGCGCCGGCGATCACATGCGCCCCCGTGCGCCCGCACGCGGTCAGCTCGCTGAGGTCGACCGTCCACCGGGGGCGGTCGCAGACGAGCAGGGTCACGACCGCGTCGTGGAAGAGGTGGGTGGTGTCCCGCTCCAGCGGTCCGGTCAACTTCAGGCGTCCGCCGATGAGGTCGAGATCGACGGTGAACGATGGGTCCCGCCCATCGGCGGCTCCCGCGGCGCAGGCAGATTCGGCGGTCACGCATCACCTCGGTGGTGAGCGCGTGGCGTCGGCGGCCGAGCGTCGACCGCCGAAGGTCCTGCTGCTGCAGGCGGCTCCGTTGTTGGACCGGTCACCCACGCTAACCCCGGTCCGGGCGACCGGCGACTGGATCGACCCGCTCTGAGGATGTCGGCCACCGCCAGACGGTGCTCACCGACTGTGGGTGCCTGCCCGAGACGGGACGCACGGCTGCTGCGACACCTTCAGGCGCTCGACTCCCTTCAGCGACCAGGAGACGGCGTACCGCACGCCGGCGCAGGTCGCACGGGTGCCTGCGGCCATCTCTCCCGCGCACGTTGCTGCGACGCACGCCGGCCGGCCCGCGGCCCACCCCGGCGGGGCTCACGCCAGGACGGCGATGCTCCCGACCGCGGCAGCAGACAGCGCCAGCAGGGCGGCCTGGGTGGTGTTGCGGCCCTCGGGCCTGCTGCGGCCCAGGCGCTCCTGCACGGCACGCAGACGCGTCCGGACCCCCTCGCCGCAGGCCACTCCGACCGCGAGCAGAACCAGGCACGGCAGGCAGTAGATGAACGCGTAAGCGGCGAGGGTGGTCAGCGCCGGGGTGGTCGCGACGTCGGCTGCCAGCAGTCGCTCGATCGCGATCAGGTACGGGAAGGCGTTGGGCAGGTCCGCGACGGTGACCATCACGCCGACGGGCGCGGCTGTCCACGGACCGAACCAGGACGGCAGCCGCACCTCCCGGCGGCGTCCCGTGCCCAGCCGGCGAACCGCGGCGACGAACAGCAGGAGCGCTGGACGCCTACGTCGGGGACGTGGACCGGGCCGAGCCCGAGCGGGGGCCGGCGCCCGAGGCCCTTCGCCGGGTGCTCGCACACCTCGTCGCCCTGGCTCCCCGGTACGGCCTGCTGGCGCTGCAGCCGCTCGAGGAGGTCGTGGAGGACCGGCTGCTGGAGCAGGCTCGCAGCGCCGAAGACCGGCTGCGCGCGCTGGTGCGCCGCGGCCAGGAGGCCGGCGAGTTCCGCGTGGACCTCCCCGCGGACTGGGCCGTCGTCGCGGTCACCTGGCTCATCGTCGGAGCCGCGGACGGCCTGCGCACCGGCCGCGTGGCGCCGGCCGACGCCCAGCGGCTGGTGACCGAGACCGTGCTCGGCGCCCTGCGGCGGCGCTGAGTCACACCGACCGGGGCCCGGTGCTGTCGGCTCTCGCATCTCTGCCCCAGGAGATCACGTGCATCTGCGCACCCCCTCCGACGTAAAGGAGGGGAGTGGGTTCCCGGACCAGCGGGGTGAGGGAGGGGCTGTGGACGCGTCCGTGCGGGCCGGTCGCGGTCGTCGGGCACGCTGGCTGCTGCTGGGCACGGCAGCAGCGCAGGCGGTGAGCCCGCTGGTCGCCGGGTTCGACCAGGGGAACGGGGCGGATCCGGTCGTCGTGCCGCCCGGCCCGTTCTTCGCCGTCTGGGGCGTGGTCGTCCTCGGCTCGGTCGCCGCGGCGCTGTGGGGGCTGCCGTTGCTGCGGGCCACCCGGGCGCCGTGGACGGCGGTGCAGGTACCGGTGTCGGTGGCCCAGGTCGGCTTCGTCGTCTGGCTGCTCGCCGCCGCCACGGCGCCGGCTCTGACGCTCCCGGTGTTCCTGGTGATGCTCGGCGTGCTGGCGTGGAGCCTGTGGACGGTGCTGCGCACACCTGCCGACCGCCTGACACGGGTGCTGCTCGGCGGGACGCTGGGCGTCTACACCGGCTGGAGCGCGGCGGCGGTGTGGCTGAACGCGGCCACGCTGCTGCCGGGCGATGCCACCGTGGCCTTGGGCGTTGCTGGTGGCCGGTGCCGCGCTGACCGCCTGTGCGGGGGCGCGCCTGTTCGGCGGCCAGTTGGGGTTCACTCTGGCGGCCGGCTGGGCGTTGCTGGGCGTCGCCGTGTCGACGTCGGGTGCCGGAGAGCCTGGGCTCGCTGCGCTCGCGGCGGCGGGCCTGGCGGCTGTGGCGGTCACCGCCCTGGCGTCACGGAAGGCGGCTGCGCAGGCCTGAGTTGCCCCGGACGATCGCGCTGGTACAGCCGTGCAACGGTGCTCTCGTGCGACCGGAGACGGCGATGTCGAGGATGTTCACGGTGTGCTCTCCCGAGCAACAGCGGCCGTGCTGTCCAGCGACGTCGGCGGAGATGGACGGGGAGTCCTCACCCGCCGTCCGGGGCGAAGATGGCGAGCAGTTCGTCCACCTCGTGCGCGGCCGTGCTGGGGTGCCGGAAGTGCTGGTGCGGACGTAGCTCGTAGTGCGTGCGCCGGCCGCGGCGGCTGCGCGTCAGGTACCCGCCGTCTTCCAGGTCGCGCAGGATCGACAGCGCCGCTCGCTGCGTGACACCCACGCGGTCGGCGATGTCCTTGACGCGGGCGTCCGGATCCGCCGCGACTGTCAGCAGCACGTGACCGTGGTTGGTCAGGAACGTCCAGGGCGGGCGGCGCGGCGCCTCGACTCCCTCGGCCACGGCACTTCCTCACGGGTTCTGGTGGCAGGCGACAGGTGAAGTGTGGTTCACTCTATCTCACGGAGGGGAGTATCCCCCAACGCTCCGTCGTCAGTACGGCGCCGAAGGGCGCTCGGCGGGGCGGGCGTCCCGGAGGGGCGCCGGGAGAGACCTCCGGTCGGTGACATCGACCGGAGGGATGGCTCGTGGACGTCTCGTTGTGGCTCTGGCTGGCCGTGCTCGGCCTGATCGTCGGCATCCTGGCCGTGGACCTGTTCGCCCACCGCCGCGCGCACGTCATCGCCGTGCGCGAGGCCGCGGTGTGGTCGGCCGTGTGGGTGGCGCTCGGGATGGCCTTCGGCGCCTGGGTGTGGTGGGCGCACGGCGCCGAGTTCGGTCAGCAGTACTTCGCCGGATACCTGATCGAGAAGTCGCTGGCCGTGGACAACGTCTTCGTCTGGGCGATCATCTTCACGTACTTCGCGGTGCCTCGGGAGTACCAGCACCGCGTGCTGTTCTTCGGCGTCCTGGGCGCCCTGGTCTTCCGCGGGCTGTTCATCGCCGGCGGGTCGGTGCTGATCGCCGGCTTCGGCTGGGTGCTGTACCTGTTCGCGGCGTTCCTGCTGTGGACCGGCTACCGGATGATCCGTCAGCGCGACGAGCACCTGGACCCGGACAAGTCGCGAGCGCTTCGGCTGTTCCGCCGGTACGTGCCGATGACCGACGCATACCACGGGCAACGGTTCGTCATCCGGCGCGACGGCGCCCTGCTCGCGACCCCGCTGCTGGCGGTGCTGGTCCTCGTGGAGGTCACCGACGTGGTCTTCGCCGTCGACTCCATCCCGGCGATCTTCGCCGTCACCGACGAGCCGTTCCTCGTCTTCACCGCCAACGCCTTCGCCATCCTGGGCCTGCGGGCGATGTACTTCCTGCTCGCCGACCTGATCCACCGCTTCGTCTACCTGAAGACCGGGCTGGCCCTCGTCCTCATCTGGGTGGGCGTCAAGATGATGCTGAAGGTGGACCTCTTCTACGTGCCCACCGCGGTCAGCCTCGCGGTCATCAGCCTCATCATCGGCGTCTCCGTCGCGGCCAGCCTCCGGGCCACGCGCGGCCAGGGCCGACGCGCCGTCGAGGCGCCGTCCACACCGCCCTTCCGGACCGCCACCGAGGACGAACTCGCCGCGATGCAGCCGCTGCGGTTCCGCGGCGCCCGGGGGGACTTGCGAGTCGACACGCCGGCCGAGCAGCAGGCCGGGAAGCAGTCGTGACCCGGGCGGCGCTGGGTCCGGTCGCCGCCGTGGTCACCGGACGTCGCTCGCCGTTGACAGGCACCTCTCCATCCCGTCGGTCAGGGGCTGATCACCACCGCACGCCTGGGAAGCGCAACCTCGGCGGTCCGACGACGCTCGGGACGTCCACGGGTGGTGCCGCCGGGCGGTCGTCCCCCAGCACCCGCTGGGGCCGGTGCGGCACGAGCTCGCGCAGGCGCCGTGCGCGCTCGGCCGTCGGTGGATGGGTCCGGAGCAGCAGGGGATCGGGCACCCGGCCGCGCCGCACCATCAGCCGCTCCCAGATCCGGCCGGCGCTGCGCTCGAGGGCCTCCAGGGCGGAGGCGAGGGCTTCCGGATCCCCGATCAGGGTCGACGCCTCGAGGTCGGCGTCGTACTCCCGGGTCCGGGAGAGTGCCAGCTGCAACAGGGTCACGACGGTCGGCAGGGCGATCAGGATCAGGGAGAGCAGGAGCAGTTCCGGGTCGCCACCGAGTGTCATCGGCAGCGTGATGAAGATCGACAGGACGCCGACGTAGGAGAGACCCTGGACGAAGCGGCCCACCGTGTCCGACAGGCTCATGATCGTGGTGTCGCCGGACCGCACGTGGCTCACCTCGTGTGCCAGGACGGCGGCCACCTCGCGGGTGGTGAGGATGCGCAGCAGCCCGTCGCTGACCGCGATCGCCGCGTCGTCTCCGCGCCCGACCGCGAAGGCGTTGGGGATCGTGCTCGGCACGTAGTAGAGGGCCGGCGTGCTCGCGAGCCCGGCCCGCTCCGAGAGTTCCTGCACGATCCGGAGCAGTCTCGGAGCCGTGCTGGGGCCCACCGGTAGCGCGCCGTACATCGACAGCAGGGTCCGCGTCGGCGCCCGGGGCCGCAGTGCACCGACGAGCACGCCGATGACGAGCGCCCACAGCAGGCCTGTCGGGCCGAACAGCACCCAGGCGAGCACACCGGCCGTGCCGATCAAGCCGACGAGCAGGAGGACGGCCTGTGTGACGTTGCGCAGTCTCTGCCGGCGGAGCGTCCCGGGATCGAGCACTGATCGACGCTATGCCCGGCACGGGCCGCAGCGGCAGGTCCGGCGGTAGGGCGCGTCCACGACCGCTGCGCGGCCGTGTCGGCGACCACCCACCGGATTCAGCCGCTGGAGACCGGCCCGGTCGACTCAGCGGCGGGGGAGAGCAGCTGACGGGCCGCGGCTGCGTCCGAGGCGGCAACCAGCACGTGAACGCCCTCCAATTGCAGCTGTGGGTACTGTCCTCCGGCATCGTCGGTTGCGATGTCTGCTCTCAGGCCGTGACTGCGCAGCAAGCCGACGATCAGTTCCCCCTCCGTGCGGCTGCCCACGATCGCCACGGACACAGGCGCGCCCTCCACGCGCTCACCTCCTCGAAGCTCCCCCTGGCGGTGTCGGCACCACCGTCGCACCGTTGGCGGCCCCTCGGGCCAGTCGGAAGTCCCTGAGCCATCCCGTGCTGGGCTCGCGGCGGGCTCCCATCGATTTCCTGCCCTCCTGCGGAAGGAGGACGCCTCGGACACCGACGGGGAGCTGATCGAGGTGGGCCATCGGCGGGCCGGTCGGCTGGTCGAGGCCGGGGCGCGGATCGGCTCGTCGAGGCAGAGCTGCACGCTTCCGACGTCGGCATCGACGGCGCCGCCGCGGGGGCTGCGGTCCACGTCGTGGCGAACGCCGAGGATGCGTCGGTCGTGAACCGGTAGCCGGTCTCCTGCCAGGCTGAGCCGGCGTGGCGACGTTCGCGATGTCATCGGCCCGTCCTCTCGACGGTCGGTGCAGGTCAGCCCCGCGCTCGGGGGATCTCGGGTCCGCGCAGCGACCGGAAGCCCGCGCGGAGCTCCTCGGTGAACAGGTGTGGCTGTTCCCAGGCCGCGAAGTGCCCGCCCCGCTCGACCCGGTTGTAGTGGACGAGGCCGGGATAGGCGCGCTCGGTCCAGCTGCGCGGGGCCTCGTACTGCTCGCCGGGGAAGACGCTGACGGCGACCGGGATGGTGACGCCCTTGGCGTCGAAGAAGCCGCCGCGGTACTCCCAGTACAGGCGTGACGCCGAGACCCCGGTGTTGGTCAGCCAGTACAGCGTGATGTTGTCGAGGACCTCGTCGCGGGTGAGGTCGCCCGTGGTGCTCGACGTCCGGTCCAGGGCCGCGACCACCGCCGCGGCCGGCTGACCGTCGGCGTCGTTGTGGTCGAGCAGCCACGCGGCCAGGCCGACCGGTGAGTCCGCGATGCCGTACAGCGTCTGCGGCCGTGCCGCC